>NZ_KV793303.1:0-59005 GCF_001808425.1 Pseudomonas sp. HMSC08G10 | reverse complement strand
GCATTGAGCGCCAGCAGGTTGGTCTGTTCGGCGATCGCACGAATCACTGTCAACACACCGCCGATGGTGGCCGACTCCTCGGCCAATTGCTCGATCATCTGCGCGTTGCCTTGCACTTCATCGACCAGTGCACGCAGGCCGGACAGGCTCTGGCCGATCACCGCCTGGCCCTGTTCCACGGCGCGCCCGGCATCACGGCTGGCTTCGGCGGCGGCGCTGGCATCGCCCGCGACCTGCTGGATGGTCGCCTCCAGTTCGCCCAAGGCATCGCGGATCTGTGCGGTGTCACCGGCCTGGCGCTCAGCGCCGTCGTGCAGGGCAGTGCTCATTCCCGCCAAGGCATGACTGCTGCCGGCAACCTGTTCGGCGTTGTGACGCAGGGTGCCGACCAGGTCCACCAGGTATTGGCGCAGGCGATTGAGCGACGCCTGGATATCGTGCAGCTCACGGTTGGTGCGCCCCAAGGTGATGGCCTGGGCGAAGTCGCCCTCGGCCCAGCGCGACAGTGCAGGGGCAAGGCCGGTCAAGGTCCGCGCCAAGCGGCGCTGAAGGGTGTCGATGAGCAGGGCGATGAGCAGGATCAGGCCGATCATCAGACCCTGGATGATGCGCACTTCGCCGGCGATCTTGGCGTGCAGGCCCCGTACCTCAGGCTCCAGGGCTGCGATGGCCTGTTGCACTGCTTCCAGTCGCTCGCCTGTGCTGGCGGCCAGGGCGGAACGGCGCTCGATCTGTTCGCGGGTGCGTTGCAGTTCGGCCGGGTAGCGGGCCAGCAGGCTTTGCAGCTCGCGCTTGAGGCCCACCGCGGCATCTTCGCGTTGCTCGCTGGCCTGTGTCTGCAGGCCCATCAGGGCGGCAAAATCGTCGGCGTTGGACTCGGCAGCGCGGGTCACGCCCAGCAGTGGCAGGCTGTCGATGGCCTGGGCTTGGGCGCGGATCAGTTGCAGTTCACGTTCGACTTCGTCGGCCAGCTCCGCACGGCCACTGCTGACCAGCTTGTCCCGAGCCAGGGACAGGCGCCCCAGGTGCACCGAGGCGTCCAGCACGGGCGTCAGGTACCGGGCCGCGTCTGGGCTGGCGCTGTCACGGGCGTAAGCTGCCCATTGCTCAAAATTGGCCCCCAGCTCACGTTCGGCCTGAAGCAGCAAGGCCTGCGGGTCGCCGGCGAGCTTGCCGGCGGCGAGCAACTCGTTGGCGGTAAAGGTCTGCAGGTGGTCCAGGCTGGGGCGCAGCTTGTCCGAAAGCGCCTGTGGCCAGTCGGCCAGGGAGGCCTGCAACTGCTTGGTCGCCTCCATGGCGGCGGCATGGCGCAGGGCGTCGCCACTGCCCAGGTAGGCCTGGATATTGCGCGCCGCATCACGCTGGAACTGTTGGGACAAATCCAGGTAGCGCTCCATCAGTTGATAGGGGCGCTCCAAGGCGCGTTGCGACCACCATAGGGTCGCGCCCAGGGCGATACAGACGGTCACCAGCAGCAAAGTATTGAAATTGGTCAGCCACTTCAGGCGCATAGCTGCGAACTTCCGGCGGGGAGTGGAGAGGTAGGTGCCTGAAGTTATTGCGGTTTTGTGACGAGGTGATGACGAGGAGGGCGTGATCTTACAAAAAAGTGGCTATTTGCCTTTATTGGCCAAGCAGCCGGGGAAGCAACTGGTGAATACGGCTAGGGCTCCACACGCACCACGCAGTTGCGCCCGGCGTGCTTGGCGCGGTACAGCGCCTCGTCCGCGGCGCTGGCCATGGTCAGGGCATCGAGGTTGTCGTCCAGTTGCACCACGCCGGCGCTGAACGTGCACGTGAGATCGTGGGGCTGGGCCGGGTAGAGGATTTCGGCGAAACGTCGGCGAATCTCGTCCAGTACCTTGTGGGCCGCGTCCAGCGCGGTATTGGGCATGACGATGGCGAACTCCTCGCCGCCGTAGCGCCCGATGAAGTCGGTCTTGCGCAGCCGCTGCTTGAGAAACAGCGCCAGGCTCTTGATCACCCGGTCGCCCATCGGGTGGCCATGGCGATCGTTGATTTTCTTGAAATGGTCGATGTCGAGCATGGCGAAGCTCAGCGGCTGCGCTTCGCGGCGGGCGCGGAAGCTGCAATCTTCCAGCAATTGCAGGATATGGGTGTGGTTGTACAGTCCCGTGAGGCTGTCGCGCACCATGCGGGCCTTGAGGTGACGGGCACGGGCCGCGCGGTTGCGCACGGTGGTGATCAGGTGGCGTGAGCGGATCGGCTTGGTCAGGAAGTCGTCACCGCCCTCGCTCATGGCGTCTAGTTGCTTGTCCAGATCATCCTCGGCCGACAGGTAGATGATCGGCACACTGACGTAACGATCGTTATGGCGGATGACCTTGGCAAGCTCGGGGCCAGTGCAGTCGGGCATATAGAGGTCGAGGATGATCAAGTCGGGCTGGAAATCCGCCAGCTCGGCCATGGTGCGGATCGGCTCGGTGAGGGTGCGGGTGATCATGCCCGCGCCGTTGAGCAGGCGTTCGGTATACATGGCCTGGGCGCGGGAGTCGTCGATGATCAGCACACGGAAGGGGTCGTACTGGGTGGCGCTGGTGTAGAGCTCGACTTTCTCCAGCAGGCTCGAGGCCTCCAGCGTGCCGGTCAGGAACTCCTGGCCTCCGGCGCGTACGGCGGCCAGGCGGGTGGGGGTGTCGGTCTCGTGGTGGCTGAAGAACAGCAGCGGGATGTGCTGATCCAGCCCTTGCTGGGCCAGGGCCGCGAGTTTCAGGCCTTGGCCTGGGCCAGTGAAGTCCACATCCATCACGATGGCCGAAGGCAAACGTTCACGCATCGAGGCGCAGAAGGCCTCGGCACTGTACAGCGCCTGCACGCCCAGGCCGAAGAATTCGAGCTGCTGGGCCAGGCGCTCGGCTCGGTCGTGGTCCTGAAGCAAGATGTAGACGGGCTTGCGTACGGGTGGCAGGGGCACATTGTCGAGCTGGTCCCCTTTGCGCAGGCCGGTACGTGAGAGGCGCTGCATCAGGCGGTTGAGCTCGCTGATCAGCTCCGAGTTCAGCCGCGCGCTGTTGGCCTCGATGGCCCGCAACGTCTGGCCGATCGCCGTCGAAAGCACGCTATGCTCGGGTTGTTCGAAGCGTTCGGCATAGCGTTGCAGGCGCAGGTTGGCCTCGCACAGCTCGCCCAGCTCCGCAGCCGACCACTCGCCCCGTTGCAGGCGCTGCCAGATCTCCAGGATCTGTCGGGCCTGGTGGATGACCCGCTGGGCGAAGTGCTGCTTGAGGCGCTCGTGGCTCGGGTCGGCTGGCTGGGTCATGTCCTGACTGCTTGTTGGTGTGTGGTTATGCAGGTGCAATGATGGCTCCATGCTAGCACTCATTTCTGGACTGGCCAGTGCGCCATGTCAACAAAGTCTGCCCAAGTACGAATATTCAGTTACCGACCGATTGGTCGCTTATGCGTAAGGCAGTGTCTGCTTTATAGTGCTGCCACGCGGGCTTGCCGTGGCACCCTGGCTGGGGCTGGTGGTCCAAGCCCCTGAACTGTCGGACTGATAAGGACAACGCCATGCTGGATTGGAAAAACCGCGAGGCCAAAGCCGAGCCCCGTGAGCGCGTCGACGCCCGTGGCGCCGCTGCACGTAGCTATCTGGGGGGGCTGTGGAGCCGAGCCTTGGGTACCCTGATCGGCCTGTATCTGTTGGTGTGCATCGGCCTCGGTTGGTACTGGAGCCAGGAGCCGGAGCTGTTCCCCGTTCAGCAGAACGCCCAGGCTGCCGCCGAGCGCACCGGCCAGCAAATGGTGGTGGGCTATACCACCATCGAGACCCTCAAGACCGTCGCCGGCACCCTGCTGAACAAGCCGGGAGGCTACATCTCCAACGACCGTTTCCCGCCAGGGCTGTGGATGGACAACATGCCGAGCTGGGAATACGGCGTGCTGGTCCAGGTGCGTGACCTCTCCCGCGCCCTGCGCAAGGACTTCGCCCGCTCCCAGTCGCAATCGACCGAAGATGCGGACCTGGCCAAGGCCGAGCCGCGCTTTAACTTCGACAACAAGAGCTGGATCCTGCCGTCGAGCGAATCGGAGTTCGAGGAGGGCATCAAGTCGCTCAGCCGCTACCAGCGCCGTCTGGCTGCCGGCGACCAGGGCGCCATCTTCTATACCCGCGCGGACAACCTGAACAACTGGCTGGGTGATGTGGCCACCCGCCTGGGCTCGTTGTCCCAGCGCCTGTCGGCCAGTGTCGGCCGGGTCAAGCTCAACAGCACCCTGAAGACTGAGTCGGTCGTTCCAGGCCAGGCGCCGCAGGTCGACGAGGAACTGGTGGAAACCCCATGGCTGCAGATCGACAACGTGTTCTACGAAGCCCGGGGTCAGGCTTGGGCGCTGTCGCACCTGCTGCGCGCCATCGAGGTCGACTTCGCCGATGTACTGGCCAAGAAGAACGCAACGGTCAGCGTGCGCCAGATCATCCGTGAGCTGGAGGCCTCCCAGGAAGCGCTGTGGAGCCCGATGGTGCTCAACGGCAGTGGCTTTGGCATGTGGGCCAACCATTCGCTGGTGATGGCCAACTATATTTCCCGGGCCAACGCCGCTGTCATCGATCTGCGTCAACTGCTGTCGCAGGGCTGAGGATGACCATCAGCCCACAGGAGGCTGCGCACCGCGCGGCCTCCGATCGTGAATCGGTCGCCTGGGTCGACGAGGCCGACCGACTGCTCGGCGCGCTACCCCGGGCCGAGCTGCGTGAGCGCGGCCTGATCGGGCGCTGCACCTTCATCTTGCTGTTCAACAGCGCCGGTGAGCTGTGCGTGCACCGGCGCACCTTGAGCAAGGCCCTGTATCCCGGCTATTGGGACGTGGCAGCTGGCGGCATGGTGGCAGCCGGCGAAAGTTACGAGATTTCGGCGGCGCGTGAACTGGAGGAAGAGCTGGGTATCTCGGGCGTCGAGTTGCGCTTTCACGAGCGGTTCTACTTCGATCAACCGGACAACCGCCTATGGTGCGCTGTGTTCTCGGCGGTTTCCGATGCACCGTTGAAGCTGCAGCCCGAAGAAGTCAGTGAAGCGCGGTTCATGAGTCTTGCCCAGATAGAAGCCGATCGTGGGCGTTTGTCGTTCTGTCCGGACTCGCTGGCGGCGCTGGATCGTTACGCCGCCAGTCTGAAATAGCGGTGTTGGCAGGGCCGGCTCTTACGCGGGTGAACCCGCACCCACAGGGTTCATATAGCGCTTGAGCGCTGTGGGAATGGGTTTGTTCGCGAAGGGTCGCAAAACATTCGAAAAATGGCGCATTCCGGTACTTAGCAACCGGCAGATTTATCGTTACACTGCGCGCCCTTTTCGGGCTGTCGCAGGATTTTGCGGCAGTAGCGCTGCCCCTGCCAGAGTGGGGCTTCGCGGTCGGTCCTGGCCCCAGGCACCGACCAGTTTTTGTCCTCAGCAAAGAGGAACAAAAGTGGCCAAGAAAGCTTCTTCCTTCGCCGCCCTTGGCGGTCTCGTTTACTCCACCGATGCCGGTCGGCATTGCCCGGACTGTGGCAAGCCGGTGGACGCCTGCATCTGCAAGCAACAGGTCATCCCCGAAGGTGATGGTATCGCCCGCGTGCGCCGCGAAAGCAAAGGCCGTGGCGGCAAGACCGTGACCACCATCAGTGGCGTCCCGCTGCCCCTCGACCAGCTCAAGGAGCTGGCCAGCAACCTCAAGCGCCGTTGTGGCACCGGAGGCGCGCTGAAGGATGGGGTCATCGAGATCCAGGGCGACCATGTCGAGCTGCTGCTCGGTGAGTTGACCAAGCAGGGCTTCAAGGCGAAGAAATCCGGCGGCTGATCCCGGCCCGCGCGATTTTTCGCCCATTGCTTTCTAAACTCGTTCCCGTGGCAAGGGTCTATCCCCTGGCACGGACGAATCGTCATTTTCGGTTTCTACACTGCATCCGCGCCCTCGCGGGGCAGTGTCTTCGACTTACCTACAGGGGACTTGAATGTCCGTACGACGCACACGCAAAGATGATGGCAGCCAGTGGACCGTGGCCGACAGCCGCAGTGTTTATGGGATCCGCCATTGGGGCGCTGGTTATTTCGCCATCAATGAGGCCGGGCGCGTCGAAGTGCGCCCCAACGGTCCGGACAGCGCCCCGATCGACCTGTACGAACAGGTCGACGAGTTGCGCCAGAGCGGCCTGTCGCTGCCGCTCCTGGTGCGTTTCCCCGACATCCTGCAGGACCGCGTGCGCCAGCTGACTGGCGCCTTCGATGCCAACATCGCGCGCCTGGAATACCAGAGCAAGTACACGGCCCTGTATCCGATCAAGGTCAACCAGCAGGAAGCGGTGGTGGAGAACATCATCGCCACCCAGAACGTTTCCATCGGCCTTGAAGCCGGGTCCAAGCCCGAGTTGCTGGCGGTCCTGGCGTTAGCGCCCAAGGGTGGGACCATCGTCTGCAATGGCTACAAGGACCGTGAGTTCATCCGCCTGGCGCTGATGGGCCAGAAGCTTGGCCACAACGTGTTCATCGTTATCGAGAAGGAGTCCGAGGTCGCCCTGGTGATCGAGGAAGCCGCCGATCTCAAGGTCAAGCCGCAGGTCGGCCTTCGTGTGCGCCTGTCGTCGCTGGCTTCGAGCAAGTGGGCCGACACCGGGGGCGAGAAGTCCAAGTTCGGCTTGTCCGCCGCACAGCTGATCTCGGTGGTGCAGCGCTTCCGCGATGCAGGCCTTGACCAGGGCATCCGCCTGCTGCACTTCCACATGGGCTCGCAGATCGCCAACCTGGCCGACTATCAGCACGGTTTCAAGGAGGCCATCCGTTACTACGGCGAATTGCGCGCCCTGGGCCTGCCGGTCGATCACATCGACGTCGGTGGCGGCCTGGGCGTGGACTACGACGGCACCCACTCGCGCAACGCCAGCTCCATCAACTACGACATGGACGACTATGCCGGCGTGGTGGTGGGCATGCTCAAGGAGTTCTGCGACGCCCAAGGCCTGCCGCATCCGCACATCTTCTCCGAGAGCGGCCGCTCGCTGACCGCGCACCACGCCATGCTGGTGATCCAGGTAACCGACGTCGAGAAGCACAACGACGAAGTACCGACCATCGAGAACAAGGAATCGCTGCCTGAGACCGTGCAGTGGCTGGTCGACCTGCTGGGCCCGACCGACATCGAGATGGTCACCGAGACCTACTGGCGCGCCACCCACTACATGGGCGATGTGGCCGCGCAATATGCCGACGGCAAGATCAGCCTCGCTGAGAAAGCCCTGGCCGAGCAGTGCTACTTTGCCGTGTGCCGCCGCCTGCACAACTCGCTCAAGGCCCGTCAACGCTCGCACCGCCAGGTGCTGGACGAGCTCAACGACAAGCTGGCCGACAAGTACATCTGCAACTTCTCGGTGTTCCAGAGCCTGCCGGACACCTGGGCCATCGGCCAGGTGCTGCCGATCATCCCGCTGCATCGCCTGGACGAGGAACCGATGCGCCGCGCCGTGCTGCAGGACCTGACCTGCGACTCCGACGGTAAGATCAACCAGTACGTCGACGAACAGAGCATCGAGACCAGTATGCCGGTGCATGCAGTCAAGGAAGGGGAAGACTACCTGCTGGGCGTGTTCCTGGTCGGTGCCTACCAGGAAATCCTGGGCGATATGCACAACCTGTTCGGCGACACCGACTCGGTGAACATCTACCAGAACGCCGATGGCAGCGTGTACCACGCCGGTATCGAGACCCACGACACCATCGAGGACATGCTGCGTTATGTGCACCTCTCGCCGGAGGAGTTGATGACGCACTACCGCGACAAGGTGGCCAGCGCCCGCATCACAGCGCGTGAGCGTACCCAGTTCCTGGATGCGCTGCGTCTGGGGCTGACCCGGTCGTCGTACCTGTCTTCCTGATCGCACGATGCGCTAGCGTCTGGAGCGATCGAGGCGCGGGCTAGGGTGAAACGGCCTTGACCATGGCCCTGCCGATGGCGGCGATCGCCGCGTTGCGTTCATCTAGGGAAGCTTCGGTTTCCTTGAGGTAGATGGTCGCGACGATCGCCTCGCCCCGCGGCGGCCATAGGACCGCCGCAATGCCTCGCGCCCCGAAACTTCCGCTGCCGGTCCTGTCGGCGATTCGCCAGTCGTTGGGGATTGCCGCCCGCAAAAGCGGGCCACCAACCTCGTTGTTGCTCAGCCATTCGGTCAGTTGTGCCCTGGACGGTGTGTCCAGGGCCGTTCCTAGTAACAATGCCTTTACCGTGTTGGCCATGGCCCGTGGTGTCGTGGTGTCACGCTCGTCCCCAGGCATGACCTCATTCAAACTCGGTTCGTTTCGATCCGATCGGGTGGTCTGGTCGCCCAGTCCTCGGACAAAAGCGGTCACTACCTTGGGCCCTCCCAAGACCTCGAATACGGCATTGGCGGCGGTATTGTCGCTGGTTTTGAGGGTGATGGCGCACAGTTTCGCCGCGGGTACATGCGTGCCGACCAGGTCTTTGGTCACCGGCGCGTAGGCCAGGATGTCTTGCGAGTGAATCGGCACCGATCGGGTCATCAGCGCTTGCCCTTCATTGAGCAGCGTCGAACACAAAAGAAGCTTCACGGTGCTTGCCATCGGAAAGCGTTCGTCGGCCCGATACTGCCAGGAGCGACCCGTGCCGGTGTCATGAATCGAGTATCCGACTGTCGCCTTGAGCGTGCGCTCTATCTGCAGGGCTGCTGCCTGGATTGGGTCGTCGCCGGCCATGGCCGCCTGGGGTGGGAAAGTGACAGCAGTAGCGAACAGCCACGAGCCGAGCAAGCGTCTGACCTGACGGGAAAGCATGAGTAAGTCCTGTCGATAAAAGAGGGGAGTGGGCGACGTTAAGAGGATTTGGTTGTTTCAGATGCAGGATATGGCCTCAAGCTACGCAGACTTGTTCTGTTTCTTGGGTAGGGTGTTTCTGAGGCATTCCCTTGATTGCTTCAATGCCAGGTCGTGATGCAGACGCATCACCGTCCTTCATGGAACCCATAGGCCTTGCTGTCGCAGCTGCCAACCCACCCATCCCAGCGTTATCGCCCGTAGCCCCATGAATACGAGAAAAGCCAACCACAGACCATGGTTGCCCAGCCCGCTCATCGCCAGCGCCAAGGGCAAGCTCAGCGCCACGCTGAGCAGCATCGCATTGCGCATCTCCCGTGCGCGTGTGGCGCCGATGAACAGGCCGTCGAGCAGGTAGCTCCATACGGCGATCAACGGCAATACCGCCAGGTAGGGGAGGAACGGGTAGGCCGCTACGCGCACGCTGTCGATATCGGTCTGCAGGTCGATGAACAGATGCCCTGCGAGCAGGAACAGCGCGGCAAAGCCCAGGCTGACGATCAGCGACCAGCCGCAGGCCACCACCAGCGAGCGGCGTAGGGTCTGGTGGTCTCGGGCGCCGATGGCGTGGCCGCACAGGGCTTCGACCGCATGGGCCAGGCCGTCCAAGGCATAGGCGGTGAGCATAAGGCCATTGAGCAGCAAGGCGTTGGCCGCCACAGTGGCTTCGCCCAGTCGCGCCCCCTGAACGGTTATCAGCAGGAACACCAGCTGCAGCGCCAGGCTGCGCAGGAAGATGTCGCGGTTGACCGACAGCAGCGGCCGCCAGGACTGCCAGCGCTTGAGTGCGGCCCAGGCAATGTGCCCAGGGTAGGCGCGCAGGGCCGGACGCGTCAGGGCAAGCCCGAGCAGCGCGGCGATCCATTCGGCCATGACCGAGGCCCGCGCCGAGCCCAGCACGCCCCAGTCGAGGCCAAGAACGAACCACAGGTTAAGGACGATGTTCAGCACGTTGGTGGTCAGCAGGATCGCCATGGGCGCCCGGGCGTTCTGCGTGCCCAGGAACCAGCCGACCAAGGCATAGCTGGCCAGCGCCGCCGGCAGGCCCAGCAGGCGGGTATGGAAGAAGTCCTCGGTGGACTGGTGCAGCGCCGCGCTCGGTTGCATCGCCTGCAACGCCAGTTGGCTGAAGGGAATCGCCAGCAGGCCGATCAGCAGTGCGAAGGCCAGGGCCAGCAGCAACCCTTGCACCAGTACCTGGCGTAACGCGGCTCCATCGGTGCGTCCGGCAGCCTGGGCGGCGAACCCGGTGGAGCCCATGCGCAGGAAACCCATCAGCCCGACCATGAAGGTGAACAAGGTCGACCCCACCGCCACCGCGCCCAATTGATGGGCATGGGGCAGGTGGCCGATCACGGTGCTGTCGACCAGGGCCACCAGTGGTACCGAGATGTTGGACAGGATCATCGGCGCGGCCAGCGCCCAGACCTTGCGGTGGGTACGGCGGTCGTGCCAGTCGGTGGACAGTGCGGACATGTGAAGCCTTGGGTTGAAGGGCCGCTTGGAGAGTGGCGCCATTGTAGCGGGCAGGCCGCCGCTGTGCGCGAACAGGGTCTCAGTTGCACGCTCATGGCAGGTACGTGGCCAACCATTGCGCTATAGTTGCGCCCTTATCGACACGCTGCCCAAGAGTTCTCTTTCCATGCTCAACAAAGGATTGTTGCTGGCCTGCGCGCTGGCGCTGCTCAGTGCTTGTGATTCCTCGTCGAAGGATGCTCCGGCTCCTGCCGACAAGCCGGCTGCGTCGGCGCCTGCCGCCACCCCGGCGCCCAAGCGCGAAGACCCGGCCGTCCTGGCCAAGCGCTATGCCGACCGCGAGCTGACCGTGCTGGACGTCTCGGAAGTCCAACTCGACGGCGCCAGCACCCTCTCGGTCAGCTTCTCCGCCCCCCTGGACGCTAACCAGGACTTCGCCTCCAAGGTCCATCTGGTCGATACCGTCAAAGGCAAGATCGACGGCGCCTGGGAGCTTTCGGACAACCAGATGGAACTGCGCCTGCGTCATCTGGAGCCGCAGCGAAAGCTGGTCCTGACGGTCGACAAGGGTCTGCTGGCGGTCAATGACAAGCGTCTGGAGCAGGAGTCGGTGACCCGTCTGGAAACCCGCGACATGCAGCCGACCGTGGGCTTCGCCAGTCGCGGCTCGCTGTTGCCCACCCGCCTGGCCGAAGGCCTGCCGGTGATCGCCCTGAACGTCGACAAGGTCGATGTGGAATTCTTCCGCATCAAGCCGGACATGCTCTCCAGCTTCCTGGTCAACTGGGGTCGCAACAGCAGCCTGTACTACTACCAGTCCAAGGAAACCCTGGACATGGCCGACCTGGTCTACAGCGGCCGCTTCGACCTCAACCCCGCGCGCAACACCCGCGAGACCGTGCTGCTGCCGATCGCCGGGATCAAGCCGCTGCAGGAGCCGGGCGTGTACCTGGCGGTGATGCGCGCCTCGGGCACCTATGACTATTCCCAGCCGGCGACCCTGTTCACTCTGAGCGACATCGGCGTTTCCGCCCATCGCTACCGGGATCGCCTGGACGTATTTGCCCAGGCCCTGGAAGGCGGCAAGGCGCTCAAGGGCGTCAACCTCGAGCTGCACGATGACAAGGGCAAGCTGCTGGCCCAGGCCGAGACCGACGGCAAGGGCCACGCACAACTGCCGATCACTGCCAAGGCCGACACGTTGATCGCCACCCAGGGTGTAAACACCACGCTGCTACGCCTGAACACCGCCGCCCTGGACCTGGCCGAGTTCGACATCACAGGCCCTCAGGCCAATCCGCTGCAGTTCTTCATTTTCGGTCCGCGCGACCTGTATCGCCCAGGCGAGACGGTGTTGCTCAACGGCTTGCTGCGCGATCAGGACGGCAAGCCGGTCAAGGCGCAACCAGTGACGGTCGAGGTGCGTCGACCGGATGAGCAGGTCAGCCGCAAGTTCGTCTGGGAGGCCGACAGCAACGGTTTGTTCCAATACCAACTGCAACTGGCCACCGAAGCCCCGACCGGACGCTGGCAACTGCTGCTCGACCTGGGGGGCGGGCGCAAGCAGGTCTATGAATTCCTGGTCGAGGATTTCCTCCCAGAGCGCCTGGCCCTGGAGCTCAAGGGCAGCAGCGCGCCGCTGTCGCCTGACGAAACCGCGCGCATCCAGGTCAATGGCCGTTACCTCTACGGCGCGCCTGCCGCCGGCAACCGTCTGAGCGGCCAGGCCTATGTACGCCCTCTGCGCGAAGCCGTGCCGGCGCTGCCGGGCTATCAGTTCGGTTCGGTCACCGAGACCGAACTCAACCAGGACCTGGAGCTGGACGAGGTGACCCTCGACAACGCTGGCAAGGCCACCCTGGATATCGAAAGCCGCTGGGCCGAGGCCCGTTCGCCCTTGCAACTGACTGTCCAGGCCAGCCTCCAGGAGTCTGGCGGACGGCCGATCACCCGCCGCCTGGAGCAGCCGATCTGGCCGGCCGAACGCCTGCCGGGCCTGCGTGGCCTGTTCGAGGGCGAGGAAACCGACAGCGACGGTCCCGTGGAATTCGAAGTGCTGGTGGCCGATCGCGAAGGTCACAAGCTTGCCGCCGAAGACCTCAAGGTGCGTCTGGTGCGCGAGCGTCGCGACTATTACTGGAACTACTCCCAGAGCGACGGCTGGAGCTACAACTACAACGAGAAATTCCTCACCCAGAGCGAGGAGACCGTCAGCGTGAAGGCTGGCGGCACCGCCAAGCTGAACTTCCAGGTGGAGTGGGGCCCGTACCGGGTCGAGGTAGAAGACCCGCAGACAGGGCTGGTCTCCAGCGTGCGCTTCTGGGCGGGCTACCGGGCCCAGGACAACGCCGAAGGCGGCGCGGTGCGTCCGGACCAAGTCAAGCTGGCCTTGGACAAACCGTCCTATGCCGACGGGGCCACCGCCAAGGTCACGGTCACCCCACCGGCCGCCGGCAGTGGTTATCTGATGATCGAATCCAGCGATGGCCCGCTGTGGTGGCAGGAGATCGACGTGCCCGCCGAGGGCAAGACTTTCGACGTGCAGCTGGATGAAAAGTGGGCGCGTCACGACCTGTACATCAGCGCCCTAGTGATCCGACCCGGCGAACGCAAGGCCAACGCCACGCCAAAGCGCGCCGTGGGTGTACTGCATCTGCCGCTGGACCGTGCCGAACGCAAGCTCGCCTTGACCTTGCAGGCCCCGCAGAAGATGCGCCCCAAGCAGCCGCTGACCGTGAAATTCAAGGCAGCCAACGCCGATGGCAGCGTGCCGAAACAGGTGCATGTGCTGTTGTCGGCGGTGGACGTGGGCATCCTCAACATCACCGATTTCAAGACCCCGGACCCGTTCGCCAGCCTGTTCGGTCGCAAGGCCTACGGTGCCGACCAATTGGATATCTACGGCCAGCTGATCGAGGCTGGGCAGGGCCGTTTGGCGAGCCTGGCATTCGGCGGCGACGCGGCCATGGCCAAGGGCGGCAAGCGCCCCAACACCACGGTCACCATCGTTGCCCAGCAAAGCCTTCCGGTAACGCTCAATGAACAAGGCGAGGGCGAGGCGACTGTCGAGATTCCGGACTTCAACGGTGAGCTGCGCCTGATGGCCCAGGCCTGGACCGACGAGCACTTCGGCGTGGCCGAAGGCAAGACGGTCGTCGCCGCACCGCTGATCGCGGAACTCTCGGCACCGCGCTTTTTGGCCGGTGGCGATCGCACCAGCCTGGCGCTGGACCTGGCCAACCTGTCCGGCCGCGCCCAGCAACTGAACGTGCAGGTGAGCGCCGAGGGCCAGTTGGCCCTGACCGGCGAAGGCCAGCAGAGCGTCAACCTGGCCGAAGGCCAGCGCAAGACCTTGATGATCCCGGTGCAGGCCCAGGGTGGCCTGGGCCAAGGCAAGGTGCAGGTGCGGGTCAACGGCCTGCAGTTGCCTGGAGAGCCGACCCCAGCCTTCGAGCGCCAGTGGACGCTTGGCGTTCGCCCCGCCTATCCGGCGGTGCTCAAGCACTACCGCGTGGCGCTCAAGGACCAGCCTTGGACCCTGCCTGAAGGCGACCTCGCGGCCTTCGAGACCGCGGGCCTGGAAGCCAGCCTGGCGCTGTCCAGCCGCCCACCGCTGAACCTGGCCGAACAGATTCGCGCCCTGGAGGCCTACCCCTACGGCTGCCTGGAGCAGACCACCAGCGGCCTATACCCTTCGCTCTATGCCGATGCCGAAAGCCTCAAGCGCCTGGGTATCAAGGGCGAGCCGGCCGATGTGCGCAAGCGCAAGATCGAGATGGGCATCGAGCACCTGCTGGGCATGCAGCGCTACAACGGCAGCTTCGGCCTATGGAGCTCGGACAGCGAAGAGGAATACTGGCTCACCGCCTACGTCACCGACTTCTTGCTGCGCGCCCGCGAGCAAGGCTTCGGTGTACCGGCCGAGGCCCTGAAGAAAGCCAATGAACGCCTGCTGCGCTATGTGCAGGAGCGCAACCTGATCGAGGTGGACTACAGCCAAAACGCCGATCACACCCGCTTCGCCGTGCAGGCCTACGCTGCGCTGGTGCTCGCGCGCAACCAGCAGGCACCGCTCGGTGCCTTGCGTGGCCTGTTCGAGCGCCGCAGCGATGCGCGCTCCGGTTTGCCACTGGTACAGCTGGCGGTGGCGCTGGAGAAGATGGGTGACAAGCCGCGTGCCCAGCAAGCCTTGCAGGCGGGCCTTAGCGTGAAGCGCAGCGATGGCTGGATGGCCGATTACGGCAGCACCCTTCGAGACCAGGCACTGATCCTGGCCTTGCTGCAGGAGAACAACCTGGCCAGCAACCAGGTCGACCAGCGCCTGTTCGCGCTGTCCGATGAGCTGGCGGCCAACCGCTGGCTGTCGACCCAGGAGCGCAACGCTTTGTACCTGGCCGGTCGTGGCCTGCTGGGCAAGCCGGAAGGCCAGTGGCAGGCACGCCTGGACAGCGCCGGAGAGATCCGCGAGTTCAACAACGCTGAATCGGGCATGAAGCTCGAAGGCGCCTTGCTGATGTCGCCGCTGACTGTGCAGAACCAGGGCAGCGAGACCCTCTACCAGCAGCTGACCCTCTCCGGCTACCCGCGCCAGGCCCCGCCTGCCGGGGGCAACGGCATGGAGATCCGCCGCGAGTACCTGGGCATGAACGGCCAGCCGCTGGATGTGCGCAGCCTCCGCAGCGGCGAGTTGGTGCTGGTGCATCTGGCGCTCAAGGCCTCCACCGCGGTGCCGGACGCCTTGGTGGTGGACCTGCTGCCGGCGGGCCTGGAGCTGGAGAACCAGAACCTGGCCCAGAGCGCCGCCAGCCTGGACAACGCCAGCAGTGCGGTGAAGCAGTGGCGCGAGTCGATGCAGAATGCCAGCCTGGTGCACCAGGAGTATCGCGACGACCGCTATGTGGCCGCGCTCAAGCTCGATGGCTACGGCACCAGCCATCTGCTGTACCTGGCCCGGGCAGTGACGCCGGGTACCTATCGCATTCCGCCACCGCAGGTGGAGTCGATGTACCGGCCTAACCTGCAGGCGGTTGGGGAAGGGCAGGGAGAGATGATCGTGAGAGGGCGCTGAGGGACTCTTTGAGCTTCTAGCCTCAAGCGGCAAGCGGCAAGTAAAAGCAGGTGGCGTGGGCCACGCTTGCTTGCAGCTTGCAGCTTGCAGCTTGCAGCTTGTGGCTCTAATGAACGATCCAGCTCAACACCCACAGGCCCAGCAACGCCCAGATGATCCCGAGGATGATCGAGGCGCGCATGAAGGCGCGGACCGCCGAGTACAGCAGCATCAGGCCGACGATGAGCGCCAGGATGCTGACCAGCGAGGTGTCCATGCCCAGGTTGCGCGCCAAGCCGTCGATGAAACTGCTGCCGGCGTTGGCCAGCAGGTTGAACAACCCGCTAAGGCCGTCGACGATGAAACGGATCAACGAACCCAGTGCTTGGCCCAGCCACTCGAAAAAACCTTCTACATGCATAGTTGCTTCCTGATGAACGAATCGGCGCGGGTGCCGTTCCCTAGCCTTTGGCCATCACTTGGGCAGGTCGGTTCCCGATGCCAATGGTAGCGTGCCTGCGCACCCGCACCGCAAGGGTCGTGCGTGGTATCGGCATCGCCAGTGTGCTGGTCGTGGCGCTGTTGTTGCTGGCCGATCGCTTGTGGCCGTTGCCCATGCCGGGCGATGACCTGGCGCGGGTGGTGCTCGCCGAGGATGGTACGCCCCTGTGGCGTTTTGCCGATGCCGACGGAGTGTGGCGGTATCCGGTGAGCCCCGAGGAGGTCTCGCCGTTGTACCTGGAAGCGCTGCTGACCTATGAGGACCGTTGGTTCTATAGCCATCCCGGGGTCAACCCGCTGGCGCTGGCGCGTGCAGCCTGGCTGAACCTGCGTGGTGGCCGGGTGGTGTCGGGCGGCAGCACGCTGTCGATGCAGGTCGCACGCCTGCTCGACCCTCATGAACGCACCCTGTCGGGCAAGCTGCGTCAGCTGTGGCGTACGGCGCAGCTGGAGTGGCACCTGTCCAAGCGTGAGATCCTTCAGCTCTACCTCAACCGCGCCCCGTTCGGCGGCACCCTGCAAGGGGTGGCCGCCGCCAGCTGGGCATACCTTGGCAAGTCGCCGATGCACCTCACGCCTGCCGAGGCAGCGCTGCTGGCGGTGCTGCCCCAGGCGCCCAGCCGGCTGCGCCCGGATCGCCACCCCGAGCGTGCCCAGCGGGCCCGCGACAAGGTGCTGGAGCGCCTGGCCGAGTACCAGGTATGGCCGGCGCAGCGGGTGAGCGAGGCGCAGGAAGAACCCTTGCTGCTGGCGCCTCGCCAGGAGCCGGCCCTGGCCCCCTTGCTGGCCCGGCGTCTGAACAGTGCCAACAGCCCACCGCTGATTCGCACTACCCTCGATGCGGCCTTGCAGCGTCGCCTGGAGGACCTGCTGTTGGGCTGGCGTGCGCGGCTGCCCGAACGCACCTCGGCGGCGCTGCTGGTGGTGGAGGCGCAAACCATGGCCGTGCGCGCCTACCTCGGCTCCATCGACTTGGCCGATGAGCGCCGCTTCGGTCATGTCGACATGGTCCAGGCCTTGCGATCACCTGGCTCGACGCTCAAACCGTTCCTCTACGCCATGGCCATGGACGATGGGCTTATCCACTCAGAATCGTTGTTGCAGGACGTGCCTCGTCGTTATGGCGACTACCGGCCCGGCAATTTCTCAATGGGCTTCACGGGCCCGGTTTCGGCCAGCTCCGCCCTGGCTCTGTCGCTGAATCTGCCAGCGGTGCAGTTGCTCGAGGCCTACGGGCCAAAGCGTTTTGCCGCTCAGATGCGCATGGGCGGCATGCCGCTGGTACTGCCGCCGCTCGCCGAACCGAACCTGTCGCTGATCCTCGGCGGAGCGGGCAGCCGTCTGGAGGACCTGGTGGGTGGCTACGCGGCCCTGGCCCGTGAAGGGAAGAGCGCGCGGGTACGCCTGCAACCTCAGGATCCGCTGGTCGAGCGGCAGCTGCTGTCGCCTGGTTCGGCCTGGATCGTCCGGCGTATCTTGAGCGGCCAGGCCCGGCCGGACCGTGATCTTCACGCTGAGCTGGTACAGCGCCCGCAGTTGGCCTGGAAGACCGGCACCAGCTACGGCTTTCGTGACGCCTGGTCGGTGGGCGTGGGGCCGCGCTACCTGATCGGTGTGTGGATCGGCCGACCCGACGGCACGCCGGTGCCGGGACAGTTCGGCTTGGCTTCGGCGGCGCCGCTGATGCTGCAAGTCCACGACCTGCTCAGCAACCGTGACAGCCAGCGGGGGATCAATGTGCCGGCCGAGCGGGTGCCGGCGAGCGTCGGTGTGGCCGCCATCTGTTGGCCATTGGGCCAGCCCATGAACCGCCTGGACCCTAACTGCCGTCGCCAGCGCTTCGCCTGGACATTGGACGGCACTACGCCGCCGACCCTGCAAGCGGCCGATCAGCCGCTGGGGCTTGGGCTGCGCGAGACGGTTTGGGTCAATGGGCGTGGTTTGCGTGTCGATGCCAGTTGCAGCAGCGCCAAGGCGCAGGAGGTGGCGTTGTGGCCGGCGCCGCTGGAGCCGTGGCTGCCCCGCATCGAGCGCCGCGCCGCGCGCCTGCCGGCGGTGGACCCTAGCTGTCCGCCCCAAGTGCCGGTGAGCGCGCCGCCGCTGTCGATCGTCGGTGTGCGCCCCGGCGACACCCTGCGACGCCCGGCAACCAGTCGCGAACCGCTGCAGGTGCCGGTTTCGGCCTTGGGCGGCAGCGGTCAGCGCTGGTGGTTCCTCAATGGACAGCCCTTGGGCGAGACCCGCGACCAGGACAGTCTGCTGGTGCGCTTCGAAAAGACCGGGCGCATCGAACTCAGCGCGCTGGACGAAAGTGGCGAGACCGCGCGGGTAGAGTTTCAGGTCAGCCAATAGCGACCACCGCGCCGCTCGCTTCGGCCGTTCGACGATCGTGAGGCCAGCACCTACGCTTGAACCAGAGGGCGGTCCTGTTGCGCCCGGTCTTCGCGGGGTCATGGAGCGTCCTATGCGTCCTCTGGTCGTTACGCTGCTGATGGTGTCCGGGGCCTGTGTTTGCCATGCCGGGTCGCTGCCGAGCGTGCTCGACGGCAATGAGGTCGAACGACGCCTGCCCACCGCCAACCTGCCGATTGATACCTATCGTCCTCTTCCGGCGGAGGTGCGCATGCCGGCC
Organism: Pseudomonas sp. HMSC08G10; assembly: GCF_001808425.1. Classification (NCBI taxonomy): domain Bacteria; kingdom Pseudomonadati; phylum Pseudomonadota; class Gammaproteobacteria; order Pseudomonadales; family Pseudomonadaceae; genus Pseudomonas; species Pseudomonas sp. HMSC08G10. Next base: position 40,533 of record NZ_KV793303.1, on the reverse strand, counting down.
GCGGAGAAAACAGCGCCTGCATGGCCGCTGAACACGTCTGTGGCAGTCCGCAAGGTGCGCTTAGAAGGCGGTACGGTGTACCTGCTGAGCGAATTGCGCGAGCACTACCAGCACGTGGTCGGCCATCAGGTGACCCTGGCTGAACTCATCGCAGTGACCGACCGCCTGACCGAGCGTTATCGGCGCGATGGCTACCTGCTTTCGCGGGCCTACCTGCCGCCTCAGGACTTCGCCGATGGCCGTGTCCACGTGGTGTTGGAGGAGGGCTATATCGGCGAAAGCCAGGTGCACGGGGAGATCGGCCCCGCGGTCGGCTACCTGGAGCAAATCCTCGACAAGCTCAAGGCCGAGCGGCCACTGACGCGAGAATCCTTCGAGCGCTATACCGGCCTGATCGGGCGCATGCCTGGGGTGAGTGTCGAGGCCGAACTGCAGCCCACTGGGCGGCGCGATGGCGCCATGCGCCTGATCGTCCATGTCGGGCGCAAACCCTTTGGCGCCAGGTTGACCCTGGCCGAGGGTAGTCGCACGTCCGCGCAAGCGCTGATGGCGTTCGACAGCCAGGCCCAGACCCGTTTCGCCGAGCAGTTGAGCGCCCGCGTCCTGCTGCCGCCTGGCGACGACGAGGCCCATTACTACCGACTCGACTACAGCCAATACCTGGACGCCGAGGGCAGCCGGCTGCTGCTTTCGGCGTCCCGCTTTCGCAGCGAGCCGCGCACCTATGTGCCCTTGGATGACGGTGAGAACCTGCGCCAGCGTTGGGACAGCGAGCGCCTTGCCATCGGCGTCAGCCAAGCCCTGATCGTCAAACCCGACGAGTGGCTGGATGTGGTCGGGCAGTTCTACACCACGGCCGATCACGTCGACTGGCGCACGGCCGACCCGGCGCGCCAGGACGACAGTGACACCTATGCTCGGGCGGTGTCCTTCGAAGGGGACTGGCGCAAGGTCGAGGACGGTCGGTTGCGGAGAGTCAGTGCCGGCGTGCACCAAGGCCTGGATCTGTTCGGCGCTCGCAGTGACAGCGCCCGCGATGTGGATTTCTTGCGCCTGCGCCTGTCTGGTTTGCAGCGCGATGCGTTGGCGCGTGACTGGCAGGGTGTGGTGTCCGGCGCGGTGTACTGGAGCGGCAACGACCTGCCCGACAGCGAACGCCTGCTGTTCGGTGGCCAGCACTTCGGCCGCGGCTACCCGGCCGACCAGGCCTCGGGTGACAAGGGGTGGGGATTGGCCTACGAGCTGGACTACAGCGTCTACCGCGATGGCGCTTGGGTACGGTTGCTGCAGCCCTATCTGGCGCTCGATGCCGCCCGGGCGTGGTCGAACGGGCGCGACCTGGAGCGGGCACGACTGGCCTCGGCGGCGTTGGGAGTGCGCATAGGGGATAGGCGCTTTTACAACCTGGCCGTGGAACTGGCCAAGCCCCTGGCGGATGTGGCGCAGGACAGCCTTGATCGCAGCCCGAGGATCATGGTGAATCTAAGTGTTTCCCTGTGAGGGCGAGCGGCGCTTAGCAGGGCGAGCCTTACCACTGCGTTGTCTCTTGGGCGCTGGCAAGGCCTGCGATGGGAGGCGTAGCGTCCCCAGGGGTCAGCACACGACCTGCATCCGCGGCTTGGGGAACAAGTTCTCCAGCGTCTCCAGCAGGCGTGCGTGATAGATGGGCTTGCGGAACAGGTCCAGTACCTGAAGGCGCAGCAGGTCGCTGATGTCTTCCATGTCGGCGTGACCGGACATGACGATCACCGGCAGATGCTGGCGGGCCGTGTGGTCGCGCAGGCGTTTGATCAGGCCGATGCCGCTTTCCTCGGGCATGCGCAGGTCGGTGATGACCAGGGCCACGTCCGGGTGACGGGTGAGCTGGAGCAAGGCGCCTTTGACCGAGGTGGCGGTCAGGCAGATGAAATCTTCGTTTTCCAACAGTTCGGCGAGTTCGAGCAAGGCCTCTTCCTCGTCGTCTACCAGCAGGATCTGTTGACGCAAGGAAGAGAGTGACATGGCCGGCTCCTTTCGAATGGGGTCCAAAGCTATCCCGTCTTTTCTTAGCTGCCGGTTCCAGTCCCCGTGCCAGTTCCGGTGCCACCGCCTGTGGTGATGGCCGCTTCGATCTTATCCATGACCGATTTGACATTGTTGGACACGCCCGGGACGAACCCCGCCAGCACGACCGCCACCATGGCGGCGATCACCGCGTATTCGATACCGGAGGCGCCGTCCTTGCGTTGGATGAACTGTTTGCAGTGAAGAAGGATGCGTTTGAGCGACATGGTGCAACTCCTCGCGCGTTCGAGCGCTGATGGCGGGGAATCCCCTCGGTGATACCCCTTTGCCATCACAGAATTCGCCAAGCGTTTGGAAGCTGCAAATGTAACAACGGATTAATCCAAAAGTATGAGTTTCGAATAGCCGCGCTAAGTTTCTGTTTTGCCGAGGTGTCAATTTAGTGGCATCAAAAAGCACCTGTTTCTCATGGCAATTTGTGGCATTTGGACTACGTTGCAATAGCGAAATAGTTTCTTTTTGCCATCAGCTAAATGCGCAAACGGCGTAAGGGGATAGCGGATATGAGTAGTCGCTTGACCATGATGCTCGCCGGTTTTTTCCTGGTCGCCGCGTTGGTGGCTGGGTACTGGGGGCTGGTGCTTAGCCGCCCTGCGGTGCCCGTCGAGCAACCGGCCCCGGTGGTGGCTCCCGTCGCTGCGCCGACCCCGGCCAAGGCAGAGGAGCCGGTGCGCTCACAGATTGTCGTGCTACGCCGCGACGTTGCTGCCAATACCCCCTTGACCCCAGACGATCTGTTGCTCGAGCGCCTGCAGGTAGTGCCGGCAGGGGCATTCCAGCGAATCGAGCAGGTTGTCGGGCGTAGCAGCATGCGCCCGTTGGCGGCGGGCAGCTGGCTTGCCGAAGACAGTTTCCAGGCAGGTGGTCCGCTGGCGCGGATGATCCGCCCACACGAGCGGGCCGTGGCCGTGGCGGTGGACGATGTGATCGGTGCCGCCGGGCAGCTTCGCCCGGGCGACTACGTGGATGTGCTGTTGTTTCTGCGAGAGGAAAACAATAATCCCCAGTCTTCCGCGCAGGTGGTGTTGCCTGCACTACGGGTGCTCAGCGTCGGCGAGCAGATGGGCTTGGCCAATGATGGCCGGCCAGCACAGACCCAGGAGGAGCAGAAGGCCCGTCGCGATCAACCGAGTAGCACGACCCGCACCGTGGCACTGGCCGTGCCTGAAGCGCTGGCCAGCCGACTGATGCTGGCGGCCCAGACAGGGACCTTGCGCCTGGCGGTGCGCAGCGCCGACGAACAACGCATGGCTCGCTACTGGGCCGGCACCGAAGCCAGTGCGCAGGTGGAAAACGCCAACCGCGACCTCTATCGTTTCAGTCAGCTGTCCCAGGTGCCGATTGCCAAGACGGTGGCGCCTGGCAGCGGCATCTCGGGCATGCAGATCATCCGTGGCGCCCAGGCTGCCGATACCTCAAAGACTCCGTGACCTAGCAAGGACGCCGCCATGCGTAGTATCGAGCGGATACTCAGACAGTTGTGCCCTGCCCTGACGATGGTGACGTTGCTGCCGATGGCCCAGGCGGCCGACAAAGGCTGCGCTGCATTCAGCCAACTGCCGTCGGTGATCGAGATGGACCAAGGCCTGCAACAGGAGCTGCGCCTGCCGGTGGCCATCAGCCGGGTGGCGGTGGGCGAGCCCAAGGTCGCCGATGTCCAGGCCAGCGGCGAGCGCGCCGTGTTGCTGACGGCGGTCGGGGCAGGCAATACCAGCCTGATGCTGTGGACCGCCTGTGCACCGGCCCCCCACCGGGCCATGCTGTTCGTCAAAGGCCGGGCCAGCGCGGACATGGCCGAAGACACGATGCTGCCTTCCCAGGACCCTCAATTGCCCAGCCAGGTGCAGGCCGATATCCGCTTCGTCGAAGTGCAGCGCAACAAATACAAGGAAGCCGGGGCGCGGCTGTTCTTCAAAGGATCGAACAACAGCCTGATCGGCTCACCGGGTACTGTGCCAGGGACCCGCGTCACACCTGGCGCTGTGCCGATTGCCCGGCCGTTGATTCCGCTCGACGACAACGTGTTCAACATTGTCTGGGGCGGTGGCAGCAGCCGCTTTCTGGCGGCGATCAACGCGCTGGAAACCAGCGGCTTCGCCTACACCTTGGCCCGTCCGAGCCTGACCGTGCTCAGTGGCATGACCGCCAGCTTTCTCGCGGGCGGCGAAATCCCTATCCCGGTGCCGAGCACCGGCAGCGACAGCGTGTCGATCGAATACAAAGAGTTTGGCGTGCGCCTGGCCCTGACGCCGACCGTGGTCAGCCGCGACCGTATTAACCTGAAGGTTGCGCCGGAAGTCAGCGAGCTGGATTTCACCAACGCGGTGAATATCGCCGGCACTCAGGTGCCGGGGCTTAAAGTCCGGCGTACCGACACCAGCATTTCGCTAGCCGATGGGGAAAGCTTCATCATCAGTGGCCTGGTCAGCAGCAGCACCCGCTCGGGTGTGGACAAGTTCCCGGGCCTTGGCAACCTGCCGATTCTCGGTGCGTTCTTCCGTCAGTCGACGGTCAATCGCGAAGACACCGAGCTACTGATGATCGTCACGCCTCACCTGGTCCAGCCGCTGGCCGCCAATGCCCGTTTGCCGGAACTGCCGGGCGAGCGTCTGCGCACCTACGACCCCAGCTGGGGGCAGCTGTTTTTCCTGGAAAACGGCAATTTCGAAGGCCGTAGCGGGTTATCACGATGAGCGAGAGCCTGAACCAGACCTACCTGGCCATCACCCGCAACGAGGAGGACCTGCGCTGGCTGCAGGGCGCGCTCGCCCCGCTCGGCCAAGTGATCGGTGCCAGTGGCGGTAGCCTCGACGAGTTGCTGGCTTTGGTCGACGTGACCTTCAGCAGCCTGTTGTTCATTGGCCTGGACCGCGAGCAGTTGATCAATCAGTGCGCGCTGATCGAGGGTGTGCTGGAAGCCAAGCCGATGTTGGCCATCGTGGCCTTGGGCGATGGCATGGACAACCAACTGGTCCTGCATGCTATGCGCGCCGGTGCCCGTGACTTCGTCGCCTACGGCTCGCGCGCCAGCGAAGTGGCAGGTTTGGTGCGGCGCCTGAGCAAGCGGCTGCCGGCGGTCACCAGCAACCCAAGCCTGGGCGGGCTGACGGTGCTCTACGGCGCCCAGGCCGCAGCCGATGGCGCATTGCTGACAACCCACCTGGCGCGGGTGGTGCAGGAGAGCGGCCAGCAAGCCTTACTGCTCGACCTTGGCCTGCCGCGGGGGGACAGCCTGACTTTGCTCGGGTTGGAGGCATCGTTCTATTTCGGCGACGCCCTGCGCCATTTGCGTCGGCTCGATGGCACCCTCATCGACAGCGCCTTCCCGCGTGACAAGGGCGGTCTGCGCATCCTGGCCTACGCCGACAGCGACGATCCGCTGCAACAGACCAGCGCAGCCGAGCTGTACATGTTGCTCAGTGCCCTGCGCCAGCACTTCCAGCACATCGTGGTCAACCTCACCGGCCAGGCCGACAACGATGCCTTGCGCACCATCGTCAGCCATTGCGACAAGCTGATCGTCTATACCGACCAGAACATCCTCGACTGCCGGCGCAACCTGGAGGTGCTCGAGCAGTGGCGCGACCGGGGCATCAAGCTCGACCATGCCGTGCTGCTGGTGGACCGCTACCTGCGCAACGTGGCGCCGGATGCCGATGCTTTGGCCAAGCGCTATGGCCTGACCTTGCTCAAGGCGTTGCCCTACAGCCCTGAGGTGCGCCTGAATGCCAAGAACCAGGGGCTGAGCCTGTTCGAGCTGGCCCCCCGGGAGAGCCTGACCCAGGCCTTGCATTACCTCGGCGAGCGATTGGCGCGGCGCTCGGAGCACCTGGCCAAGCCCACCCCCACTACCTGGCTGCGCCGCCTGTGGAGCCATAAATGAGTGCCGACGAACCCTTTGGCGGCCCGCGCCATGCGGGGGCCGACCCGCAAGCACTCAAACGTGCCCTGCACCGCTTCGTCATCGATGCCATCGAAGACAGCGGCCGCAACCTGCTCGAAGGCGCGCGGCCTGCGCTCACCCAGTTCGTCGTGGAGCAGGTCGGCGACTACGTGGCACGCCTGCACCTGGCGCTGTCGCGCTACGAGACCGAGCGCCTGGCCGAGGAGCTGGTCGATGAGCTGACCGGTTATGGCCCGCTGGAGGTGCTGCTGCGCGATGCCAGTGTCACGGAGATCCTGGTCAACGGCCCGCACCGGGTTTTCGTCGAGCGGGCCGGGATGCTCCAGCGCACCGACCTGCGCTTCATCGACGCCCACCACGTGGAGCGAGTGATGCAGCGCATTCTCGCGCCGCTCGGGCGTCGCCTGGATGAATCCTCGCCCATGGTCGACGCCCGCCTGCCCGATGGCAGCCGTGTCAATGCGATCATCCCGCCGGTGGCGCTGGACGGGCCTTGCCTGTCGATCCGCAAGTTCCGCCAGGACATGCTCAAGAGTGCCGACCTGCTGGCCACCCGTGCCATCGACCAGGCCATCTTCGACTTCTTCGAGCGGGCCGTGGCTCGGCGCTGCAATATCCTGGTCAGCGGCGGCACGGGCACGGGCAAGACCACCTTGCTCAACATCCTCAGCCAGATGATCTCTCCCCATGAGCGCCTGGTGACCATCGAAGACGTGGCGGAGCTGCAGCTGCACCACCCGCACGTGGTGCGCCTGGAAACCCGGCCACCGAACGCCGAAGGGCATGGCGAGATCAAGGCCAGCGAGCTGATCCGCAACGCCTTGCGGATGCGCCCGGACCGCATCCTGCTCGGCGAGATCCGCGGAGCCGAAGTGCTCGACGTGCTCACCGCGATGAACACCGGGCACGATGGCTCGATGAGCACGGTGCACGCCAACACCGCGCAGGATGCCTTGCTGCGCCTGGAGACCCTGGTGGGGCTGACAGGGCGCCAGGTGGCCGAGAAGACGCTGCGCCAGATGGTGTGCGCGGCGCTCGATGTGGTGATTCAGCTGACCCGCCTGGCCGATGGCCGGCGTTGCGTCAGCGAGGTGCTGGAGGTGGTCGGGGTGCGTGACGACGTGTATGTCACCAATACCTTGTTCCGCCTCGACCGGCGCGGCGGCGAGGGCTTCTTGCGCGATGCCCCCAACCCGGCGGGCGCCAAGCTGCGCCAGGACGGGGTGATGTGATGGGGCCGCTGCTGCTGGCACTGGCGCCTTTGTTGCTGGGCGTGGCCTTGCTGCTGTTTCGCCGAGGTCAGTACAAACGCCGCGAGGAGCGCATCCTGCAGCGCCTGGGACGTGCCTACCAGAGCGTGCGCACCGCCACGGTGCGGCGTGACTGGCTCGACCCGTTGTTGCAGCGTGCGGGGCTGGCCCAGGGCGAGTTCAGCCTGCGCCCTTGGTTGACAGGCTGGCTGGGCCTGGTCGCGTTGGCCTTGTTGCTGGCCGGCTGGGTCGCGGCCGTGCTGGTGCTGACCGCGCTGCCACTGCTGGCCTACCTGTACCTGAGCTGGCGCTGTCGCCGCCGTCTGGCGTTGATCGTCGAACAACTGCCAGGGCTGCTGGACTACAGCGTGCGCAGCCTCAAGGCCGGCCGCACGCTCAGCGATGCGGTGCTCGGTGGGATCGAAGGCACGCGCGAGCCGTTGCGTTCGGCCATGGGCCGTGTGCAGCGCAACGTGCGCATGGGTGTGCCTCTGGAGGAGGCCGTGCATGAGCTGGCTGAACTGTACGAGCAGGACGAGCTGCGGCTGTTCGCCTTGGGGCTGCGCATCAACCAGCATTATGGCGGCAACGCCAGCGAGCTGATGGAGAACCTGATCAAGCTGATCCGCGAACGTGAGCAAGGGGCTCGCCAGCTCAGGGCCATGACCGGTGAGACACGGATCACCGCCTGGATTCTCGGCGCCTTGCCGCTGACCATGGTTGGCTACTTCTTGCTGGGTAACCCCGGCTACCTGATGGCCATGTGGCGCGACAGCCAGGGGCAGATGATGTTGCTGTTCGCCTTCGCCCTGCAGGCGGTGGGGTGTCTGATGCTGTGGCGCATGATGAGGAGCCTGTGACCATGGCCTGGCTGATCTGTGCCCTTTGCCTGTTCGCAGGCTTTATCCTGTTGAGCTTGCAGGCGCTGCGTCAGGTCCGCGCCCGGCAGATGATCGCACGGCGTTTGCAAGGCCAGCTGGCCCGTGAGGAACGGCTGGAAGACTGGCTGCATTGGCTGGGCAACTCGGCCTTGGGCCGACGTCTGCAGACCCTGGACAGCGAAACCCAGACCCTGCTGGAGCGAGTGGGTTGGCGTCGTAGCCGTCACCGGGCGTTGTTCGCGGCCGTGCAACTGGGGCTGCCGGTGTTGGCGGCGGGCCTGACGCTGTTGCTACAGCAGGGCCTGGTGTCGGGCGGCTTTGGCCATGGGTTGGTGTTGCCCCTCTGTGCCCTGGGGGTGGGCTACCTGCTGCCCAAGCGTCTGCTGGCGATGGCCGCACTGCGCCGCCAGCAACGCATCGCCCAGGAGGTGAGCCTGGTGATCCCGCTGCTGCGCATCTTGTTCGAGAGCGGCTTGGCGGTCGAACAGGCCCTGCGGGTGCTGAGCCACGAGAGCCGCACGTTGGTGCCGCATGTGAGTGAAGAACTGCGGCTGGTCCTGCAACGCGTGGACTCCGGGCTTGCGTTGGGGCCGGAGTTGGAAAAGACCGCACGCCTGCTGGCGGTGGACGAGTTCATCGACACCTGCGTGATCCTGCGCCAGTTGCTGGTGCAGGGCAGCGGTGCAATGAAGTCGCTGCTGGGCCTTAAGACCTTGCTCGATGATCGGCGCCTGACGCGTCTGCAGGAGCGGGTCTCGAAGATGTCGGCAAAGTTGTCGGCGGTGATGATGATGTTCTTGTTCCCGGCCTTGATCATCGTCCTGGCCGGACCGGGTTTCACCGCACTGACGCGGGCCCTGGCGTTCTGAGGAAGGAAGAGTCGGATGAAAGCGATCCTGTTGTTCACCGGTCTGTTGTTGCTGGCAGGCTGTGCCGGCCAACCACCCGAGGGGTTTGCCAGGTTGCTGGGCACCTCGTCCTGCGGCAAGCCCTCCGCCGACCAGCAACTGGCGCTGAACCTGGCGGACGAGATGCTCAACGACGGGCGCCCACACGCCAGCTATGCGCACCTGCAGCAACTGCCGGACGACCTCGATCAGGTGCGCTTGCGCAAAGCCAAGGTGCTGCGCCTGCTTGGGCGCAGCGAAGCCGAACCGCTTTACCGCAGCCTGCTCGGCGGCTGCCTGGCGGCCGAAGCCGAGCATGGCCTGGGCCAGCTTGCCTCGGCGCGGGGGGACGATGTACAGGCGCTGCGCAACTTGCAGCGGGCGGTGCGTCTGGCGCCAACCGACGAGAAGGTGCGCAATGACCTGGGAGTGGTGCTGATGAACTTGGGCGATCATGAACAGGCGCGCTTCGAGTTCCTGACCGCCATCGAGCTCAAGGACGACAACCCGCTGCCGGCAGTCAACCTGGTGACCCTGTCGCTGGTCGAGGACAACTGGCAGCAGGCCGCCGACCTGGTGACCCGGCTAGGGCTCAAGCCGGAGCAGTTCGCCGAGGCCCAGGCGCGGGCCAAGCAGTTGAAGGAGACCGGGCGTGGCTCGGTGGGTTGAAGACAAAGGAGGCGTTGCCATGTTCAAGCCAATGATGGTTGTGCTCTGCCTTTCCTGCCCACTGCTCGCCCAGGCCGAGGACCCGCCTCGCCGGCCGCCGCCGGAAACTGCCGCCGAAGCCTGGTTGCGAGTGCAGGCGAGCAACCAGCAGGCCTCGCCGAAACCCCAGAGGCAGAGCGCGAAGGAGCGGGAGTTGTCCCTCCAGCGCTGGCTGGATAGCTACAAGTACCCGATCCCCGATGCCTTCCGCTACCAGTCGATGAGCACCACTGGTAACTGACGCAGCCTACGCCTGCCAGTTCTATGCAGGCCATGAGCGCGGTGCGCTACCTGTGGGAGCGGGCATCGGCGAGCGAGTCGGTAACAGGCGACAAGCCTGTGCCGTTCAGTGGGTGGAGAAGCGCTGGCTCAGCGGCGAAGCGCCTGGCATCAGCGCCAAGGCCAGTTGGGTGCGGTTGTGCATATGGGTCAGACGCAGCACTTGCGACACGTAGAGCTTGACGGTGTTCTCGGTAATCCCGAGCTCACAGGCGATCTGGTAGTTGGTCTTGCCCTTGCCCACGAGCCTGGCCACTTCCAGCTGACGCGGCGAGAGCTTGTCGAAAACCGGGGGCAGCTCGGCCTCGGGCTCTTCGAGGTCCGTGGCGCGGCGATGCATGCCTTGGCCGCGGGCTTTCTCCAGGTCTTGGTAAAGGATATCGATGGACTCGGCCAGCTCCTGCAAGCGTTGGTTCAGGTGCCCCAGTTCATGGATGTTGCGTTGGCGTTCGAGCAGCGCTTGCTCCTGGCGTCGCACGCCTTCGAGCAGCTCCTTCAGGTCGACGGGCTTCTGGTAGTAATCGGCGAACCCTTCCCGCAGGGCGCGGATGATGTCCTGCTTCTCGGCTTGTCCGGTCAGCATGATCGCTTCGAACACCCGCTGGCGACCGGTGAGTTTCTTGAGCGCATGGACCATCTCGATGCCATCGATCTGGGGTAGGTGTAGATCGCACAGGACCAAGCCGATCTGCTCGTCGGCCTGGTAGCGCTCAATGCCTTGCATGGCGCTGTTGGCCGGGGTGCAGGCGTAGCCGTGGTGTTCGAGGTATTCACACAGCTGTTCGACCACCTCTGGCTGGTCATCGACGACCAGAATCTTCACCGTGCTGGGCTGCTTGTTCACGATCAACTCCCTGTTCGTTCTGGGCCCTTGTTCCTGCGCATGAACGCTAAAGACGGTAGCCGGTGTTGGTGGTTTTGTACAAGGCTTGTATAGCTTTTGGTGTCGTTACTGAATCCATACGGCTGTCAGTAGAAAGCCCACCAGCACATAGGGCGCGAAGGGTTGTTTGTCGCCGACTTCCTCGGCCAGTTTCTGCAGGCGCTTTTTTACCTTGGGGTTGAGCAGGATCCACAGCCTGCGGCGGCCAAGCAGCCAGGCCAGCACGGTGATGCCGGCGCCGATGAAAGTGCCAAGCACGTACTGGGGGCTGGTGGCCAGGGCCAGGGCGCCCATCAGCTTGACATCGCCAGCGCCGAAGCGGCCAAGCATGTAGCCGGGGAGGGTGAGTAGCATGACGATGGCCAGCGCCCAACCGGCATCGCTGGGTTCGGCGCCGATCCAACTGCGCCCGGTGGCGAACAACCAGACCAAGGCGCAAGCCGCAACGCCCAGGGTCAGAGCGTTGGAGAGCTGCCGTTCGCGGATATCTTGTTCGGTGCACAAGGCAAGCCACATCAGGAGAACAATGCTTTGCATTGGCAAAATGCCATCCCTATTCGTTGAACGGTTCTATGCTGTGTTTCAGGTGTCATAGTCAGGGTAGACGCGAACATGAAAGCAAGCCTGGCAAGACGGCAAAAAGGTGCGGCTGCCATCGAGTTCGTCGCAGTCTTCATGGTTTTTTTCGCGGTGTTCTACGGGTTGGTCAGCTATGCGTTGCCGATGCTGATGGTGCAGTCGTTCAACCAGGCGGCCAGCGAGGCGGTGCGCCGCTGCGTGGCGCTCGAGCCCGGCAGCGCCTTGGCCAGCTACAGCGCCGTGGCACAGCAGGCGATCGACCAGCAGCTGTCTTGGATGCCTGCGGCCTTGGGCTTCAGCGCAGTCAAGGATGCCAAGGTCGAGCTGAGTGGGAAGCTGTTGACCGTGACCATTCAATACCCGCGTGAGCGCCTGACCCGCGTGTTGCCGTTGCTGGTGCTGCCTGTGATCGGTGAAGTACCACGCTTGCCCGAGCAGTTGCAGGCCAAAGCGAGTCTGCAACTGTGACCGGGCTGTTCGACCGTTGGCGCGGCGGCACGCAGCCAGCTGTTTCCGAGCCTGAGGCGCCTGCCGCCGTTGGCCTGCAACTGTGGCTCGATGGGCAAGGCAGCGTGCAGCGCTTGTCCGGGCCGTTGCGCACCTTGTTGGCGTTGCCCTTCAAAGGTGGTGGCCGGGTCCAGGACTACCTGGAGCGGCACAGCTGGCTGGTGCTGGAAGGGCAGCCTGCCGATTGGCAGGGGCAACCGCTGGATCTGGATTTTCGCACTGCCACGGGCAATCCCCTGTGTACCCGTGGCTGGGTGATGCGCCAGGGCGATGGCTGGTTGTTGCAGCTGTTCGATATCGGCGACCTGCTGCTCGAACGGACCCACGCCTGGCAGCATCAAGGCGAGTGGCAGTTGGCAAAGGACATCGACCGCGCCTTGCGCGAGTGCAGCGCGGAGCGTTTGACCCAATGTGTGGCGGTGCAATTGCAGCATCTGGCCGAGCACTGGCATGTGCCCGCCGTGCGCCTGATGCTGCCGCAGGCTTCGGGTTGGCGCACCTTCGCCGGTAACGAGACACCTTGGCCGTGGCCGGGCGACGCCCGCCTGCAATCCTGGCTGGACGGTCTGTCGGCGCAACCTCAGACAGCCGCCCCGCTGCCTGCAGAACTGCTGGCGCTGTGTGGCGGCGTTTCGCTGTTCGTGCTGCCGTACCTTGAAGGCTCGCAGGTCCAGGCCTGGCTGCTGTGTGCCGGCGGGCAGCAGATGCCCGCCGATGCGCACCTGTTGTGGCAGGCCTTGATCGAACCTGTGCTCAGCCGTTATCGGCATGCCCGGCTGCAACAGCAGAGCGGTTACCTGGCGCAGTTACAGCAACAACTGGGCGCAGGTTGGTGGGCTTGGGCCCGCGAGGACGGCCTGCACCTGGACCCGATCCTGGCCGCGCGTCTTGACCTGCCCCACCACCCCAGCCTGGAGCAGTGGCTTGCGCGGCTTCACCCTGCCGACCGGGAGCCGGCGCGCCTGGCCCTGGAGCAGGCCTGCATGGGCGATGACTTGAGCCTGAGCGTGCGTGTGCCGGTCCTCCAAGGCCATGGCGATCCGGCCTGGCTGCATTGGGTGGGCCGGTTGCAGGGCAGCGAGCTGCGCGGTTTTCTGCTCGACATCAGCGCGCTCAAGGCGCAGGAGCTGCAGGCGAGCGCGGCGCGCACACGCCTGGAAGGCCTGATCGCCAGTTCACCGGCGGTGATCTACATACAGCGCTACGCCGAAGGTGCGTTGCACAGTGAATTCTTCAGCGCCAGCCTGATGCCGCTGCTGGGCTGGACGTCGGATAGCGAACAGGCCCGCCAGCCGGGCCTGGCCGTGCATCCGGACGACCGCGCATTGTGGCTGGAGCGTACCCGCACCTTGCTGCGCGAGGGTCAGGCCCGTAGCCGCTACCGTCTGTGCGACAGCCGGGGTGGCTACCACTGGATACTCGATGAAGCGCGACTGCTGCGCAACGATATTGGCCAGCCGCTGGAGGTGGTCGGCCTGTGGCTGGATGTCAGCGAGGCCACCGAGGCCGCCGACCGGGTACGCCAGAGCGAGGAGCGCTACCGGGTGCTGGTGGAGGATTCTCCGGCGATGATCTGCCGTTATCGCCCAGACCTTTCCCTGGTGTTTGGCAACCGACCCTTGGCTGACTACCTGCACTGCGCGCCGGAGCAACTGGAGGGTATGAACCTCGGCCAGTGGCTCTCGCAGGAGCAGCGCGAAGCGTTCCTGGCGCGGCTGCAACTGCTGACCCCCGAGCAGCCGATGAGCAGCGCGGAGATCTGCCTGCAGTTGCCTGGTCGCGAGCACGCCTGGTGGGTCTGGGCCGACCGCGGGCTGTTCGATGAGCAGGGGCAATTGCTGGAAATCCAGGCCGTGGGCCGAGACAACACCGAGGTGCGACGCAGTCAGCGGCAGCTGTTACAAGGCGCCAAGATGGCGACCCTCGGCGAATTGACCACCGGCCTGCTGCATGAGATCAACCAGCCCCTCAACGTCATGCGCATGGCAGCGGCCAATGCCCTGAAACGCCTGGAGAACGGCACGGCCGAGCCTGCCTATCTGGAGGACAAGTTGCACCGCATCGAAGCGCAGATCGAGCGTACCGCACGGCTGGTGGACCACATGCGCGTGTTCGGGCGCCGCTCCGAGGTCGAGCGTCAGCGCTTCGCAGCCTGGAGCGCGGTGCAGGAGGCGACGGCGATGCTCGAGGAAAGCCTGCGCGGCAAGGGCGTCTCCCTGCGGATCGAGACGCCCGAGGACCAGCCGCTGGTGCTGGGGCACAAGGACCAACTGGAGCGGGTGATGATCAACCTCATGATCAATGCCCGCGATGCCCTGCTCGAACAACGCCGCACCGAGCCCTGGATCAGCATTCGTCAGACCTTGCAGCCCGGGCAGCTGTGCCTGTGGGTGGAGGACAACGGCGGCGGCATCGACCCGCAGGTCCAGGCGCGTATTTTCGAGCCGTTCTTTACCACCAAGCCGGCGGGTGTCGGCACCGGGCTGGGACTGTCGGTGAGCCATGGCATCATCGAAGCCATGGAAGGCAGCCTGAGTGTGGCCAATGGGGCGGAGGGCGCGTGCTTCAGGGTGTGCCTGCCGGTTTACAGCACCAGCTGAGCGCGGCCGCTGGAACAACTGAGGTTGGCCCCGACTTCGGCGTTGACCAGATCGATGCCGAGCATTTTGAGGAGCATTTCCACCAACGGATCGATGATCGGGCTGAGCAGGTTCTTGATCAGCGGTTCGAGGATGCTCTTCACACCGTCGAGCAGGCCTGCGGTCAACACCAAGATCTTGCCCAGGCCACTGTTCGCAGTGGGTTCGTAGGCCTCCAGGTGAATCCCCAGCAAGGTGTCGCTGAGGCTGCCCACCACATTGCTGTTGGCGGTCGCCATCGCCTGATAGCGCGGATCGAGACCAATATCGGGCGGCTCGCTCGCGCCTTGGAAGACCAAGTCATGTTCGCCCTGGCCGTACCCCAGTACCTTGCTGTCGACACGCACGCCGATGCCGCCACCGGCGAAGGGCACGCGGGTGCCGCAGACTGGCGGCAGGATCAACAGGCGGCTGCAGACATTGGTGCCGATGTCGATCAAAGGCAGGGCCTTGTTCGCAGCGGTGCCCTGGGCGAAAAACGTGTCGGGCGAGTCGAAGCTGCCCACCGAGATCTTCACGGCGGAGCGGTCGGTGAGGGTAGTGAGGCGCTTGGGGGAGCAACTGTAACTGCTCGTCAACGGCGGCTTGAGGCGGCTGGTGGCTTCGCCTATCTCTAGGCCGATATCCAGATGAAGCTTGTCCGGCATCAGCTTGATGTCGCTGACCTTGCACGGAATGCCCAGGCTACAGGTCAGCGATTGCACGGTGCCGAACAGGTTCAGGCTGAGCAGATTGTTCAGCACGTTGGTCAAGGGGGCCGCCAGGTCGAGCACGGCGTTTACCAGGCCGACGACGCTGTCCAGCAACGGCAGATCGACCGACACCAGGACTTTGACCTGGGCGGTATGCACCCTGAGCTCATCTTTTGATGGGTCACCCACCGAGGAAATCTGTTGTGGCTCTATGACTTTCACTCGTACTCGACCATTGGCCAGGCCAAGCACGCTGGGCGAGAGGTCGATGCCTGCGGCGCTGTCGCTGGCTGCGACCATGAGCATGCCATGGACCAACTGAAGCAACTGAAGGCTAGCATCGAGCCCGGCCTTGGCGGTGCCGTTCTGGATATCGACCAGCTCCCCCAGATGCAATGAACTGCCGCTACCGGCCAGTGCCACCTTGCCCAGGTTCGATACCACGTCAACCGCGGTGCCACTTTGCTGTAGGACTTTCACGGCGGCTTGCAGCAGTTGGGTTGCGCTGGCGTTCGTGTCGAGCAGGGTCTGGTAGTCGCCGGCTTTGATGTTCAGGTCCACTGCCAACTGATCCAGGTACTTGAGCAGATTGAGTTGGGTGTCGGCCAGGCCCTGCCAGCCGGCAACGTCGAGCTGCAGGTTGCCACCCAGGGGGGCGAGCAGAGCATTGAGCAGTGCCGCCTGGCGGGTGTCGATCTTCACCAGTGTGCTGCGGATTCGCAGCATCGCCTGCGGTTGCGTGGGCACCGAGGCCACGGCGCTGGCAGTCAAGGTGCTGGTCAAGGGCAAACCATCGCCTTTGACCAAGGCAAAGACACCGGCGGCAACGCTGGTGGGGACGGTGTTGCTGACCTGCACTCTGATTGCCTCATTGCGCGAGGCATCGACGGTGAAGGTGCGCAGGTGATCGGCCCCGGTTTGCACATGGCCGCAACTGGCCATCAGCGGGTTGCTCGGGTCATGGCCATTGCGGGTGGCGGCGGTGCGCGCAAGGGCGGGGGCCTGGGGACCGGTGCCGGTACACACGGCGTGCTGGCCAGCCGCCTCCAATGCCGCCATGTCGGCGATGCGCTGAAGTTTGCGCTGCTCCAGATAAAGCCGGCCGCTGTCGACCACCAGCAGCATGAACAGCAGGGCAAGGCCCAGCGTGAGCGCGGCCATCAGGCCGATCGCGCCGCGTTGGCGTGCGGGATAACGAAGAACCACGGGCACTCCTTTGCAGGCCTCTGGCCAGGCAGCGCGGCGGCGGTGAAAGGAGTGTAGTAAAGGTGATGGCTAATTGCCGTGTTTGCCCGGTCGATCGCGACGACCTTGCCGGCCCGTGTTCGCGGCTTATCCCGCGAACACGGGCGAAGCCCGTGCTATCACTGCATCGTCTGTTTACTGCCGGCGCGGTGGATAGTGCGACATCACCTGGGTGACAGTCTTCTGGATCGCAGTGTTGCGTTCTTCCGGTCCGGGTGGGTAGTTGTTCATGATCTGTTCGGCGCTGGCACGCCAGACCAGCTTGCCGTCACGACCGTCGAACATGTCCACCTGGATGGTCGCGACCTTGTAGTCGACGCTACGGGTCTCGTTGTACATCGGCCCGCCCCAATAACCTCCCCAGTACCCACCCCAGGCGCCGCCGTAGTTGGTGGTGATCTGCTGCTGGCGTTCCTCGACGATGAGGTAGGCGCGTACCTTCACATCGGCCTGGGCATTGCCCTGCACCGGTCTCAGGCCGCGTTGGTCGAGCTGGTCGGCCACGGCCTGGCGGATGCGCTGCTCGGTCAGGTCGCTCTTGATCCGTGGATCATCCGGGCGGTACTGCAACGCCGGTTCCTGCCAGGCCCAGCTGCGGTAGGCAGCGAAGTCTCGGCTGGCGTCGAAATCCTGGGTGACGTTGTTGTTGGCGCAGGCGGTGAGCAACAACGCGAATGACAACAGAACGAGGCGGCGCAACATGATGGTTCTCCGTTGGACACTAACTGGGAGGATAGCCGCTCAGTGCCTTGCCCACAGACTCGCGCAAAGCGTTTTCGCGGTCCCGAGGCGAGTCCTTGCCGCTGCCACTCTCGGCGCTGGCGCTCCATACCGGTTGGCCGTCGCGCGCGTCGAACAGGTCGATGCGCACCACCATGACTTCGACTTCATAGGTACGCACGATCGGCACGCTGCCATAGGCGCCATAGCCATTGCGATAACCGCCATAGCCGATGCTGCCGTAGGGGTACGGGCCGTAGTAGGGGTCGTAATAGTCGTAGTCACGCACCTGGCGCAGGCGACGCTCCAGACGGATGTCGGCGCTTACCAGAAGGTCCGCGGCATTGCCGCGTGCAGGACGCAAACCATGCTGGTCGAGGGCGCTGCTGACCGCCTCGGCCAGTTGCGCCGGGTCGGCGTTGGCATTGGCACTTGGCGGCTGGCCGTCGCGCCAGCGCCAGCTGCGATAGCGGCCATAGTCGCGCGGCGGTGCAGGATAAGCGCTGGCATCGAAAGTGGTGGCTGCCTGGGCCGGTGCCGGCGGCAATGGCCGGCTACTGGCGACATAAGGGTTGCTGCCCTGGCAGGCAGCCAGGGTCAGGGTGAGCAATGCCAGGCAGAGTTGCGGGTACGGCATGGGGTCCTCCCGGCAAGCGGGTCAATGCGGTCGGCAGATCCAGTGCAGATAGCGGCCAAGCCCAGCGAAGCTGGGGTGGCGGCGATGTGCGAGCTCCATCTCCAGTAGGTCGAGCAGCTCGGCCTTGGCCTGGAAGTCCTTGGGCATGTAGTCATGGAACACCCGCACGCCACTTTCACTTTCGACTTGCCACAGGGGTTCAAGTTGCGCCTTGAGCTCCCTTGGATCAAGCGGTTTCTGCGGAGTCAGGCTCTGGCTTTCACCCGCCAGGCGGTTGCTGCGCAGCTTGCGGAAATGGCCTTTGAGCAGGTTGCGGTAGACCAGCGCGTCGCGGTTGTAGAACGCCAGGGACAACCAGCCGCCAGGAGCGGTCAACTGGTGCAGCACCGGCAGGATGCTCTCGGGTTCGGCCAGCCATTCCAGCACGGCGTGGCACAGCACAAGGTCGAACGGCTCGGTCAGCTGGCCGAGCAGGTCCTGCCAGGGCGCCTGGATGAAGGTGGCTGCCTGGCCGGCCTCGGCAAAGCGGGCGCGGGCACCGTCGAGCATGGGCGCGGCGGGTTCGGCGAGGGTCAGGTGGTGGCCGCGTTCGGCCAGCCACAGGGCCATGTGGCCCAAGCCTGCGCCAATGTCCAGCACGCGCAAGGGGCGGTCGGGTAGGGCTTCGGCGAGGTCGGCCTGAAGGACCGCGAGGCGGATCGCGCCTTTGGCGCCGCCATAGATCTTCTCGGCGAAACGGGTGGCCAGTTCATCGAAATGACGGTCGTTCATTTGGCGAAGCGCCTCTCGCTATCAGCCAGCTTGGCACGCACCACTTCGTTCATGTCCAGCCCCAGTTCGCTGCACAGCAGCAACAGGTAGAGGACGATATCGCCCACTTCCTGGCCGGCGTGGGCGAGTTTTTCAGGGGGAAGCTGGCGCGACTGGTCCTCGGTCAGCCATTGGAAGATTTCCACCAGTTCAGCCATTTCGACGCTGGCGGCCATGGCCAGGTTCTTGGGGCTGTGGAAGCCGCGCCAGTCGTTGGTGTCGCGGATCCGGTGCAGGCGTTCGGTCAGTTCTTGCAGGTTCATTGGGCTCTCCTAATGGCGCATAGCTTCGGATGAGCCTGGCTGCAAAGCAAGCGCCTCGGGCTGCACGGCAGCCCCAGGACTAGAGCGGCGACCAGCGCCCGAGCATGTGCACCAGGGCCCCATGCCCCTCCAGGCGCAACACGCCTTCCGGCCCGGCCTCGCTGGCACTGAGCACCACCTCCGAAGGCAAGCGCACGGGTTTGTGGAAATCCACCGCGAAGGCATAGCCGCTGGCCGGCAGATGGCCGCGCAAGGCGGCCATCGCCATCGCCTTGGTCCACATGCCATGGGCGATGGCGGTGGGGAAGCCGAACAGGCGGGCGCTGGAGGCGCTAAGGTGGATCGGATTGTAGTCGCCGCACACCTTGGCGTAGCGCCGGCCGATATCACTGTCGGCGTACCACCGGGTGACCTCCGGCAGGTTGCCGGGTTCGACGGTCTGCACCTCGTCGCCCTGGCCTTCCAGACGCAGTCCGCGCACCAGCATCCGGCTGGTTTCCCGCCAGAGCAGACCCAGCCCATCCTCGGCCTCGGTGACCAGATCGAAGGTGCCGCCCTTGGCGTGGGGCTGCAGGTTGTCGGCGTAGACCGCAAAGCGCAGGCCATCGATACCGCCCAGCGGACGATGGACCTGGATTTCGTTGTGCAGGTGGACCAAACCGAGCAGCGGGAAGGGGAAGCGATGGGCCGTGAGCAACTGGAGCTGCAGGGTGAAGGCCATGATGTGGGGATAGGTCGGCGGCAGGCGGCCGTGATCGGCGAAATGGCACAGTCGGCGATAGGCCGCCAGGTTGTCGGGCTGAACCCGCAGGAAACAGCGCAGGCCGGCCTCGGGCAATCGGTCGCCGCTGATACCGCGTTTGCGCAACGCCCGCAAGTAAAGGCTGGCGCGTGCGTCGGGGCTGTGCAGGTCGTGCCATGAACGCGTCATTGTCATGCCCCCATCAGTGCCTGGCCGCAGACCCGCAGGACTTGGCCATTGACCGCGCCCGTGCCGGGCTGGCTGAGCCAGGCGATGGCCTCGGCGACGTCCTGTGGCACGCCGCCCTGGCCCAGCGAACTCAGGCGTCGTCCGGCTTCGCGTAGGCCCATGGGCATGGCGGCGGTCATGTGGGTTTCGATAAAGCCTGGGGCCACGGCATTGATGCTGGCGCCCTGCTTGGCCAGCTTGGGTGCCCAGGCCTGGGCGAAGCCGATCAGGCCGGCCTTGCTCGCTGCGTAGTTGGACTGCCCGCGATTGCCGCCGATGCCGCTGACCGAGGCGAGCAGGGTGATGCGCGCCCCGTCGTGAAGCTTGCCGGCGTCGAACAACGCTTGGGTCAGGACTTGCGGGGCCTTGAGGTTCACGGCCAGCACCGCGTCCCAATATTCGGGCGTCATGTTGGCCAGGGTCTTGTCGCGGGTGATGCCGGCGTTGTGCACCAGGATGTCGAGGCCGTCGGGCAGGGCTTCGACCAGCTTGGCTGGGGCATCGCTGGCGCAGATGTCCAGGGCCAGGGCCTCGCCACCGAGGCGGGCGGCAAGGGCGTCGAGGTCTTTTTGTGCCTGTGGAACATCCAGCAGGATGACGTCCGCGCCATCGCGGGCCAGGGTCTCGGCGATGGCTGCGCCAATCCCTCGGGCGGCACCGGTCACCAGGGCGCGGCGGCCGGCCAGCGGGCGGGTCCAGTCCTCGACATGGTTGGCGCAGGGGCCCAGGCGCAGAACTTGCCCGCTGATGAAGGCGCTGCGGGGCGACAGGAAGAAGCGCAAGGCGCCTTCGAGCTGGTCTTCGGCGGCCTTGTCGACATACAGCAATTGCACGGTGGCGCCGTCGCGCAGCTCTTTGCCCAGCGAACGGCTGAAGCCTTCCAGGGCGCGCTGGGCCATGCTGGCCTGCGGGTCGTCGAGGCTTTCGGGCGCGCGCCCGAGGATCACCACATGGGCACAGCGGGCCAAGCTGCGCAGCAGCGGCTGGAAGAATTCGCGCAGTTGGCGCAAATCGTCGCTGTCGGCCAGATGGCTGGCATCGAACACCACGGCCTTGAGCTTCGGCCCCAGGCCCGCGACCCAGGTCTGTGCCTGCAGCCCTTCGCCGTTGAAGCTGTAGAGGGTGTCGGTCAGGCGTGGGGCGATGGCCTCCACCTGGACTGCCAGGGGCCCACCTCCGAGCACCAGGGCACCCTCCACGGGACGCAGGCGCCCTGCCTGCCATCGCTCCAGCGGCGCCGGACGGGGCAGGCCCAAGGCATCGACGAGACGTCGGCCAAGGTTGGAGTTGGCAAAGCCGAGATAGCGGTCGCTCATGTGCGGGTCTCCCAGGGGACAAGCTTGCAAGTGTGGACCAAGTTTGTGTCGAGGTCGTTCGACTGCGGTAAAAACACCTAGTCTGTACGGATCAATTTGTTTCAGAAGGAACATGCGCCATGGTTTCACCCCGCCGCGTCGCGATCCTGGGCGCCAACCGAATCCCGTTTGCTCGCTCCAACGGCGTCTATGCCAAGGCCAGCAACCAGGCGATGCTCACCGCCGCGCTCGAGGGCCTCATTGAGCGCTGCCATCTGCATGGCTTGCGCCTGGGCGAGGTGGCCGCGGGCGCGGTGGTCAAACATGCCCGCGACATGAGCCTGACCCGTGAGAGCGTGCTGGGCTCTCGGCTTTCGGCACAGACACCGGCCTATGACCTTCAGCTGGCCTGTGGCACGGGCCTGGAGGTGGCGCTGTTGTCGGCCAACAAGATTGCCCTCGGGCAGATCGACTGTGCCATCGCCGGCGGCGTGGACACCGCCTCGGACGCCCCGATCGCCGTCAGCCCGGGCTTGCGGCGCATCCTGTTGCAGGCCAACAGCGCCAGAACCTGGTCCGAGCGGCTCAAGCCGTTCCTCAAGCTGCGTCCCAGGCACTTTCTACCTGAGCTGCCGCGTATCGAAGAGGCTCGCACGGGGCTGTCGATGGGCGAGCATTGCGAGCGCATGGCGCAGACCTGGCAGATTGGTCGTGCCGAGCAGGACGAGCTGGCCCTGCTCAGTCATCAACGTCTGCTGGCCTCGTTCGATGAGGGCTGGCATGAGGACCTGCTCACGCCTTACCTGGGCCTGGCCCGGGACAACAACCTGCGCCCGGACCTGACCCTGGAGCAGTTGGCCAAGCTCAAGCCTGCGTTCGACCGCAGCGGGCAGGGCACCCTCACGGCCGGCAACTCCACACCGCTGACCGATGGCGCCTCACTGGTATTGCTGGGCACCGAAGAATGGGCCAGGGAGCACGACTTGTCTGTGCTGGCGTATGTGGTCGATGGCGAGACCGCGGCAGTGGATTTCGTCACCGGTCACGAAGGGCTATTGATGGCGCCTGTCTACGCGGTACCTCGGTTGTTGGCGCGCAATGGGCTGACCCTGCAGGATTTCGACTACTACGAGATTCACGAGGCCTTCGCCGCCCAAGTGCTGTGCACGCTCAAGGCCTGGGAGGATGAGGAGTACTGCCGCACGCGCCTGGGCCTTGCGCAGCCGTTGGGCGCCATCGATCGCAGCAAGCTCAATGTCAAAGGCAGCTCCCTGGCGACGGGGCATCCGTTCGCGGCTACCGGCGGGCGCATCCTGGCGAACATGGCCAAGCTGCTGGCCACGGCCGGTAAGGGCCGAGGACTGATCTCCATTTGCGCGGCGGGAGGGCAGGGGGTGACGATGATCGTCGAGCGGTGAGGGGCGGCTGGGGCTGCCGTGCAGCCCATCGCAGACTGTCGCCAGCTCCCACTGTCGCAGTAGCCGATGAACCCTGGCTGTTAGGCTCCGTTGGGCTCCACGCTTGGGGCGTTGCAGTTCTAGCGCCGGCAGGTCGTGGCCCTTTCGCGGGCAATCGGAGGCGCAACCGCTGCTCCGATTGACCCGCCAAGGGCATGACTCAGGTACGGAACCTGCGCACCAGTGCATCCAGCTCATTGGACAGCCCCGCCAGGCTCTCGGAGTCCTGGCGTGCGGCCTGGGCCAGCTCGGCCACCAACTGTGCATCGCCGTGGATCTGGCTGATGTGGCGGTTGATGTCCTCAGCCACCTGATGTTGCTCTTCGGCGGCAGTGGCGATCTGGGTGTTCATGTCGCGAATGATGTCCACCGACTCGCGGATCTGCCCGAAACTGTCACGCGCCAGGCCAATGCGGCTGACCGACTGCTGCGAGACCTCGAGGCTTGCGTGCATCTGCTCTGCGACCTCGGCGGTGCGCGAGGCGAGGTTGCCCAGCAGGCCGTCGATTTCGGCAGTGGAATCGGCGGTGCGCTTGGCCAAGGCGCGGACTTCGTCGGCGACCACGGCAAAGCCACGGCCTTGCTCGCCGGCGCGGGCGGCTTCGATGGCGGCGTTCAGGGCCAGCAGGTTGGTCTGCTCGGCAATCGAACGGATGGTGCCGAGAATCGACTGGATGGCATTGCTGTCGCGTTCCAGTTGCTGGATCGACTGGGCCGACTGCTCGATCTCCTGGCTCAGGCGGTCCACGCTCTGCACCGCCGCGTCGATCTGCTGCTGGCCTTCGCGGGCCTGCTGCTGGCCGCTGTCGGCCGACTGCGCGGCCTGGCTGCAGGAGCGGGCCACTTCGTTGGCGGTGGCGACCATCTCGTGGAAGGCGGTGGAAACCATGTCCACCGACTCGCGCTGGCGGCTGGCCGCTTCGCTCATGTCGCTGGAGACGCGGGTCGAGCTGCTGGAGGTGTGCAGGATCTGCCCGGCGGCGGCGCCGATGTGCTGGATCAGACTGCGGATGGCGCCGAGGAACTGGTTGAACCAGTTGGCCAGTTGCGCGGTTTCGTCGCGGCCGTGGATCTCCAGGCTGCGGGTCAGGTCGCCTTCGCCCTGGGCGATGTCTTCCAGGCCGCTGCTGACGCTATTGATCGGCCGCACGATGAGTTTGGCGAAGGCCGCGCCGACACCTGCGAACAGCAAGGCCAGGACCAGGGCGATGGTGCCGATCACCCAGGTCAGGCGGGTGGTGGTCTGCATGACTTCGTCGTGGCGGATCAGGCCGATGAAGGTCCAGCCCGTCTGGGCGTCGGGATAGATGTTGGCCATGTAGCGTTCGCCGCCCAGCTCTACTTCGACCAGGCCCTTGTCGGCCTTGGCCAGGGTGGCATAGCCGTCGCCGAAGCTGTCCAGTTGCTTGAAGTTGTGGTTGGGGTCGCGCGGGTCGACGATCACGTTGCCGTTTTTCTCGACCAACATCAGGTAGCCGGTTTCGCCCAGCTTGATCTGCTTGAGCAGGTCAGTCAGCCCATTGAGCGACACATCGATACTGACGACGCCGCCCAGGCTGCCCAGTGCGTTGCCCACCGCGCGTACCACACTGATCTGCACCACGTCGCCGGATGCCCAGTAGTAAGGTGCAGTGCGCAAGGTCTTGCCGGGGTTGGCCAGGGCCAGCTGGTACCAGGGGCGCTGGCGGGGGTCGTAGTTGGCGAAGGTGTCGTCGTTCGGCCAGCCGACGTAGCCGCCGTCGCTCACGCCGTAGGAGATGTAGGCGTAGCTGGGATGGGCCTCGGCCAGGCGGGTCATGAACTCGAAGACTTGTTTGTCCTGCTCGCCCAGCTCCCGGGTCGGGTTGGCGGTCAGGTACTTGTTCAGGTTGTTACCGGTCGCTGCGACCACCGGTTGCGCCGCAATGTAGTTCACGTTCTGCTCGATGCCCTGGAAGAACAGGTTCATCGCATTGCCGACTTGGCGGATTTCCCGGCTGCTGTTGCCGAGGAAGTCTTCACGGGCTTCACTGCGCAGGTTGAGCACCACCAAGGTGGCCACGAGGACGATGGGCAGGCCCGCGATAACGGCGAAGGCCCAGGTCAGTTTTTGCTTGATGTTCATCCACGATCCCCGATTGTTTTTATCGATACCTGAGGCAGGTGTCTTAGACATCGGCAGCATTCGGCTTTTTTGTAGGGGAGTGCCCAGATTTATTAGCCAAAATCGTGTTTTGTGACCGATCGGTCATGATTTGCGCCCAGCCTGCAGCAGCGACCTAGGGCCGCTCCTGCAGAGCAGGGTCAGGCGCAGCAGCTCTTGCCGTTGGCCAGGTCCTTGAGGATCGGGCAGTCCGGACGGTCATTGCCCTGACAGTGGGCAGCCAGGTCGCTGAGCGTGTCACGCAGACTGACCAATTCCTCGATCCGCTTGTTCAGCGCCTCGATGTGTTGCATGGCCAGGGCTTTGACGTCCGCGCTGGCGCGCTGGCGGTCCTGCCAGAGGGTCAGCAGCTTGGCCACCTCCTCCAGGGAAAACCCCAGGTCACGCGAGCGCTTGATGAACGCCAGGGTGTGCAGATCGTCCTGCTGGTACAGGCGATAGCCACTGTCGCTGCGCACGGCCGGCTTGAGCAGGCCAATGGACTCGTAGTAACGGATCATCTTGGTGCTGAGCCCGCTGCTGCGGGCGGCCTGGCCGATGTTCATGGATGCTCCTGCGCGTTGTCGGTGGGCTTCCAGGTCTTGAGCCACAGAGCGTTGCTCACCACGCTGACACTCGACAAGGCCATGGCGGCGCCGGCCAGTACGGGGTTGAGCAGGCCAAACGCGGCCAGTGGAATGCCGATCAGGTTGTAGATGAAGGCCCAGAACAGGTTCTGGCGGATCTTGGCGTAGGTCTTGCGGCTGATCTCCAGCGCCGCAGGCACCAGGCGCGGATCGCCGCGCATGAGGGTGATGCCGGCGGCTTGCATGGCCACGTCGGTGCCGCCACCCATGGCGATACCGATGTCGGCAGCCGCCAGGGCCGGAGCGTCGTTGATGCCATCGCCGACCATCGCCACCACCCCGTCGCGCTTGAGCGCGGCCACGGTGGCGGCTTTGTCTGCGGGCAGCACTTCGGCATGGACATCTTCGATCCCAAGAGCATCGGCCACGACCTTGGCGCTGCCCCGATTGTCGCCGGTCAGCAGGTGGCTGCTGATGTGTTGTGCATGCAAGGCTTCGATGGCGTGTCCGGCACCGGGCTTGAGGCTGTCACCGAAGGCGAACAGGCCCAGCACCCGCTGTTGCGGTTGGCGCTCGATCAGCCACGACAGCGTGCGGCCCTCGGCTTCCCAGGCTTGGGCCTGGGTGGCGAGTTCGCCAGGCGACAGGGTGCTTTCATCGAGCAGACGGCGGTTGCCCAGGGCCAGTTCGCGCTCGCCGACACGCCCGGCGATGCCACGGCCAGTGAGCGATTGGCTGTCGGCCACTTGCGGCACGTCCAGGCCCTGTTCGGCACAGGCATCGAGCACGGCCTTGGCCAAGGGATGTTCGCTGCCGCGTTGCAGGGCCCCGGCCAGCTGGAACAGTTCGCCGGTGTCGCCGTGGAGGGCTTGGCTGTGGACCACGCGAGGGCTGCCAGAGGTAAGGGTGCCGGTCTTGTCGAACACCACGCGATTGACCGCGTGGGCGCGCTCCAGTGCCTCGGCATCCTTGATGAGGATGCCATGGCGGGCGGCGACACCGGTGCCTGCCATGATCGCCGCAGGCGTGGCCAGGCCCAGGGCACATGGGCAAGCGATCACCAGCACAGCGACGGCATTGATCAGCGCGGTTTCCAGCGGCGCACCGGCCAGCCACCAGCCAACCAGGGTGATCAAGGCGATCACCAGCACCGCCGGAACGAACACCTGGCTGACCCGATCCACCAGCTTCTGGATCGGCGCCTTGGCCGCCTGGGCATCTTCGACCAGACGGATGATCCGGGCTAGTACGGTTTCGGTGCCCAGCGCTTGGGTACGGATCAACAGGCGGCCTTCGCCGTTGATCGCGCCGCCGGTGACGGCGTCGCCCGGCTGCTTGGGCACCGGCAGGCTCTCGCCGCTGATCAGGGCTTCATCGGCATGGCTGCTACCTTCGAGCACCTCGCCGTCGACCGGGAATCGCTCGCCAGGTTTGACCAGCACCAGATCCCCCAGGCGCAACTGGTTGATCGGCACGTCTTCCTCTCGGCCGTCGACCACCCGCACGGCTCGGTCCGGGCGCAGGGCTTCCAGGGCCCGGATGGCGCTGGCGGTCTGGCGTTTGGCGCGGCTTTCCAGGTACTTGCCCAGCAACACCAGGGCGATCACCACCGCCGAGGCCTCGAAATACAGGTGCGGCTGCATGCCTGACGGGGCCTGGGCCCACTGGTACAGGCTCAGGCCGTAGCCCGCGCTGGTACCCAGGGCCACCAGCAGGTCCATGTTGCCGGCACCAGCGCGCACGGCTTTCCAGGCTGCCACATAGAAGCGCGCGCCGAGGATGAACTGGACAGGCGTGGCCAGCAGGAACTGCACCCAGGCCGGGAGCATCCAGTGCAGACCGAAGGGTTGCACAATCATGGGCAGTACCAAGGGCAGCGCCAGCAACAGTGCGGCACCGACGGCCAGGCGCTCGTTGCGTAAGCGACGCTGGGCGTCGGCCTGGTCGTCACGTGCGGCCTGGGGCAGGCTGGCGCTATAGCCCGCCATTTGCACGGCATCGATCAGTAGGGTGTCGTCGAGCCCCTGGAGCACTTCGAGGTGGGCGCGTTCGCTGGCCAGATTGACGTTGACCTGCTCGACCCCCGGCACTTTGGCGAGGGCGCGTTCGACCCGGCCCACGCAACTGGCGCAGGTCATGCCGACGATCTGCAGTTCGAGAGTGCGGGTGGGAACGCCATAACCGGCCTCTCGAACTGCGTCGACGAGGGCGGGAAGGCTGTCGGCCGGGGCCTGGACCCTGGCCTGTTCGGTGGCGAGATTGACACTGACTTGTTCAGCGCCGGTGACCTTGCGCAGTGCGCGCTCTACCCGGCCAGCACAGCTGGCGCAGGTCATGCCGGAGATCGGCAGGTCGAACGTGGTGGATGCGGACATGGCTCTCCTCCTTGGACAGGCCTTCAGCATCAACCTTGCCACACGGGGAAGGTCAATACCCCAAGCCGGCCCTCTTCAACTGCAGCCCATTGGCACCCATGGCGATGCGGTATTTGCTGATCTGTCCGGCCTGTAGGCTCAGGCGTGTGCTGCGTTGGTCTTCGATACCGGGCGCGCAGCCGGGCACCTGTCCTGGCAACAGTCGCAGGCGGACGTCCACCGGGCCGGGTGGCAAATTGAAGGAGGTGGACTGCTCCTGGAACAGGCGCCCGGAGAGCTGGTCGTTGAGGTAGATGCCGATCTCGCAACTGGTGGCCACTTCCAGGCGTTCCCGGGAAATGATCAGCACGCTGTAGTCCGAGTTGCCTTCGGCGCTGGCTGGCGGCACCGCGGCCAGTGCGCCCAGCAATCCAACCAGGCCCAATGCTGCCCTGAACATGAAGAATCTCCTGCTTGCCAAATCGTCAAAGGCGCAGCTTGGCCGAGCCGCGCGCGGATTTCCAGCCCGGCCGGTCAACGCAATACTTGACCTTGCCATGATGGTAAGGACGAGACTGCGAAAAACCCCTGAAGGAGACACCCGATGCAAGTGTTCAATGTTCAAGGCATGACCTGCGGCCATTGCGTGAAGGCGGTAACCCGAGCGGTGCAGGCACAGGATGCGGCCGCCCAGGTGCAGGTCGATCTGCCGAGCCAGCAAGTGCGCGTACAGAGCCAGCTGGCTGCCGAGCAGATCCTGGCGGCGATTCGTGAGGAAGGTTACCAGGCTGAGCAAGCCTGATCGTCCGGGGGCGCATGGCGCCCCCATTTATTACAAAGGTTTTCAAGCTGATCGGGTCCAGTGCAGGTAGACTGACGCACTTGCTTAGCCAGCTATGGATTCCCGATGAACCTGCGAATAGTGTTGATCCTGGGCGCCCTCAGTGCGTTCGGGCCCCTGGCGATCGACTTCTACCTGCCCGCTTTCCCCGCCATGGCGCAAGCCTTCGGCACCGACGAAAAGCACGTCCAGACCACACTGGCGGCCTACTTCCTCGGTCTGTCGCTCGGCCAGTTGGCCTATGGCCCGGTGGCCGATCGCTTCGGCCGACGTACGCCGCTGCTGTTCGGCATCACTCTATTCACCCTGGCTTCCCTGGCTTGTGCCTATGCACCGAACCTCCAGACGCTGGTGCTGGCGCGTTTCGTCCAGGCCCTGGGCGGTTGCGCGGGGATGGTACTGTCACGGGCCATTGTCAGCGACAAGTGCGACCCGGTGGCCTCGGCCAAGGTGTTCTCGCAGTTGATGCTGGTGATGGGGCTGGCGCCGATCCTGGCACCGATGCTAGGCGGGGTGCTGGTCAATGTGTCGGGCTGGCAGTCGATTTTCCTGGCCTTGAGCCTGTTCAGTGCGGCTTGTCTGCTCGCGGTGAGCCTGGGGCTGCCGGAAAGCCTGCCGCCGGACATGCCTCGCCAACCGCTGTCCGGTGCCTTGCGCCAGTACCTGCGTTTGCTCGGTGATCGGGTGTTCCTGGGGCACGCTCTGACCGGTGGAGTCGCCATTGCTGGTATGTTCGCCTACATCGCCGGCTCCCCCTTCGTGTTCATCAAGCTGTATGGCGTTCCCGCCGAGCACTATGGCTGGCTGTTCGGCACCAATGCCGCAGGCTTCATCCTCATGGCCCAGGTCAATGCGCGTCTGCTGGCCAAGCGCGGCCCGGCATTCCTGTTGGCGCGGGCGGTGTGGTTGTACCTACTGGCGGGCTTGGCGCTGCTGTGCGTCGCGGCGTTGCGGCCGGAGTCGTTGTGGCCACTGCTGGTGCCGTTGTTCCTGTGCATCGCAAGCCTGGGCTGCATCATCCCCAACGCATCGGCGTGCGCCATGAGCGGGCAAGGTGCCAGGGCCGGTAGTGCCTCGGCCTTGATGGGCTGCGCGCAGTTCAGCGTCGCTGCCGGCGCGGCAGCGCTAGTGGGCGTGCTGCACGATGGCAGTGCGGTGCCCATGGCCTTGGTGATCAGCTTGTGTGGCGTGCTGGTCGTCAGTGTCGCGATGTTGACTCGGCGCTTGCAGGCCAGGCGTCCCGCATGAGGGGGTGAGGCGCCTGCAGGCGACTTTCCAGCGTGGCAACGAACGAGCGAGCTTCGGCTTCGCTGCGGAAACTCACCACATGCTGATCGAGCCGGACTTGCCACGGGCAGTTGGGGTTGCGGTTCGAAGCACTGACGACAATCTTCATCGCGGCATACCTCCAATGGGCGGGAGCCGATGCAGTTTAGCGCTGCCACTTGCGGGTGCCATGGCTTGGTGCAGGCCTTCGGACTGACGGTCGTACCTCTGGTCGGGGGGACGACCGGTCGGTTCGGGCAATGTTCAGTAGCATGTGGAAGCTTCGCTTTGGCCTGCCGTACATGAGGAAGGTTTGCGTCGGTATTGTTTCCTGCATTGAGCTGAGACTGTCGGCCTCTGTGGGGCTGCGTGCTCGCCGTCATGGGGCCACCGGTTACATGGCGCTCTGGCCGAAGCCTGGCGCAACGCCGCGACCCTGGCCGAGGGTGATACCCCCCAATGCTGTTCTGCTCTGTGGACGCCGGCTGCCGGCACAGGCGCAAGGCCTGCAGCGACTTATACTGGCTAGCCCGGCCAGTACCAGCGAGAGAGATTTCCCTGCCAGGGAACGGCAAGAGACTGCGTCGATTCGAGCGCGACCGGAGCGCCTTGCGTCGTTTGCGGGCTCCGGCGTATCCGTTCTTGCCAGTTCCGGCAGAGGTGCCACGCTGGCGGTTGGCCGATAGGAACCGACGTGATCATGCAGGGAGTTGTAAATGAAAGCAGTCAGCAGTATTGCCCAGATCGCCGGCCTGATGGCCGACCCCAAGCGCAGCGCCATGTTATGGGCATTGATCGACGGGGTCCCTCGCCCTGCCGATGAGTTGGCCCTGATGACCGGCCTGACCTCGTCGTCCGCCTGTGCGCATCTGTCGCTGTTGTCGTCGGCGGGCCTGCTCAGGCTGGAGTCACGTGGCCGCAAGCGGTATTTCCGTCTGGCCACGCCGCAGGTGGGAGCAGCGGTGGAAGCCTTGGCCAGTGTGCATCTCGAAAGCCGCGGGCAAGGAAACACACAAGCCACACCTTTGCAGGTGCCCATGTCCATGCGTCGGGCGCGCCGCTGTGGCGACCATCTCGGGGGAGAGCTGGCGGCCGATCTGCTGCATCGGCTGATCGTAGCCGGGTGGCTGGAAGGCACCCAGCAGCAGCCGAGGGTCAGCCTCGAAGGCCGGGCCCAATTGGCCGCTGTCGGGGTCTACACCGAGGCGTTGGCATCCGGTCAGAAGAACGGCTGCATGATTTGTCACTGCAATGAATGGAGCGATCAGGGGCCGCACCTGGGAGGTAGCCTGGGCCACGCTTTGTTCAGGCTGTTCCTGCAATCGGGTTGGCTGTGCGAACAGGAAGGCTCGCGGGCGTTGCAGATCTCTCCACTGGGCGTCCAGCAGATCAACCGTATCGCCCGCATGCCAGCCTTGCAGGTTGGCTAGGGGCTAGCCCGGGCGGGCCAGCCAGAGGGGCAAGCTATCGAACCAGGCGGGCGTCCAGGCTGTTTTGCGCCAGGCGTCGGGCTTGGTCCTGGGTCATGCCCAGGTGGGTGTGCAAGGCATGGAAGTTCTCGGTGATATAGCCACCAAAGTAGGCCGGATCATCGGAGTTCACCGTCACCTTCACGCCACGCTCGAGCATGTCGAGAATGTTGTGCTGACCCATGTGCTCGAACACACATAACTTGGTATTCGACAGCGGGCACACTGTCAGCGGGATCTGCTCGTCGATGATGCGCTGCATCAGCCGTTCGTCTTCGATGGCGCGTACACCATGATCGATGCGTTGGACCTTCAGCAGGTCGAGGGCTTCCCAGATGTACTCGGGCGGGCCTTCTTCACCGGCATGGGCGACGGTCAGGAAGCCTTCGCTGCGGGCTCGGTCGAAGACGCGCTGGAACTTGCTCGGCGGATGGCCTTTTTCCGAACTGTCCAGGCCCACGGCGATGAACGCATCACGCCAGGGCAGCGCCTGGTCGAGGGTCTGTTGTGCTTGCTCTTCGCTGAGGTGGCGCAGGAAGCTCAGGATCAGGCCGCTGCCGATGCCCAGCTGTTCGCGGCCATCTTTGAGGGCCTGGCTGATGCCATTGAGCACCACTTCGAAAGGGATGCCCCGATCGGTGTGGGTCTGCGGGTCGAAAAAGGGTTCGGTATGCACCACGTTCTGGGCTTTGCAACGTTGCAGGTAGGCCCAGGTCAGGTCGTAGAAGTCCTGCTCGGTTCGCAGTACATCGGCACCTTGGTAATAAAGGTCGAGAAATTCCTGCAGGTTGTTGAAGGCATAGGCGCTGCGCAGGGTTTCCACATCGGCCCAAGGCAGGGTGATCCTGTTGCGTTCGGCCAGGGCGAACAGCAGTTCCGGCTCCAGCGAGCCCTCCAGGTGCATGTGCAGTTCGGCCTTGGGCAAGGCGTTGAGCCAGTCATACATAGGTGTAGTCTCGATCAGGTACGGTTCGCGCCATTCTACAGGGCGTGCGCGGCAACTGCGCAGCCCGCTCATGACACCAGGCCGCCCCAAGGATCCCGTGTGGGCCCGTGGGGCGGCCTGGTGTCATGACGAGGCTGAAGGCCTCTGCCTCTGTGCAGGATCAGCCGGCGATCAGCTGGGCGGCAGCTTGGCGGTGATCAGCAATCAGGCCTTGTACATCCAGGCCCTCGATCTGCCCGTCGATGACGCGCCACTGGCCTGCGACCATGACCCGGTCGGCGCGGTCGGCACCACACAGCAGCAGCGCCGAGAGTGGATCGTGGCTACCGGAGAAGCGCAGCTCGTCGAGCTTGAACAGCGCCAGATCCGCCTGCTTGCCGACGGCCAGCTCGCCGATGTCGCTACGTCCCAGCAGACGTGCCGAGCCTCGGGTCGCCCAGCCCAGGGCTCGCTCGGGGGTGATCTGCTCGGCGCCATAGCGCAGGCGCTGCAGGTACAGGGCCTGACGGGCTTCGAGGATCATGTTCGAAGCATCGTTGGAGGCCGAACCGTCGACGCCGAGGCCAACCGGTGCGCCGGCGGCTTCCAGTTCCACGGTCGGGCAGATACCGGAAGCCAGGCGCATGTTCGAGCTCGGGCAATGGCAGATGCCGGTGCCGGCCTCGCCCAGGCGGGCAATTTCCTCGTTGTTGAAGTGAATGCCATGGGCGAGCCAAGTACGCGGGCCGAGCCAGCCAACGCTGTCCAGGTAATCGACGGTACGCAGGCCGAAACGCTGCAGGCAGAAGTCCTCTTCATCGAGGGTTTCGGCCAGGTGGGTGTGCAGGCGCACGTCCAGCTCGTCGGCCAGGGCAGCGCTGGCGCGCATGATCTCGGGGGTCACCGAGAAGGGCGAACAGGGTGCCAGCGCGATCTGGATGCGTGCACCATCGCCGCGCTCGTGGTAGCTGTGGATAAGTCGTTGGCTATCCGCCAGGATCACTTCGCCCTGTTGCACGGTTTGCTGTGGCGGCAGGCCACCGTCGGCCTCTCCCAGGCTCATGGAGCCGCGGGTCAGCATGGCGCGCATGCCCAGCTTGCGCACGGCTTCGACTTGGACGTCGATGGCGTTATCCAGGCCCTGCGGGAACAGGTAGTGATGGTCGGCGGCGGTGGTGCAGCCGGACAGCAGCAGCTCCGCCAAGGCGACCTGACTGGCCAGCTCCAGCTTGGCTGGGGTGAGGCGTGCCCAGACTGGGTACAGGGTTTTCAGCCAGGGAAATAGCGGCTGGTTGACCACCGGCCCCCAGGCGCGGGTGAGGGTCTGGTAGAAGTGATGATGGGTGTTGATCAGGCCTGGCAGCACTACGTGCTCACGGGCGTCGAAGGTCTGGTCGCAGGGCTTGCTGGGTGTTTCGCCAAGGGCGAGCAGTTCGGTGATGCGGCCATCTTCGATGACCAGACCGCCACGGGCGTCGGTGCCGTTGGCAGTGAAGATGGCAAGGGGGGATTTCAACCAGGTACGGGTCGCAGGCATGGTGCCGGCTCCTCTGAAAGTGGGTTCAGGTTAGCCAGCTCAGTGTTGCCCTGTCTGCTGATCCAGGTTCGCCGTGGGGCGAGGCTCGCAGTCTACTGCCTCGCCACACGGCTTTCAATTCACCAGACGAGCGCTTCACCTTTGTAATTGATAAAGCGCAGTCCTGCATTGCCGCTTTGTGCCTTAACCTGATCGAGCATGCCACGGGTACTGGTGAGCACATCGATTTCGGCGTTCTCGCCGCCCATTTCGGTCTTCACCCAGCCCGGGTGCATGGCCAGTACGCACAGGTCCGGACGCTGCAACTCGACCACGAAGCTGTTGATCATGGAATTGAGTGCAGCCTTGCTGGCCTTGTACAGGCAGATCTCGCCACCATCGGGAATGGTCACGCTGCCCAGGATTGAGCTCATGAAGGCCAACACGCCAGTGCCCTCCCGTACCTGGCCGGCCAGGCGACGGGCGACGCGAATCGGTGCCACGGCATTGGTCATGAACAGCTCGCCCAGCGCGGCGGTGCCCACTGTTTCCAGGTCTTGCGGCAGTGGCCCCATGACCCCGGCGTTGATGAACAGCAGATCCAGTACTTCACCCTGCAGGCGTTGATGCAGAGCATCGAGCTGGGTGGTGTCGTTCATTTCCAGGGTCTCGATGCGCACGCCAGGCACGGCGCGCAGGGCCTCGGCCTTTTGCGGGTCGCGTACGGTGGCGATGATGTTCCAGCCGTCCTCGTGCAGGCGTTGCACCAGGCCCAGGCCCAGCCCGCGGGAGGCGCCGATGATCAGGGCGGTTCTGGTAGTGGACATGAGGGGCTCCTTGATCTTTGAAAGTCGGGGTATTGAGGATAATTCAGCGAACCGAATGCTGCCCGGTCGTGACTTGAACAAAAAATGACCATTCGATAGAAGGCCCGTGAATCCGGGCGTTTGCTCCAGGGATGCACGGGTTATCCACAATCCCCTCCACATTATCTGTGAGCAAGGCAGCACGTGATTGCAGGTGCTCCAATCAGGGAAAGGGATCGCTGAATTGGGGATAACTTGCTGTTATTCAGGTGCTTGCGACGCTGTCATGAAAATGTGATCAAAATATGATCAATGCCCTGCAGGCCTTGTGGTGAAAGGGCTGTACTCAAATGCCCCAAGCTTATCCACAGGCGGACCCACAGTAGTTGTGAGCAACTGCAGTGCTTGGGTTACTCACAGGGCGCCAGGCGAATGCGTCCGCGGCTCAGATCCGCCAACTGTTGTTGCAGTGTCTGTAGATGCGCCTCGCCAACCGCAACCTGTAGGTCCACGCCGTTGGCAGTGAACTGTTCGTCCAATACCAGACCGTCGACTTCCGCCAGACGCAGCTTGAGTAGCGCCAGTTCACTGAAGGTACAACTGCAGTGGTACTCGCTGCGTTGGACAAGCAACCGCTTGGGCGCCTGTTGCAGGCATTTATTGGCCCCACCCCCGTAGGCCCGGGCCAAGCCGCCGGTGCCCAGCTGGATGCCGCCATACCAGCGGATCACCAGCACCACGACCTGGTCGCAGTCCTGCGCCTCGATGGCGGCCAGGATCGGCCGACCTGCAGTGCCACCGGGTTCACCGTCGTCGCTGCTGCGGTACTGGGCTCCGAGCTTCCAGGCCCAGCAGTTATGGGTCGCTGCCAGGTCGCTATGGCGTTCGATGAAGCTCATCGCCTCGGCGGCACTGGTGATCGGGCCGGCAAGGGTGATGAAGCGGCTCTTGCGGATTTCCTCGCGGAACTCGCAGAGGTCAAGCAGGGTAGAAGGCATAAGTCCGGGTCAGGCTGTGGGGGTGATGCCGCAGCCTTTGAGAATGATGTGGATAAGGTTGTTGCTGGCGTCTTCCATGTCCTGTTTGGTCAGGCGACTGCGCCCGGTGACCTGGCAGATCTGGGTCGCGAAGTCGGCGTAGTGCTGGGTGCTGCCCCAGAGCAGAAAGATCAGGTGGACCGGGTCGACGCGGTCCATCTTGCCAGCATCCATCCAGGCCTGGAACACCGCGGCACGGCCGCGGAACCATTCGCGGTAATCGGCGCTGAAATACTCGCTCAGGCAGTTTCCGCCACTGATGACTTCCATGGCGAAGATCCGCGAGGCCTGCGGGTTTCGCCGGGAAAACTCCATCTTCGTGCGGATGTAGTGGCTCAGCGCTTGGGCAGGGTCGTCCTCGACGCTCAAGGCGTTGAAGGTGCTGTCCCACAGCTCGATTATATTGCTGAGCACGGCGATGTACAGGCCAAGCTTGTTGGTGAAGTAGTAATGCAGGTTCGCTTTGGGCAGGCCGGCCTTCTGGGCGATGGTGTTCATGCTGGTGCCCTTGAAACCATGGCGGGCGAACTCGTCTTCGGCGGCCTGGATGATGGCCTGCTCGTTCTTCTGGCGAATGCGGCCTGCGGGTTTGCCCGAGAGGGGCGGACGATGCGCGGGAACTTCAAGGGTCATGGACGATTCCGTACGAGTCTGTGGCAACGGCTGCCGGACAGATTACCTTCCTCTGAGCACCTGACAAGCATTAGCGGTAGAGTCAGGCATCAACGTGTCGCAGCCAGGCTTTCCAGGAAGCTTTCGAGCACAAGGTTTGGACGCCGCCCCTTGCGTGTGACCCAGCTAAGGCTCAGGTCATAGAAACGCTCGAGGGGCTTGAGTGCACGCAGGCGCCCCTGCTGTACCCAGAACATCGCGTAGTGGTCAGGCAGATAGCCGATGTAACGCCCGGTGAGGATAAGAAACGCCATGCCTTCGCGGTCCGATGCACTCGCCGTGCAGTTCAGCGCCTGGTAATGCGCCTGGATATCGGCTGGCAGGCGAAAGGTCGGCGCGATGGCGTCCTGGCTGTTGAGGCGTTCGTCGTCGATCTGCTGATCATCTGCGTAGAACAGCGGGTGCCCGACGGCACAGTAGAGCAGCGAGCGTTCGCTGTACAAGGGCTGGTACTCCAGACCCGAAAGCGGGCTGGTCTGTGGCACCACGCCGACATGCAAGCTGCCGTCCAGTACGCCTTGCTCGACCTGGCTGGGGGCGATCATGCGGATCTGGATGCGTACATCGGGGCCACGGTCCTTGAGTTCGGCCAGGGCATGGGTGATGCGCATATGTGGCAGAGTCACCAGGTTGTCGGTCAGGCCGATGTTCAGCTCGCCGCGCAGATGCTGGTGCAGGCCGTTGACCTCGGTGCGAAAGGTTTCCAGGGCGCTGAGCAGTTGCAGGGCCGAGTGATAGACCTCCCGGCCTTCCTCGGTCAGTGAGAAACCGGCGCGGCCCCGTTGGCACAGACGCAGGCCCAGGCGCTGCTCCAGGTCGTTCATCTGCTGGCTGATCGCCGAGCGGCCGATGCCAAGGACGTTCTCGGCGGCGGAAAAACCTCCGCATTCCACGACGCTGCGGTAGATCTTCAGTAGGCGGATATCGAAGTCGCTGACTTGGGCAAGGGGCTGTGGGCGTTTCACGGGGAGCCTTCAATGGAGTGAGTCAGGGGCGCAACCTTAACCAAACCCTGTGCATAAATCAGTCGGCGAGCTGCAACCGTTCATTGCATGTCTGCCCAGGCCCCTGACGGACGGATACGGATACCGGCGTGTCGACCAGGTGATTGATCTGTATTGGGTTATTGGTATGTGTTGATCTTGTCGAGCTTAAGTTTAGCCTGCATGAATCTAAAGATTAGAAAAGCGGCATTTTTCTTACGTTAGTCCCGTGACAACTTAGCTGCAACAACATCCATCGTTGCCTAATCGTCTTCCGAGGAACCGCCGATGAACATGCCCGCAACCGCCACCACCGGTATCGCAAGCCAGCTCAAGCTGGACGCCCACTGGATGCCCTACACCGCCAACCGCAACTTCCAGCGCGATCCACGCCTGATCGTGGCGGCCGAAGGCAACCACTTGGTCGATGACAAGGGCCGCAAGGTGTTCGATGCACTGTCTGGCCTGTGGACCTGTGGCGCTGGGCACACCCGCAAGGAAATCACCGAGGCCGTTTCCCGCCAGATGGGTGTGCTGGACTATTCGCCAGCCTTCCAGTTTGGCCACCCGCTGGCATTCCAGCTGGCGGAGAAAATCACTGAGCTGACCCCTGGCGACCTGAACCACGTCTTCTTCACCAACTCCGGTTCCGAGTGCTGCGACACCGCGCTGAAGATGGTGCGTGCCTACTGGCGCCTGAAAGGCCAGGCGACCAAGACTAAGATCATCGGCCGTGCCCGTGGCTATCACGGCGTGAACATTGCCGGCACCAGCCTCGGTGGCGTCAACGGCAACCGCAAGCTGTTCGGTCAATTGCTGGATGTCGACCACCTGCCTCATACCGTGCTGCCGGGCAACGCCTTCACCAAAGGCATGCCGGAAGAGGGCGGTATCGCCCTGGCGGACGAGATGCTCAAGCTGATCGAGCTGCACGATGCCTCGAACATTGCCGCCGTGATCGTCGAACCGTTGGCTGGCTCGGCTGGCGTTCTGCCGCCACCGAAGGGCTATCTCAAGCGTCTGCGCGAGATCTGCACCCAGCACAACATTCTTTTGATTTTCGATGAAGTGATCACCGGCTTCGGTCGCATGGGCGCCATGACCGGCTCCGAAGCGTTCGGCGTGACCCCGGACCTGATGTGCATCGCCAAGCAGGTCACCAACGGTGCCATCCCGATGGGCGCGGTGATTGCCAGCAGCGAGATCTACCAGACCTTCATGAACCAGCCGACGCCGGAATACGCCGTGGAATTCCCTCACGGCTACACCTACTCGGCCCATCCTGTGGCCTGCGCTGCCGGTATCGCTGCGCTGGACTTGCTGCAGAAGGAAAATCTGGTGCAATCCGCAGCCGAGCTGGCGCCGCACTTCGAGAAAGTGCTGCACGGTATCAAGGGCACCAAGAACGTCGTCGACATCCGCAACTATGGACTGGCCGGCGCCATCCAGATCGCCGCCCGTGACGGCGATGCCATCGTGCGTCCGTACGAGGCTGCAATGAAACTGTGGAAAGCAGGCTTCTAT
Source organism: Pseudomonas sp. HMSC08G10 (assembly GCF_001808425.1). Classification (NCBI taxonomy): domain Bacteria; kingdom Pseudomonadati; phylum Pseudomonadota; class Gammaproteobacteria; order Pseudomonadales; family Pseudomonadaceae; genus Pseudomonas; species Pseudomonas sp. HMSC08G10. The sequence goes on along the minus strand of NZ_KV793303.1, from coordinate 1,761 downwards.
GTCCGCTTCGGCGGCGACACGCTGCAGTTCGGCCCAACCTTCAACACCCAGCCGCAGGAACTGGATCGCCTGTTCGACGCGGTGGGTGAAGCCCTGAACCAGATCGACTGATTTCTTCCGACTCTGACGGCAGGCGCATGTTCATGCGCCTGCATCAACCTTCTTTATCTGGAGTTTTGCATGAGCATCGTTCAGCACCTGATCAACGGCGAGCTGGTTTCCAAGGGTGAGCGCACCGCCGATGTCTTCAACCCGTCCACCGGCGAGAGTTCCCGCAAGGTCGAACTGGCCAGCCGCGCAACCATTCAAGAAGCCATCGACGCAGCCAAGGCAGCCTTCCCGGCCTGGCGCAATATGCCGCCGGCCAAGCGTGCCCAAGTGATGTTTCGCTTCAAGCAACTGCTGGAGCAGAACGAAGCACGTATCTCGCAACTGATCAGCGAAGAGCACGGCAAGACCCTGGAAGACGCTGCGGGTGAGCTCAAGCGCGGTATCGAGAACGTCGAGTTCGCCTGCGCCGCACCCGAGCTGCTCAAGGGCGAATACAGCCGCAACGTAGGTCCGAACATCGACGCATGGTCCGACTTCCAGCCGCTGGGCATCGTTGCCGGTATTACCCCGTTCAACTTCCCGGCCATGGTGCCGCTGTGGATGTACCCGCTGGCCATCGTCTGTGGCAACGCCTTCATCCTCAAACCGTCCGAGCGTGACCCGAGCTCGACCCTGTTCATCGCCCAATTGCTGCATGAGGCCGGCCTGCCCAAAGGCATCCTGAATGTCGTCCATGGCGACAAGGAAGCGGTCGACGCATTGATTGAAGCGCCAGAGGTCAAGGCCTTGAGCTTCGTCGGTTCGACGCCGATCGCCGAATACATCTATGCCGAAGGCACCAAGCGCGGCAAGCGTGTCCAGGCTCTGGGCGGCGCCAAGAACCACGCGGTACTGATGCCCGACGCCGACCTGGACAACGCCGTCAGTGCGCTGATGGGGGCGGCTTATGGTTCTTGCGGCGAGCGCTGCATGGCCATCTCGGTTGCCGTGTGCGTGGGCAACCAGGTCGCAGATGCGCTGATCGCCAAGCTGGAGCCGCAGATCAAGGCGCTGAAGATCGGCGCCGGTACCTCCTGTGGCCTGGACATGGGCCCGCTGGTGACCGCGGCTGCCCGTGACAAAGTGGTTGGCTATATCGATGATGGTGTGGCGGCTGGTGCCAAGCTAGTCGTCGATGGGCGTGGTCTGCGCGTGACCGGCCATGAGGATGGCTATTTCGTGGGCGGCACCCTGTTCGACCACGTCACGCCGGAAATGCGTATCTATAAAGAAGAGATCTTCGGCCCAGTGCTGTGTGTGGTACGTGTAAAGAGCCTCGAGGAGGCCATGCAACTGATCAACGAGCATGAATATGGCAACGGCACCTGCATCTTCACCCGTGACGGTGAAGCGGCGCGCCTGTTCTGCGACGAGATCGAAGTCGGCATGGTAGGGGTGAACGTGCCGCTGCCGGTACCGGTTGCCTACCATAGCTTCGGTGGCTGGAAGCGTTCGCTGTTCGGCGATCTGCATGCTTATGGCCCGGATGGTGTGCGCTTCTATACCCGTCGCAAGGCCATTACCCAGCGTTGGCCACAGCGTGCCAGCCATGAGGCTTCGCAGTTCGCGTTCCCAAGCCTGTAAGAGATAGACAAGCCCAGAAGCAAAACGGGGAGGCCGTCAGGCCTCCCCGTTTTGCTTTCAGCCGGATTAAGGTTTTTTGAAAATAAG
>NZ_KV793302.1:70534-118295 GCF_001808425.1 Pseudomonas sp. HMSC08G10 | reverse complement strand
CAGTGCTTGTGCTGTGGGGCTGGGTTTACCCGCGAAAAAGTTATCACCGCCTTAACGATTTCTCGTGGAGTCTTGATGAAAATCCGGTACAAGGTCAGCCTCGCCGCTGCCTGTGTGTTGTTGATCACCACCAGCCTGTTGTCCTTGGCCCAGGTCAGCCAGGTGCGCACAGTGCTACGCGCACAAGCGGGAGAAAGCATCCTCGAATCGAGCACGGCCGTTGCAAGGCAGATCGAGAACTGGCTCAACGGCAAGCTGCACCTGATGGACTTGACGGTCCAATCCATCGCCAGCCCCGTCAGCCAGCAAACCGTCCAGCGCATCACCGATTCACCTTTGTTGAAGCAGGAGTTCGCACTGGTGTTCGGTGCCCTGCAGGTCGATGGCAAACCCATTGGCGACCTGGATGCCTGGAAACCCAAACCAGGTTATGACGGTCGCACGCGTCCTTGGTATGCGACCGGGGAGGGGAGCAGCCAGGCAGTGCTGACCGAGCCCTATCAGGATTCCTCAACGGGGAAAGTGTTGATCTCGGCTGTCAGCAGAATCACAGACGATGGGCGGATTGCCGGTGTGCTGGGCGGCGATATCCATCTCGACACCGTCACCGAGGCCATCAATACCCTGGGCTTCAGCGGCGCGGGCTATGCCTTCTTGCTGAACCAGAACGGCAATATCATTTCCCACCCTGATGCCCAGCTCAACGGCAAGCCCTACAGCGCGTTGTTCGGCGGCGCACAGCCGCCTCTGGAAGGCCAGCTTCAGTCGATCGAGGTGGATGGCAAGTCCTTGCTGGTGTCGTTCATTCCGTTGTCCAACCTCCAAGGCATGCACTGGTACATCGGCGTGGTACTGGATGAAGGCATCGTCATGGTCGCCAGTCATCAACTGACCTGGCGAGCGGCAGTCGGCACCGGATTGGGTGTGCTTCTGAGCCTGCTGGTGCTGGGCCTGTTAGTGCGGCGCTTGTTGTTACCCTTGGATCGGCTCAAGGCCTCGCTGGCCGACATGAACCGTGGTAACGGCGACCTGACGCGTCAACTACCGGTGTCCGGCAACGATGAAGTGGCGCTGGTGTCGGTGGAGTTCAATCAATTTTTGGGCAACCTCAAGACGTTGATCGGCGATGTGCAGCAGACCTCACAACAGGTGCGCGAGAGCACTTCGGCTACTTCCCACGAGGCAAACCAGGCGGCCAGCCGCGTGCAATTGCAGTTGCAGGAGCTCGATCAACTCGCCGCCGCCATGAACGAAATGGCCTCCACCGCCGAGGACGTGGCGCGCAATGCCCAGGCCGCTGCCCAAGCCGCGGTGGCCGCACACGATCAGACTGAGAGCGGTGTGGCGCTGGTGTTGCGCTCGACCGGGGCCATCAACGGCCTGGCCGAGGAAATGAACACCACCGGGCAGGCCATCAACGAGTTGTCCGCCCTAAGCCACAGCATCGAGTCGATCCTCTCGGTCATCACCAGCATTGCCGACCAGACCAACCTGCTCGCACTCAACGCCGCGATCGAGGCCGCGCGTGCCGGGGAGTCCGGGCGCGGATTCGCCGTGGTGGCCGATGAGGTGCGTTCGCTGGCTTCGCGCACTCAGCAATCGACCCAGGAGATCCGCCTGATGATTGACCAGTTGCAAGCGGGTGTGCGCCAGGCCCAGATGCGCATGCAGCAAAGCCGCGATGCCGCCAGCAAGACTGCCGAGGATGCCAATGCGGCCAATGAGACCCTCGGCCGCATTCGCGAGGCGATCTACCGCATCAATGACATGAACCTGCAGATCGCCGCCGCTGCCGAGCAGCAGAGCGCCACCAGCGAAGAGATCAACCGCAATACCACCAACATTCGCGACATCGGCCTGGAAGTGTCCGGCGGTGCGCGGCAGCAAGTCAGCCAGTGCTCGGTGATGGTCGACCATGTAAGTCAACAGGACCGCCTGCTCAGCCGCTTCCGGATATGAGCGGTGCCTGACAACTCTCTGCATAGCGCAAGGAGCACGGTGCGACCAGTCGTCAACTGGCGGGGACTGCGAAGCAGCCCCACAGGGCTCACGCTTTACGCTCGAGTTGTCGCTCTATCATGTATTTGACCGCCAGGCGCCTTTCCTTGAGGCGCCGCAGGTCGTCGTCATCGGCAATGCCTGCCGAGATCGATTCGGCCGCCAAAACCTGATTGTCGATATCCACATATTCATCCAGCAGCCGGTCCAGCTCTTTGTCCTGTTGGCGCCGCTGCTGGACGATTTCGCGGGGATAGTGCAGGTCCTGGTATAGGTCGTGGGAAACTGGCATAGCGCCCTCCTTGTAATGCGCAGGTTTTCTTACCTGATTGGAAGGGGCGAACACGCGGTTGTTAAAGCGAGGCGCAAAAAATACGACGGATGGCCAGGGCAGGAATCAGCGGGGAAGACTAACTTGCTGTTTTAAGGCAATTTTTTTCATTCCGGGGGTTCCCAGGTGAGTCGAGTGTTGGTATAGTGCCGGCCATTCCAGCACAGCGGCTCAACGTCGTTGTCAGCGAACCGTCAGAACGACAGTGCTCATGCACTCGTCGCATCCGATACAGGGGCGTCGCCAAGCGGTAAGGCAGCAGGTTTTGATCCTGCCATGCGTTGGTTCGAATCCAGCCGCCCCTGCCATTTTTCACATATCTTCTCGATATTCCTCTTTGCCTTGGCGCACTGTCTTCTAGTGTCTTTCGCTCGTATAGCGATTGAGCCTCGTGGCGCTTATCCGGCTGCCATCGCGGAACAAGCACAAGGCTGCTCCCTGTAGGAGCGGGCTCGTCCCGCGATAGAGCCAGAATGCTTCAGCGCAATTCCTTGACCATCTTCTCCAAGGTTTCCAACACGGCGCCAGCCAGCGCTTTGGATCGCTCGCCCGACCAGCCGGTAATGGCGTTGGGCGCATCGTCGTGATCCTTGAACGGCATCTCCAGCGTCAGTGAAAGGCAATCATAGGCTTGGCCGACGGCGTTGCAGGCCAGTGTCATGTTGGCCTGACCGGGCTCGTCGCGGGTATAGCCGTGCACGGTCTGGAAGTCCCGTGTGATGCTGCACAGTGTGGAGCGAAACTGCTCCTCTAGCTTCGCCAGGCGGGGCGTGTAGCCCGGGTTGCCTTCGCAGGCGGCGGTGAAGACATGTGGGATTTCCTCGTCGCCATGCACATCGATGAACGCATCCACCCCGTGCTGTTTCATCTGGCTTTGGGCGAAGAAGACCTCGGGGCTGAGCTCGACGCTGGCGTCCTGCCATGCGCGGTTGAGGTCCTTGCCCTTGAAGTTGGTGCGCAGATGGCCGAGGAAGGCGCCATCAGGGTTCATGTTCGGGATCAGGTACAGGTCGGCGGCCGCGAGCAGTGACTGGACAGTGCTGTCGTTGGCTTGCAGACGGTCTATGACGCCCTCCATGAACCATTCCGCCATGTGCTCGCCAGGGTGCTGCTGAGCGATCAGCCACAGCTTGCGCTTGCCTGGTACGCCGTCGCCTGCGCGCAGCAGCGGGATATCGCGGCCTTGCACGCTACGACCGCAGGCCAGCAGCTCGACGGCCGGCAGTTGCTTGGCTCGTTCGATCAGTTGGTTGTGGCGGGCGCGGGGGTAGGGTTCGAAATAGGCGAACCAGGCCTGCGGGGCCTTGGCTTGAAGTTCGAACACCAGGGCTTGGCCGTCGAACTGGCTGGGGATGCGAAACCAGTGCTGTTGATCGTAGGATGCCACGGCCTGATAGCCGTGCCAGGCCTTGTTATAGGAGGACTGGCTAGCGTTATCGAGGCTGAAGCGATGGGTCTGGCCCGGGGTCAGGCCGCTGGCCTTGAAGTGGAACCACTGGAAATGGCCACTGTTGGTATCGGGGCGGATGGCCAAGCGCACGCGGCTCGGGTCGCGGATGTCCAGTGCCTGGATATTGCCGGAATCGAAATCGCAGTCGATCTGCAGCGGGGACAGCGTCACGGTCATTGCCAGACTCCTGTGGCTTTGTTGTGGCGTTACTGTACACCGCTTGGCCAGAAGGCTGGGCGACTAAATCCTGTAGGAAAGAACTGCTTGCCCAATGGCCTGGGATTCAGGTCAAGAAGCCGAGCAAGGCCAAGGCTGCCACACCCAACCCGACCACGATCGTACAACCGCCCAGCGACAGTGCTGCCCGGCCATGGCGGTACCAGCCGTCATGGCCCAATTGGCGGGCTGGGGCGAGCAGGCTGCGCCATCGCAGTTCGGTCTCGTGAAAAGCGTGCAGGTGTTCCGGGGCGGCGTCGAGCCAGCGGCGAAAGTCGATGCGTTCGCAGGCGGTCGCCTCGGGGTTCTGCAAGTGGATGTACCATTGCCCCGCAGTGCGGGCGAGGGCGTCGCCTGGAGTGCAGGTGGTTTGCAAGGCCTGATTCAGGTGGCGCTCAATGGCCAATAGCGAGAGGTCGAGACGCTGGGCGATGTTCGCAAGGTCCAACTGGTCGAGGCGGTTGAGCAGAAAAACCTGTTGCGCGCGCCGTGGCAGGCGCTGCAGGCCATGGAGCAAGGCGTCGCCGGTTGGCGCCTGCAAGGCGGTGTCATGTTCCAGAGGCAGCAACAGACGGGTCATGGACAGCTCCTTGCTCAAAATGGAGTAGGGGGCATCTTCCGTGATGCGCCGTTAGATTAATCGTAACGATATTGATTCTCAAGTGCTGATTTCGTAAAACGCTGCAACACCCGTTCAAGATTTGACATACCTTTGCTATCCTCGCGGCCATCAAGCGGTACCGATCTTCATTAGCCTGAAGAGCCAAAAAAATGACCCGGCGAAAAGCCGGGTCAAAAACCGTGATTAGCCTGATGAGGAGATAATCTGAGAGTCCGACCTAAGGGCTTCCAGGTTATCCAGCAGGTCTCGCGACCAGCTGAGTGCAATAATAATCGTTATCATTTGCCAGTCAAATGAATTTTCCCCTTCCTGGTAAAAAAATATTACCGGGCGGCTCCCTGATAGCCGGAATACGGGCGCTTCACCGCTCGTCGGCCATCACGTCTTGCTCATCTCTCGGCCTTTCCTGACGCTTGCTCGTGCTCCAGCAACGCCCTGGCCATGGTCATCATGTGCATCAATGCGAACATCACCTCCCGGGTCATACCCTGGGGCTGGTGAGTGGCTGTTTCGTGCGCGGTGGCCGCCGCGCAGCGCAACAGCGCCAGGGCATGATCCCGGGCCTGTGCAGCGCTTACGCCTTCATGTAGCGTCCAGATCTTGTTGTCCAGATTGGGGCGGGGCGGCGTAGGATTAAGGTAGTAGTCCAGGGCGCGGCGGGCTGCTTCGCTGTCGAGATCTGTTTCGTCGTTTTTCGATGGTTTCATCCTGATACCTGTTGATATTCACTTGGGAGTGGTGAATACGCAGCATAGGTCAGCGTGTATTATTTATCTCATTGAAGATAATTCAGGATGTGTATTGATGCGGCAGATGCAGTCCGTATTGTTCTCCGCCATGGAAAACTGGAACGAATTTCTTGCGCGCTACAAGCGTGAACACAAGCTCAACCAGCTCAAACTCGCTGAACGTCTGGGCATGACCCAGGGCGGTGTAGGCCATTGGTTGCGCGGTACCCGAAAACCCACGCTGGCGACCATCAACGAAAAACTGGAAAAACTCGGGCTGGTGTACCTGCAAGCCCAAGTCATGGTGGTGGAGCGCAACCTGTTGCGCGAAGCACCTGGGGTCTACGCGACAGGGCGGCCAATATCGGGCGAAGCGTTGCGCTATGCCAGTTTTCGGCTTCCGGTACTGGCCTGGAGCGATCTACAGGGCAAATTGCCTGAAACCGCCGAAGTGCACGAGCAGAGTGACTACATGCCAGCCGGTAACGCATTCTGGCTGCCGGTTGAAAACGATTCGATGAATGCCGCAAGCGGTGTGAGTGTGCCCCAGGGAATGCTCATCCTCGTGGATACTGGGCTTGAGGTGGCGCCTGGAAAGCTGGTGATCGCCCGTCAGCCGGGCAAGGCCGCGGTGTTGAGGCAATTGATCGAAGAAGGCGGAGAGCGGATGCTCAGGCCGCTCAATACCCGGTATCCCACAGTGCTGTGCGAAGAGGGCTGCGAGTTTCTCGGCGTCGTGGTTCGCGTGCACGGCAAGTTCTGATCGGCAGGGGCCGCTGCGCAATCCATCGCGCAGCGGCCCCTTTGTGTTTACTCAGCCAATTCCACCAGCACCGCCCCTTCGCTGACCATGTCACCCTCCTGACAAAACAGCGCCTTGACCGTGCCGTCATGCGGTGCGCGGATGCTGTGTTCCATCTTCATCGCTTCGAGCACCATCAGCGCGGTGCCAGCCTCCACGGCCTGGCCCGGCTCCACCAGCACACGTACGATACTGCCGTTCATGGGGGCGCTCAGGCCGCCTTGATGGCTATGGCTGGCTTCGGCCTCGGCGATCGGGTCGAAGGCGTTGACCGTGTGCATTTCGCCATTCCATTGCAGATACAGCGCGTCACCTCGACGAATGGCCAGGCAGCGACGACGCAGGCCGTCCTGCTCATGGCACAGGTGCTCGCCCTGTAGTTGCCAGGTGGACGGTGCGTTGTATTCCAGGGCTACGGCCTGGTCCTGTCCGCCACTGCTCAGATGCAGGCTGCTACGCGCCGGCAGGCCCAGGCGCAGGCCGTCATGCCGGGCCCAGGGGGAGCCGGGATCGTCCTGACGTTGGTGCGTGGGACTGCCCTGCAACCAGGCCTCGGCGGCGGCTTGCCAGAACGCCGCAGATAAGGCAGCGGGGGCTGGCAGCAGCTCGGCCTGGTGGCGTGGAATGAAGCCCGTGTCCAGTTCGGCCGCGGCGAAGGCCGGGTGCGCCAGGATGCGGCGCAGGAAGGCGATATTGGTCTTCAGCCCGCCGATGGCGAACTCGTCGAGCATGGCCAGCAGGCGCAGGCGGGCCTGTTCGCGGTCCTCGCCCCAGGCGATCAGCTTGCCCAGCATGGGGTCATAGAACGGCGAGACGGCATCCCCCTCGCTCACGCCGCTGTCCACTCGGCGGCCTTCGCCTGGAGCCGATTCGCGGTACAGCGCAAGGGTACCGGTGGCCGGTAGGAACTCGTTGGCGGGGTCTTCGGCATACAGCCGCACCTCGATGGCATGACCGATCAGTGGCACCTGCGCCTGGGTGATCGGCAGAGGTTCGCCACAGGCCACGCGGATCTGCCAGGCCACCAAGTCCAGGCCGGTGATGGCTTCGGTGACCGGGTGCTCGACTTGCAGGCGGGTGTTCATCTCCATGAAGAAGAACTCGCCACGGGCATCGAGCAGGAATTCCACGGTGCCGGCACCGACATAGCCGATGGCCTGAGCGGCGCGCACCGCCGCCTCGCCCATGGCCCGGCGTAGGTCAGGCGACAGGCCTGGCGCGGGGGCTTCTTCGACCACTTTCTGATGACGACGCTGGATCGAGCAGTCGCGCTCGTTGAGGTACAGGCAATTGCCGTGCTGGTCGGCGAACACCTGGATTTCCACGTGGCGCGGCTTGAGCACGTACTTTTCCACCAGCATGCGCGCATCGCCGAACGACGATTGCGCCTCGCGCTGTGCCGAGGCCAGGGCGTCGGCCAGCTGGCTTTCTTCCTCGACCACTTTCATGCCTTTGCCGCCACCGCCGGCACTGGCCTTGAGCAGTACCGGATAGCCGATGCGCTCGGCGGCGGCGCGGAAAGTTTCCAGATCTTGTGCATCACCGTGGTAACCCGGCACGAGCGGGACGCCGGCGCTTTCCATCAGCGCCTTGGCCGCCGACTTGCTGCCCATGGCATCGATAGCGCTGGCCGGTGGGCCGAGGAAGATCAGGCCGGCCTGCTCGACGGCGCGGGCGAAACCTGCGTTCTCCGAGAGGAAGCCATAGCCTGGGTGAATGGCCTGGGCGCCGCTGGCCTTGGCTGCGGCGATGAGTTTGTCGATCACCAGGTAGCTTTCGGCAGCCTTGGTGCCGCCCAGGTCGATGCGAATATCTGCCTCGCGACTGTGGCGGGCATCGCGGTCGGTGGCGCTGTGCACGGCGACCGTGGTCAGGCCCATGGCTTTGGCGGTGCGCATGATCCGGCAGGCGATCTCGCCGCGGTTGGCGACCAGCAGGGAGGTCAAGGTGGGACGGCTCATGGGCGCGGTTCCTTCTCGTTGGCTTGCCAGGCGGGGCGGCGTTTTTCCAGGAAGGCGCGCAGGCCCTCCTGGCCTTCGGGGCTGACGCGGATGCGGGCGATGGTGTTTTCGCAGTAGCGGCGCAAGGCCGGGCTCAGCTCGCCGTCGTCGACTTCGCGCAGCAAGTCCTTGGTGGCGCGCAGGGCCTGGGGGCTGTTGAGCAGCAGGTTGTCGACCCAGACCTCGACCTGAGCGTCCAGCTCGTTGGCCGGGTAGACCTCGGCCAGCAATCCCAGCTCGCGGGCGCGCACGCCGCTGAAGCGCTCGGCGGTCAGGGCATAGCGGCGGGCGGCGCGCTCGCCGATGGCTTTGACCACGAACGGGCTGATCACCGCTGGCGCGAGGCCGATGCGCACTTCCGAGAGACACAGTTGTGCGTCCTCGGCGCCGATGGCCATGTCGCAGCAACTGATCAGGCCCAGGGCGCCACCGAAGGCCGCGCCTTGCACCACCGCCAGGGTCGGTGCCTTGAGGCGGTGCAGGGCGTACATCAGCTCGCCCAGCTCATGGGCGTCGTCCAGGTTGGTGTTGAAGTCCAGCTGTGCCGATTGTTGCATCCAGGCCAGATCGGCACCTGCGCTGAAATGCCGGCCGCGGCCGCGCAGCAGCACAAAGCGCAGGCTGGCGTCCTCGGCGAGCTGGTCCAGGGCGACGATCAGTTCGCGGATCATCTGCGCGTTGAAGGCGTTGTTCTTGTCTTCGCGGCTTAGCCACAAGGTGGCGAAGCCGCGAGGGTCCTTGATGACTTCCAGGGTGCTGAAATCGCTCATGGGTCACATCCGGAAAATGCCGAAGCGGCTCTGTTCGATCGGGGCGTTCAGCGCGGCGGACAACGCCAGGCCGAGCACATCGCGGGTCTGCGCCGGGTCGATGACGCCGTCGTCCCATAGCCGTGCGCTGGAGTAGTAGGGGTGGCCCTGGCGTTCGTACTGGTCGAGGATCGGCTGTTTGAGCTTGGCCTCTTCCTCGGCGCTGAAAGCCGTGCCGGCGCGTTCGCTCTGTTCGCGCTTGACCTGCGCCAGCACGCCAGCAGCTTGTTCGGCCCCCATTACGCCGATGCGTGCGTTGGGCCACATCCACAAGAAGCGCGGGTCGTAGGCGCGACCGCACATGCCGTAGTTGCCGGCACCGAAGCTGCCGCCGATGATCACGGTGAACTTCGGCACCTGGGCGCAGGCCACCGCGGTCACTAGCTTGGCGCCATGCTTGGCGATGCCGCCTTCTTCATACTTTTTGCCGACCATGAAGCCTGTGATGTTCTGCAGGAACAGCAGCGGGATGCCGCGTTGGCAGGCCAGCTCGATGAAGTGCGCGCCTTTTTGCGCGGCCTCGGCAAAGAGGATGCCGTTGTTGGCCAGGATCGCCACCGGGTAGCCATGCAGGTGGGCGAAGCCGCACACAAGTGTGGTACCGAACAAGGCCTTGAACTCATCGAACACCGAGCCATCGACCAGGCGAGCGATGACTTCGCGCACGTCGAACGGCTGCTTGGCGTCGGACGGGACCACGCCGTACAGCTCCTGGGCGTCGTACAGCGGGGCGATGGGTGCCTGGCGCTGCACGTGGCCGAGCTTGCGCCAGTTGAGGTTGGCCACGCTGCGCCGGGCCAGGGCCAGGGCGTGTTCATCGTTGTCGGCGTAGTGGTCGGCCACACCGCTGGTGCGGCAATGCACGTCGGCGCCGCCCAGGTCTTCGGCGCTGACCACCTCACCGGTAGCAGCCTTCACCAGAGGGGGGCCGGCAAGGAAGATGGTCGCCTGCTGGCGCACCATGATCGCTTCGTCGGCCATGGCCGGCACATAGGCGCCGCCTGCGGTGCACGAGCCCATGACCACGGCGATCTGCGGGATACCTTGCGCGCTCATGTTGGCCTGGTTGAAGAAAATCCGCCCGAAGTGCTCGCGGTCCGGGAAGACCTCGTCCTGGCGGGGCAGGTTGGCGCCGCCGGAGTCCACCAGGTAGATGCAGGGCAGGCGGTTCTGCAGTGCAATGGTCTGGGCGCGCAGGTGTTTTTTCACCGTCAGCGGGTAATAGGAGCCGCCTTTGACCGTGGCGTCGTTGGCTACGATCATGCACTCGACCCCTTCGATACGACCGATGCCGGCGATCACGCCAGCGGCGGGTACGTCTTCGCCGTAGACCTCGTGGGCGGCCAACTGGCCGATCTCGAGGAAGGGCGAGCCTGGGTCGAGCAGGCGATCGATGCGCTCGCGTGGCAACAGTTTGCCTCGCGAGGTATGCCGCTCCTGGGCCTTGGGGCCGCCGCCTTGGTTGACCTGGGCGAGCAGGGTACGCAGAGCCTGGACCTGGGCCGCCATGGCGCTCCAGTTCTGCGCGAACTCTGGTGATTTAACGTTCAACTGTGACTTCAGGATCATCATGACTCCTCGCGCAGAATCAAGCCTCAAGCTTCAAGCTGCAAGAATGTTCAGTGTTGTGGCTGCAAGCGCGCATCGCTGTTTGTCTTGCTGCTTGTCGCTTGCTGCTTGAAGCTGCTTCAGCGGGTTTCGTTGAACAGTTCGCGACCGATGAGCATCCGGCGGATCTCGCTGGTGCCAGCACCGATTTCATACAGCTTGGCGTCGCGCAGCAGTCGACCTGCCGGGAATTCATTGATATAGCCATTGCCACCGAGGATCTGGATCGCTTCCAGGGCCATCTGAGTCGCGCGTTCGGCGGTATAGAGGATCACCCCGGCGGCGTCCTTGCGGGTGGTCTCGCCGCGGTCGCAGGCCTGGGCCACGGCATACAGGTAGGCGCGGCTGGCGTTGAGCTGGGTGTACATGTCGGCGATCTTGCCCTGGATCAGCTGGAACTCGCCGATGCTTTGGCCGAACTGCTTGCGGTCATGGATGTAGGGCACCACCAGGTCCATGCAGGCTTGCATGATGCCGGTCGGGCCGCCGGAGAGGACCACGCGTTCGTAGTCCAGGCCGCTCATCAGCACACGCACGCCGCCGTTGAGCTGGCCGAGGATGTTTTCCTCCGGGACTTCCACACCATCGAAGAACAGCTCGCAGGTATTGGAGCCGCGCATGCCGAGCTTGTCGAACTTGTTGCTGCGCGAGAAGCCTTTCCAGTCGCGCTCGACGATGAACGCGGTGATGCCATGGGGGCCCTTGTCCAGGTCGGTCTTGGCGTAGATCACATAGGTGTTGGCGTCAGGGCCGTTGGTGATCCAGGTCTTGCTGCCATTGAGCACGTAGTGATCGCCGCGCTTCTCAGCGCGCAGCTTCATCGATACCACATCGGAGCCGGCGTTGGGCTCGCTCATGGCCAGGGCGCCGATGTGGTCGCCGCTGATCAGCTTAGGCAGGTACTTGAGCTTTTGCTCATGGGTGCCGTTGCGGTTGATTTGGTTGACGCACAGGTTGGAGTGGGCGCCATAGGACAGGGCCACCGAGGCCGAGCCGCGGCTGATTTCTTCCATCGACACCACGTGGGCCAGATAACCCAGGCCGGCGCCGCCGTATTGCTCTGGCACGGTGATACCCAGCAGGCCCATGTCGCCGAACTTGCGCCACATGTCGGCGGGGAACAGGTTGTCCTGGTCGATCTGAGCCGCGCGGGGGGCCAGTTCGGCGGCAACGAAGGTGCGCACCTGGTCGCGGAGCATGTCGATGGTTTCGCCCAGGGCGAAGTTCAGGGTGGGGTAATGCATGCGGGGGCACCTTCTTGTTATTGAAGTTGGGTTACACCGTAGCTCAAGGGCTATCCACCGCTCCCGCAGGATGGGTGTCACGCCGACAAGCCCGTTGTCATTTTTCACCTTTACGTTAACGTAAACCTGCCGTCCAATGCTGTCAATCGACTCATGACCTTTACGTTAACGTTAATCTGAGCCAGAGTAGCGTCGCTTGCTTCAGTCATGCCCAGAACAACCACAAGAAGGGACACTCATGAGTCAACCAAGCTACACCCGCGGTCGCCAGGACCGCCCGTTGTTGACCCTGACCATCGGCCAGGCCTTCGATGCGACTGTGGCTCGCCATCCCGACGGCGAAGCCCTGGTCGTTCGCCACCAAGGACAGCGCTACAGCTGGCGGCAGCTGGCCGAGACTGTCGATGAGCACGCCCGGGCGCTGATGGCGCTGGGTGTGCAGGTCGGCGACCGGGTCGGGATCTGGGCGCCCAACTGCGCCCAGTGGTGCATCCTGCAACTGGCCAGCGCCAAGGTCGGCGCGATCCTGGTCAACATCAACCCGGCCTACCGGGTCGGTGAACTGGAATACGTACTGCGCCAGTCAGGCTGCAGCTGGCTGGTGTGCGCCGACGCCTTCAAGACCTCTGACTACCACGCCATGCTGCTGGACCTGGCCCCAGAACTGCGCACCGACGCGCCCGGCCAACTGGCCAGCGAGCGGCTGCCGGCGCTGCGCGGGGTGATCAGCCTGGCCGCCAACCCGCCGGCCGGTTTCCTGCCTTGGGCTCGGCTGATCGAGCGGGCAGGGCAGACCGACCTTGCTGCCTTCGACGCCCGCCAGCGCAGCCTGCAATTCGACCAGCCGGTGAACATCCAGTACACCTCCGGCACCACCGGCGCGCCCAAGGGCGCCACGCTCAGCCACTACAACATCCTCAACAACGGCTATATGGTCGGTGCAAGCCTGGGCCTGACGGCACAGGACCGCATGGTGATCCCGGTGCCGTTGTACCACTGCTTCGGCATGGTCATGGCCAACCTGGGCTGCGTTACCCATGGCAGCACCATGATCTATCCCAACGATGCCTTCGACCCGGGCCTGACCCTGCACGCCGTGGCCGAGGAGCGCGCCAGCATTCTCTACGGCGTGCCGACCATGTTCATCGCCATGCTCGACCACCCCGGTCGCGCCGAGCTGGACCTCTCCAGCCTGCGCAGCGGCATCATGGCCGGGGCCACCTGCCCGATCGAGGTGATGCGCCGGGTGATCGGGCAGATGCACATGGCTCAGGTGCAGATCGCCTACGGCATGACCGAGACCAGCCCGGTGTCGTTGCAGACCGGCCCTGACGACGAGCTGGAACTGCGCGTGACCACGGTCGGGCGTACCCAGCCGCAGTTGGAAAGCAAGCTGGTGGACGAGCACGGCAACATCGTCCCGCGTGGCGAAATCGGCGAGCTGTGCACCCGCGGCTACAGCGTGATGCTCGGCTACTGGAACAACCCGCAAGCCACCCAGGATGCCATCGACCCGGCTGGCTGGATGCATTCGGGCGACCTGGCGGTGATGGATGAGCAGGGCTATGTGCGCATCGTCGGGCGCAACAAGGACATGATTATCCGCGGAGGCGAGAACATCTACCCACGCGAATTGGAGGAGTTCTTCTATACCCACCCGGCGGTGGCCGATGCCCAGGTGATCGGCATTCCCTGCAGCCGCTATGGCGAGGAGGTGGTGGCCTGGATCAAGCTGCATCCCGGACACAGCGCCACGGCCGAGGAGCTACAGGGCTGGTGCAAGGCGCGTATCGCGCATTTCAAGGTGCCGCGTCATTATCGCTTCGTCGAGGAATTCCCGATGACGGTGACCGGGAAGGTGCAGAAGTTCCGCATGCGCGAGATCAGCATCGCCGAGATCAATCTCTGAACAGTCCTCGGTATCACCTGGTTGGGAGGGAGTCATGGTCTTGCTGCGGTGACCTTCGCGTGTAAACCCACTCCCACAAAAAACGCTCTTGCGAAGACACAAGCGGGCTTACCTGCGAAAGGGGCGGCAGTTTCGCTGCCGCTCCCACTGTCCATCCCGTGCTTGTCACGGTCCTTGTCTATCCTTTGCCTTTCACCGGTGGCTCCTCGCTCGGCGGATCCCCTACGGTCGGCGGCACGGTCGGCTTGATCGGCAGCTCGTCCGGCTCCTCCTCTGGCACGCCCGGCGGTAGGGTAGGGTCGTCGATGTTCGGGTCGGGCGTCTCCGGTGGAATGGGAATGTTCATAGCCAGGCCTCCCTTGGGATTCAAGCGTCTTTGCAGGCTTTGACTTGGCCCTGCACCGTTCGCTCATTTTTTTTGAACCCCAGGCAGCGCCCACGGCTCTGAACCCTTACCGCCACCGCAAAAGGGAGCAAGGTTCGATGTCAGGAAATGAGCCGTTCGACAGCGTGCCCATGGCCAATGATCACCCGGACCAGGCCATCAGCCTGTCCCAGGCGTTGCTGGCGCCGCGGATCGTGGTCGAAGATACGCAACCGGTGCTCGATGCTGGCACCTTCGCCACCAAGGCGGTACGAGGCCAGCGCGTGGCGGTGAGCAGTAAAGTCTACAGCGACGGCCATGACCGCTTGGCGGTGGTCCTGCACTGGCGCCAGGCCCACAGCCGCCGCTGGCACACCGTGCCCATGCATTCGCCTGGCAACGACCTGTGGCTGGCCGAGTTCACGCCGCTCGAACTGGGCCTTCACCTGTTCAGCATCGAGGCCTGGATTGACCCCTTCGCCACCTACTGCCACGACCTCGAGAAGAAGTACCACGCCGGTGTCGATGTCACGCTCGAGCTGGAGGAGGGCAAGCTGCTGCTGGGCAAGGGCGCCGAGCGCAGCAACGGCCAACTGCGTGGGCAACTCGAGCAGCTCCAGCAACGCCTGCCGATGCTCGCCACCGATGATCAGGTGGCACTGTTGCTCGACCCGGGCACCGCGGCGCTCATGGTCGATGCCGAGCACCGCAGTTACCTCACCCGCAGCGCAGAGTTCCCGGTGGATGTGGACCGCGAGCAAGCGCAGTTCGCCAGTTGGTACGAACTCTTTCCGCGTTCGATCACCGATAGCGCCGAGCGTCACGGCACCTTCAACGACGTGCACCAGCGCCTGCCGATGATCCGCGACATGGGCTTCGACGTGCTGTACTTTCCGCCGATCCACCCCATCGGCACCAAGCACCGCAAAGGCCGCAACAATGCCCTGCAGGCCGAGCCGGGAGACCCAGGCAGTCCCTATGCCATCGGTAGCCCCGAAGGTGGCCACGATGCCATCCACCCGCAGTTGGGCAGCCGCGAGGATTTTCGCCGCCTGGTCGCCGCCGCCGCAGAACATGGGCTGGAAATCGCTTTGGATTTCGCCATCCAATGTTCCCAGGATCACCCCTGGCTGACCGAGCATCCCGGCTGGTTCAGCTGGCGCCCGGACGGCACCATCCGCTACGCCGAGAACCCGCCGAAAAAGTACCAGGACATCGTCAACGTCGACTTCTACGCCGCCGAGGCCGTGCCCTCCCTGTGGTTGGCCCTGCGTGACGTGGTGATCGGCTGGGTCGAGGAGGGCGTGCGCACTTTCCGTGTCGACAACCCGCACACCAAGCCCTTGCCGTTCTGGCAATGGCTGATCGCCAATGTTCGCAGCCGCTACCCCGATGTGATCTTTCTCGCCGAGGCCTTCACCCGCCCGGCGATGATGGCTCGCCTGGGCAAGGTCGGCTATGCCCAGAGCTACACCTATTTCACCTGGCGCAACACTAAGCAGGAGCTGCGCGACTACTTCCTCGAACTCAACCAGCCGCCCTGGTGCCACTGCTACCGGCCGAACTTCTTCGTCAACACGCCGGACATCAACCCCTATTTCCTGCAGACCTCCGGTCGCGCGGGGTTCTTGATTCGCGCTGCCCTGGCGACCATGGGGTCCGGGCTGTGGGGCATGTATTCGGGCTTCGAGTTGTGCGAGGGCACGCCGCTGCCGGGCAAAGAGGAATACCTGGATTCGGAGAAGTACGAAATCCGCCCGCGGGACTTCACCCAACCCGGCAACATCATCGCCGAGATCGCCCAGCTCAACCGTATCCGCCGGCAGAACCGCGCCCTGCAGACTCACCTGGGCGTCGCATTTTTCAACTGCTGGAACGACAACATCCTGTATTTCGCCAAACGCACGCCGGAACGGGACAACTACATCCTGGTGGCGATCAGCCTCGATCCGCACAACGCCCAAGAGGCGCACTTCGAACTGCCGCTGTGGGAGCTGGGCCTGGACGACAACGCCGACACCCTCGGCGAGGACCTGATGAACGGCCACCGCTGGACCTGGCACGGCAAGACCCAATGGATGCGCATCGAGCCCTGGCACCTGCCGTTTGGCATCTGGCGAATCGAGAAAGCCCGTTAGAACGGCGTCCCCTGTGGGAGCGGGTTTACCCGCGAATGCACCAGTGGGGTAAACCCCTCCACAGGTCGTAGCGCTACCGGACAACACCGTTGCATGCTGAAATCGAATTGAAAGGAGTCGCCCATGGCCAAGCGTTCCCGCCCACAAGCCTTCATCGACGACCCGCTGTGGTACAAGGACGCAGTGATCTACCAGCTGCACATCAAGTCCTTCTTCGACTCGAACAATGACGGCATCGGTGATTTCGCCGGGCTGATCGGCAAGCTCGACTACATCGCCGAGCTGGGCGTCAACACACTGTGGCTGCTGCCGTTCTACCCCTCGCCACGGCGCGATGACGGCTACGACATCGCCGAGTACAAGGCCGTGCACAGCGACTACGGCACTCTGGCCGATGCCCGGCGCTTCATCGCCGAGGCCCACAAACGCGGCCTGCGGGTGATCACCGAGCTGGTCATCAACCACACCAGCGACCAGCACCCTTGGTTCCAGCGCGCCCGCCACGCCAAACCTGGGAGCAAGGCGCGGGACTTCTACGTGTGGTCGGACACCGACCAGAAATACGACGGTACGCGGATCATCTTCCTGGACACCGAAAAGTCCAACTGGACGTGGGATCCGGTCGCCGGCCAGTACTTCTGGCACCGATTTTATTCGCACCAGCCGGACCTGAACTTCGACAACCCGCAAGTGATGAAGGCCGTGATCGGCGTCATGCGCTTCTGGCTCGATCTTGGCGTCGACGGCCTGCGCCTGGATGCGATCCCCTACCTGATCGAACGCGACGGCACCAACAACGAGAACCTCCCCGAAACCCACGCGGTACTCAAGGCGATCCGGGCCGAGATCGACGCCAACTACCCCGACCGCATGCTCCTGGCAGAGGCCAACCAGTGGCCCGAGGACACCCGCCCCTATTTCGGCGAGGGCGATGGCGACGAATGCCACATGGCGTTCCACTTCCCGCTGATGCCGCGCATGTACATGGCCCTGGCCATGGAAGACCGCTTCCCGATCACCGACATCCTGCGCCAGACCCCGGAAATCCCCGCCAACTGCCAATGGGCGATCTTCCTGCGCAACCACGATGAACTCACCCTGGAAATGGTCACCGACCGCGAACGTGACTACCTGTGGAACTACTATGCCGAGGACCGCCGCGCCCGCATCAACCTCGGCATCCGCCGTCGCCTGGCGCCGCTGCTGCAGCGTGACCGTCGGCGTATCGAACTGCTCACCAGTCTGTTGCTATCGATGCCTGGCACTCCGACCCTGTACTACGGCGATGAATTGGGCATGGGCGATAACATCTACCTGGGCGACCGCGATGGCGTGCGCACGCCCATGCAGTGGTCGCCGGACCGCAACGGCGGATTCTCCCGCGCCGACCCGCAGCGCCTGGTGCTACCGCCGATCATGGACCCGCTCTACGGCTACCAGACCGTCAACGTCGAGGCCCAGTCCCACGATCCGCATTCGCTGCTCAACTGGAACCGCCGCCTGCTCGCTGTGCGCAAGCAGCAAAAAGCCTTTGGCCGTGGCACCCTGAAAATGCTCACCCCCAGCAATCGACGCATCCTCGCCTATTTGCGCGAGTACACCGATGGTGAGGGCAACACCGAGATCGTTCTGTGCGTGGCCAACGTTTCGCGTGCAGCCCAGGCTGCCGAGCTGGAGCTGTCGGCCTACGCCGACAAAGTACCGGTGGAGATGCTCGGCGGTAGTGCCTTCCCGCCCATCGGCCAGTTGCCGTTCCTGCTCACCCTGCCGCCCTATGGTTTCTACTGGTTCCTGCTGGCTTCGCGCGATCGCATGCCCAGCTGGCACATCGAGCCGAGCGAAGGCTTGCCGGAGCTGACCACCCTGGTGCTGCGCAAGCGCATGGAGGAACTACTCGACGCACCCTCGAGCGAGACCCTGGAAACCACCATCTTGCCCCAGTACCTGCCCAAGCGGCGCTGGTTCGCCGGCAAGCAGGGGCCGATCGACCAGGTGCGCCTGAACTATGGCGTACGTCTGGCCACCGCCACCACGCCGGTGCTGCTCAGTGAGCTGCAGGTGCACAGCGAGGGTGTGGTGCAGCATTACCAGCTGCCGTTTGGCCTGCTGCCCGAAGAGCAGATCAACAGCGCCTTGCCCCAGCAGCTGGCGCTTTCTCGGGTGCGCCGTGGCCGCCAGGTGGGGCTGATCACCGACGCCTTCGTGCTCGAGCCGTTCATTCGCGCCGTGCTCAGCAACTGCCAGGCCCGCACCCGTCTGCCGTGCGGTGCAGGCGAACTGCGCTTCGACTGCACCGAGCAACTGGCCAGCCTTGCGCTCAATGAAGAAAGCGAAGTGCGTTACCTGAGCGCCGAGCAGTCCAACAGCTCGGTGGTGGTAGGCGGCAGCCTGGTGCTCAAGCTGATCCGCCGGGTCAATCCAGGCATTCATCCGGAGCTCGAGATGAGCGCCTATTTGACGGCCGCCGGCTTTGCCAACATTTCGCCGTTGCTCGGCTGGGTCAGCCGGATCGATGACCAAGGCACGCCGCATCTGCTGATGATTGCCCAAGGCTATCTGAACAACCAGGGCGACGCCTGGGATTGGACCCAGAACACCCTGGAGCGCGCCGTGCGCGACGAGATGGAGCCGGCCAGCGTCGAGCCCGAGGCGCACACCGACGCCTTGGTGGAACTCACAGGCTTTGCCGCGTTGCTGGGCCAGCGACTGGGCGAGATGCACCTGTTGCTGGCCGCACCCAGTGATGACGAGGCTTTCGCGCCGCGCCCCAGCGCCACCGAGGACAGCACCCGCTGGAGCACGCAAGTCAGCGCGCAACTGGACCACGCCCTGGACCTGTTGGCCCGGCACCGCGACAGCCTGGACCCTGACAGCCAGGCCCTGGTCGACGACCTGGCGCAACAACGCGAGGGCTTGGCCCAGCACATCGACACCCTGGCCCGCCAGGCCCAAGGCGGTCTGCTGATGCGCGTGCACGGCGACCTGCATCTGGGCCAGGTCCTGGTGGTGCAGGGCGATGCGTACCTGATCGATTTCGAAGGCGAGCCTGCCCGGCCGTTGGAGGAGCGACGGGCCAAGCACAGCCCATACAAGGATGTCAGCGGCGTGTTGCGCTCCTTCGACTATGCTGCAGCGATGATCTTGCGCAGCGCCTCGGCGGTAGACCTCTCCGACGCTGCACGCCAGGCTCGGCAGCGAGTTGCCCGGCAGTACCTGCATCAGTCGCGTCATGCCTTCGTCGAAGCCTATGGCCTGGCCACCGCCGCCATGCCCCACGCCTGGGAGCAGGCCGAGGGCGAGCGCGCCGCACTGGAGCTGTTCTGCCTGGAAAAAGCCGCCTACGAAATCATCTACGAAGCCGAGAACCGGCCAGGCTGGTTGGCTGTGCCCTTGCATGGACTGCATGGGCTGATCAGTACGTGGGGGGAGAGCTAGGCCTCATGACAGGCGATAGGCCTCCTCTGTGGGAGCGGGTTATTTATGTCAAACAACAACGGATAGGGGCAGTGAGATGAATGCAACCACGCGTGATAACGGCGGCCTTCGGCAACGGGATCTGGACGCCCTGGCCCGCGCCGAGCACGCCAATCCCTTTGCGGTGCTGGGGCCCCACGCCGATGGTGCAGGAGGGCTGTTCGTCCGGGCCTTCCTGCCCACTGCGCTGAACGTTCAGGTGCTGGCGCGCCATGATGGGCGTGTGCTGGCCGAAATGGTGCAGGGCAGCCTGCCGGGGTTGTTCACCGCGCACCTGGACGAAGCCCATCCGTACCTGCTGCGCATCGGTTGGGCCGGGGGTGAGCAGATCACCGAGGACCCTTACAGTTTCGGCCCGCAACTGGGCGAAATGGACTTGTACCTGTTCGCCGAGGGCAACCACCGCGATCTCTCCGGGCGTTTCGGCGCCCAGCCGATGTGTGCCGATGGCATCGATGGGGTGTGCTTCTCGGTGTGGGCACCCAATGCCCGGCGCGTGTCGGTGGTGGGCGATTTCAACAACTGGGACGGGCGCCGCCATCCCATGCGCCTTCGCCACGACGCCGGCGTGTGGGAGCTGTTCGTGCCACGCCTGGGTATCGGCGAGGCCTACAAGTTCGAGGTGCTCGGCCAGGACGGTGTGCTGCCGCTCAAGGCCGACCCGCTGGCCCGCGCCACCGAGTTGCCGCCGAGCACCGCGTCCAAGGTGTCAGGCCCCCTGCAGCACGCCTGGCAGGATCACGACTGGATGCAACAGCGCGCCGCGCGTCACGCCTACGACGCGCCGCTGTCGATCTACGAGCTGCATGCCGGCTCCTGGCGCTGCGAACTGGATGACGCCGGCGAGGTGTCGCGCTTTTACAACTGGCGTGAACTGGCCGAGCGCCTGGTGCCCTATGTGCAGGATTTAGGGTTCACCCACATCGAGCTGCTGCCGATCATGGAGCACCCGTTCGGGGGCTCCTGGGGCTACCAGCCACTGTCGCTGTTCGCACCCACCTCGCGCTACGGCAGCGCCGAGGACTTCGCGGCGTTCATCGATGCCTGCCACCAGGGTGGCATCGGCGTGCTGCTGGACTGGGTTCCGGCGCATTTCCCCACCGATGAACACGGTCTGGCGCGCTTCGACGGCACCGCACTCTACGAATACGACAACCCCCTGGAGGGCTACCACCAGGACTGGAACACGTTGATCTACAACTTGGGGCGCAACGAGGTGCGCGGTTTCATGATGGCCTCGGCGTTGCACTGGCTCAAACACTTCCACATCGATGGCCTGCGGGTCGATGCCGTGGCCTCGATGCTGTATCGCGACTATTCGCGCAAGGCCGGCGAGTGGGTGCCTAATCGCCACGGCGGCCGTGAGAACCTCGAAGCCATCGATTTCATCCGCCACCTCAACGGTGTCGCCGCCGTCGAGGCACCGGGCGCCTTGATCATCGCCGAAGAGTCCACGGCATGGCCCGGGGTCAGCCAGCCGGTGCAGCAGGGCGGGTTGGGCTTTGCCTACAAGTGGAACATGGGCTGGATGCACGACACGCTGCACTACATCCAGAACGACCCGGTGCACCGTGCGTATCACCACAACGAGATGAGCTTCGGGCTGATCTACGCGTACTCGGAGCATTTCATCCTTCCGATCTCCCACGATGAAGTGGTCCATGGCAAGCATTCGCTGATCGACAAGATGCCGGGCGATCGCTGGCAGAAGTTCGCCAACCTGCGCGCCTACCTCACCTTCATGTGGACCCATCCCGGCAAGAAGCTGCTGTTCATGGGCTGCGAGTTCGGCCAGTGGCGCGAGTGGAACCACGACCACCAGCTGGATTGGTACCTGCTGCAGTACCCCGAGCACCAAGGCGTGCAGCGCCTGGTGAGCGACCTCAACCGCCTGTACCGCGAGCTGCCCTCGCTGCACGAACAGGATTGCCAGCCCCAGGGCTTCCAGTGGCTGATCGGCGATGACGCGCACAACAGCGTGTATGCCTGGTTGCGCTGGAGCAGCGCCGGAGAGCCGTTGCTGGTAGTGGCCAACTTCACCCCGGTGCCACGTGAGGGGTACCGCATCGGTGTGCCGTTCGGCGAGCGCTGGCAGGAGTTGCTCAACAGCGATGCCGAGCTGTACGCCGGGTCGAATGTGGGCAATCTGGGAGCGGTGGCCAGTGAGCAGGTGGCCAGCCATGGGCAGCCGCTATCGCTGGCCTTGAACCTTCCGCCGTTGGGGGTTCTGGTGATGAAACCGGCCTGAGCTGTACCGGGGGCCGCAAAGCGGCCCCTTAAGTCTTGAGGTGTTCCATCGATTGAGGACATGGGGCTGCAAGGCAGCCCCGAAGTCTCACCAGCGCATTCTCACGCCCAGGCTGCCAATCAGGCCATTGAGGTCATTGCCGTCCACATCGCTGCTGTAGTCGGCACTGACGAACAGCGCTACTTTCGGCGTGACCCGCGCCACCAATCCCAAGCCAAGGTCCACGGTGGTCGAGTACCGGGAGCTGGAGATCTTGTCGACCTGGTCCAGCTTTACGGTGTCCGAGTCGGTGAAGTCGTACCACACGTTGGTCCGCACGTAGGGTTCGATGGGCATCCCGCGTACGGTGTAGCGCCCCGACAATTTGGCACCGACCCGGCCGCTCCAGCTCGGCTGGCTATCGAATGCCTGCAGGGTTTCTTCCTGTGCCCGGTTGCCGGGGAAGAACTGCTGGTTGATCAACTGCGCCTGGGGCTCGATGACCCAGCCACCGCCCAGGCCGATGGGGTATCCACCTTCAACCGAAAAGGTCATCGCATGGCCGCTGTCGTCCAACCGCTGGCCGCTCTCGCCACGGCCATTGACGTCGATGCGGGTGCCCATGGCCACGGCATCGACGTGCCAGCCTTGCTCATGGGTCATGCTCCAGTACACCCCCAGGCTTTCGCCGCTGAGGTTAACGGCATTCTTCTGCTTGTCGCCGAGCAACCGGCGCATGCCGTTGAAGCTGCTTTGCAGGTTGTTATGGCCCACGAAAATCCCCGCCCGATGCACATTGCCGTTGGTTTCACGCACGAACAGGTCCGGGCCGATCGTCAATTGTTGGCTGGGCGCCTCCAGTTGCGCGGGCACTTGGGCACCGGGTCTTGTGGCATCCGGGAAGAACTGCGACCACTGGCTGGCGACCAGGTCCGGGGCCGCCTGGCCGTGGCGTTCGCTCATGCGCTCGGAAAATGCACTCAGGGTGCCCAGGCTCAGGCCGCTGGCGGTCACCGGATCGAGGGAGAGCTGCGGCACGGCCGGCGGCTGCAACAGGCCAGCGAAGGAGGCCTGTTCCTGCAGTTCGAACGCGAAGGTTTCCACCGGGGTTGCCAGGAGCAGCGACGTGGAAACCGCACAGAAAATCGCGTCGAAGCGCCAGGGGTTCGAGGTTCTTTTCATGGCGGATCTCCTCTGTTGTGTTGTTGTGTGTTGGTACAGCCCAAGGATCTGGCCTGATGTCACGAGCTGTACGACACAAAAACAGAGGGCGACCCAAACCAGCACGCCTGGGCTCGCAGGTACGCACAAAGGTGCACGCTAGAGGCCCGGCGCGAATTTTTTACGACACGTTGTAGAGTTCAGCTAAGGAGACGTCGACGCCTGCGTCAAGAAAGCGTGAAAGACTTGTCGGTATGTCGATGAGAGGTATAAGTGATTGATTTTTATGGAAATTCAACTATCGATATCGAGGTTGGTTCTTTGCCGTCGGCGGGCTATGCCGAATCATTGCTAGAGACGCACTTCCACCGCCAAGGGCAAGTGATCGGAAAGATGCGTCCAAGGCTTGTGCCCGAGGATTCGCGGGGCATGACTCTCGGCATTGCGCAGGTAAATGCGGTCCAGGCGCAGCAGCGGCAGGCGGGCCGGATAGGTGCGTGCCAGCAGGCCGTGGTGGCGCTCGAATGCTTCGTGCAGATCACGCTGAGCGCCCAGGGTGCGATTGCCGCGCAGCTGCCAGTCGTTGAAGTCGCCCGCGATGATCACCGGGGCGTCGGCCGGTAGGCTGTCGAGCAAACGGCGCAACAGGTGCAGTTGCTTTTGCCGATGGCTTTCCAGCAACGACAAGTGCACACAAATGGCATGCACCTGGCGTTGGCCGGGCACGTCGAGGATGCAATGCAACAGGCCCCTGCGCTCGGGGCCCGTGATCGATACGTCGAGGTTGCGGTGTTCGAGAATCGGGTACTTCGACAGCAAGGCATTGCCGTGGTGGCCATCGGGATAGACCGCGTTGCGACCATAGGCGAAGTCGCTCCACATGCTGTCGGCGAGAAACTCGTACTGGGAGGTCTGTGGCCAGCCGGGGTAGCGCGCGGCGTGGCGGTCATGGCTGCCGAGCACTTCCTGGAGAAACACGATGTCGGCCTGGGTACTGCGCACAGCCTCGCGCAGCTCTGGCAGGATGAAGCGCCGGTTGAAGGCGGTGAAGCCTTTGTGGGTATTGACCGTCAGCACCCGCAGCCGATGAACGGCTGGGGCTTGGCTGACGCTGGCGAAACCTGGACTACCGGCTTCGGGGCTCACGATGGCTCCTCAAGGACTGCGGGGTTGAATGCCCCATCGCAGGCATGCCGACGTCAGGGCCACTCGCACAAACAGACACTGATTCGGACAGATCTTGCTCGCCTGGGTTCACTCTCCAAGAGGCATCAGGTGTACATAGTCATGCGGCTCTTTTCGCAAGCCGATGAGACAGGCCTATCACTCTTCTTCGCGCTGTAGCGCCATCAGCAGCAATGAGCGCCCTTTGACCTCGAACAGCGTATCGAAGGCCAGATGCTGAGGCTTGCGCATCTGTGGCCGGTCGGTGTCGACCAGGCAGCTCCAGTAGTCGCCCTCGGGCACCGAGGGAAGCTGGAAGGGCACCGTGTCATGGTAGGCGTTGACGATCAACAGCAAGGTCGCCTCGCCGCCGGGCCGGGCAATGCCACTGACCTGGGCGCGGCCGTCCATGAGCATGCCCAGGCAGCGGCCATGGGGATCTTCCCACTGCTCCACGCTCATTTCATTGCCATCGGGCGCTAGCCAGGTGACGTCCTTGACCCCGATCGCCTCGTTGTAGTCGCCCACCAGGAACCGCGAACGGCGCAGCACCGGGTAGGCCAGGCGCAGCCGGGTCAGGCGTTTGACGAAGGCCAGCAGTTCGGTGCCTTCCTGGTCCAGATCCCAGTTGATCCAGCCGATCTCGCTGTCCTGGCAGTAGGCATTGTTGTTGCCGTGCTGGGTGCGGCTGAACTCGTCGCCGGCGACGATCATCGGCGTGCCCTGGGCCAGCAGCAGGGTGGCGAAGAAGTTGCGCATCTGGCGCATGCGCAAGGCGTTGATCTGTGGGTCGTCCGTAGGCCCTTCGACACCGCAGTTCCAAGACAGGTTGTTGTCAGTGCCGTCCTGGTTGTTCTCGTCGTTGTCCTCGTTGTGCTTGTCGTTGTACGACACCAGATCGCGCAGCGTGAAGCCATCGTGGGCGGTGACGAAGTTGACCGAGGCATAGGGCCGCCGGCCACGGTTGTTGAACAAGTCGCCCGAGGCGGTCATGCGTGAGGCGAAGTCCGCCAGCTGGCCTTCATCGCCTTTCCAGAAGGCGCGCACGGTGTCGCGAAAGCGATCGTTCCATTCTGCCCAGCCGGGGGCGAAGTTGCCGACCTGGTAGCCACCCGGGCCGCAGTCCCAGGGCTCGGCGATCAGCTTGACTTGGCTTAGCAGCGGGTCCTGGCGGCAGGCCACCAGGAAACTGTGACGCTCGCTGTAGCCATCGTGATAGCGCCCCAGGATGGTCGCCAGGTCGAAGCGAAAACCATCGACATGCATCTCGCCGGCCCAGTAGCGCAGTGAGTCGGTGACCAGTTGCAGCACGCAGGGATGGCTCAGGTCGAGGGTATTGCCGGTGCCGGAGTCGTTGATGTAGTAGCGCTTGTCGTCGGGCATCAGCCGGTAGTAGGAGGCGTTGTCGATGCCGCGCATGGATAGCGTCGGCCCCAGCTCGTTGCCCTCGGCGGTGTGGTTGTAGACCACGTCCAGGATCAGCTCCAGGCCAGCATCGTGCAGGTGCGCGACCATCTCCTTGAACTCGGCGACCTTGCCGCTGGCCAGGTACTTGGGGTGAGGCGCGAAGAAGGCGATGCTGTTGTAGCCCCAGTAGTTGTTCAGGCCCTTCTGCAGCAGGTGCTGGTCGTTGACGAAGGCGTGGATCGGCAGCAGCTCGATGGAGGACACGCCCAGGTCCTTGATGTGCTTGAGCAGCTCATCGTTGGCCAGGCCCGCGAAGGTGCCGCGCAGTTCTTCCGGTACCGCCGGATGGCGCATGCTGATGCCACGGGTATGGGCTTCGTAGAGAATGGTGCGCTCCCAGGGGATCTGCACCCGCTGGTCGCGGCCCCAGGTGAAGGCCGGGTCGATGACCTTGCACTTGGGCACGAAGGGCGCACTGTCACGCTCGTCGAAGGACAAGTCGCCATCGGGATGGCCGATGGTGTACCCGAACAGTGCCTCGGACCATTTCAGATTCCCCACCAGTTGCTTGGCGTAGGGGTCGATCAGCAGCTTGTTGGGGTTGAAGCGGTGACCATTCTCCGGTTCGTACGGGCCATGGACCCGGTAACCGTAGACCAGCCCGGGATGCGCGTCGGGCAGATAGCCGTGGTAGATCTCATCGGTGTATTCGGGGAGCTCGATGCGTTCGATCTCCTGTTCGCCGGTGGAGTCGAACAGGCACAGCTCGACCTTGGTGGCATTGGCCGAGAACAGGGCGAAGTTGACGCCCAGACCGTCCCAGGTGGCACCAAGAGGGAAGGGCAAGCCTTCGCGGATGCGTGAGGGAGCGACGGAGCGGGTTTTCTTCGGGGTGCGGGGGCTCATGACAGTCCTCGTTGGCCTGGTGGACGGATGTACCGATGCATCTATGCCAGCCCTTTCGCGGGCAAACCCGCGAAAGGGTTCGGTACAGGCTCAGCCTGCAGTGGGTTTCTTCACAGCCTTTGGCTTTTTCGCCGCAGCCGGCTTGACCCCAGGCAAGGCAGCCACTTTCGGCTCGGCCGGCGCTTTGGGTTCAGCCGCTGCCTTGGGCTTGGCCGCCGCCTTCTTGCGCGGGGTCGCCTTGGGCGCCAGCGCCTCGGCCTCGGCCAGCTTGCGCGCCATCTCCCAGTGGCGTTCCTCCTGGCCTACGGGTTTACCCTCCGACTCCCAGATCTGGTAGGCGAATTCGCGAATACGTTTTTCATCGGCACTCATCATGACGCTCCTGGTGTTCAAGATTGTTGTATCAGCAGGTTGACCGGAAACTCCGCCAGCACAGTGTTCAAATACAGCTCCTTTGAAGGGCTGACAGCCGCACTGGAAAAAAGTCCCAAGCAAGTGGCAGACGACAAGGCAAACGGCAAGATCAGCCGGGTATCGTCCCAGTTCTGCGCTGGGATCAAGGGCACAGGGGCGTCGCCGAGCAGGGGGGCGCACAGGCGCGGCACTACCACGATGGCCCGGGCATCCTCGCCCAGGCGCGCGAACGCCAGCACCTTGTCGGCGTGCCGGCCATGCACGGTCAAAGGCAGGTAGGCGCCGCGTTGGAACAGCTGCGGATGGGCCTGGCGGGCATCCAGAACCCGGGCGATCAGCGCCTGCTTGATACGCCCATCGCGCCAATGCGCCAGCAGCTCGGCCAGCGGCACGCTGTCGTCCAGGCTCGCGCGGCGCGCGGCGTAGTCCACCGGGCGACGGTTGTCCGGGTCGACCAGGCTCAGGTCCCAGTACTCGTTGCCTTGATAGAGATCCGGTACGCCGGGGCTGGTCATGCGCAGCAGGCACTGAGCCAGGCCGTTGAGTGCGCCGGCAGAGGCGATGTGCTGCGCGGCGTCGTGAAGCGAGCGGCGCAGCTGTTGGTTTTGCGGCCCCAGCAACAGCTCGTCAACGTAGGTCGCGCAGGCTTGCTCGTAGGCGTCGTTCGGTGCGCTCCAGCTGCTGCGCAGCTTGGCCTCGCGCAGGGCCTTCTGCTGCCACTGGCGGACCCGCTCGGCATAGCGGCCCAAGGCCCCGAGGTCCTGCAGGTCCAGCTCCAGCGGCCAGCTGCCGAGCAGCGTCTGGTACAGCAGCAGTTCGTCCGCCGGGCTCGGTGCCGGGCCGTCGTTCAATGACTGGCGCAGTGGTGTGGCGAGCTCGCGCCAGTGCTCCACGCGGCTGGCCAGCCAGGGGCCGTGCTCGCTCAGCACCGCCAGGCGCGCGCGGCAGTCCTCGCCGCGCTTGTGGTCGTGGGTAGCGGTGGCCAGCAGGTTGTCGGGAAAGTCCCGCAGGCGCTGCTGGGCCTCGTTGTGGAACCAAGTGGCATCGGCGCTGAACCGTTCGGCTTCGAAGCCCACATCGTTGCGCGACAGCAAGCGTCCTGAGCGATAGAACGCAGTGTCTTCCACGGCTTTGGCCGCGCTCGGTGCCGTCAATTGCTGAAAGCGCACGCAGGCATGGCGCAGGTGCTTGCGGGGCAGGCCACGGGGCAGTTGGCGCCAGGGTTGACCGCCCAGCCAGTGCTGCAGATGTTCGAGCAGTGGCCAGTCGGCTTCAGCCAGGCTCTGCCGGGCGCCGGCCAGGGCGTGTTGGAAGAACGCTTCGTCTTCGGCCGGACGGCCGCAGGCATTGATGTAGGTGCGGTACACCGGGTAATGCTCGACCAGCGCCTGCAGCGCCCGCCGGATCGCGCCGAGGGTCAGGTCGCGGGTCATCAGGTCGCCACGGGCCACCTGCAACAGGGCCTGGGCCACGGACTCACAATCGCCGGCCAGGCTGGCATTGAGCACCAAGTGGCGAGCCTGGCGCACTTCCTCCGGAAAGTCCGGGCGTTCGCTGACGCTGCTCCACAGCTCGGTCAAAGGGGCTTCGCCGTCCGGGTCGTGCTGCAACAGCGAGACTTGGTTCATGAACTCGTAGCCGGTGGTGCCGTCGGTGCGCCAGTCCAGATGCAGGTGCTCGCCTGCCCCGAGGATCTTCTCCACATAGATCGGAAAATGCGCTACGGCGGCCTGCACAGGGCGGCGGGCGAGCAGGCGCTCGACCCGTCGGCGCAGCTTGCGGCAGTACTGGCGAGGATCGGCCAGGCCGTCGATGTGGTCGATGCGCAGGCCGTCCACCAGGCCGCGTTCGATCAGCTCGAACAGCTTGGCGTGGGTGGCCTCGAACACCACCGCACGCTCCACGCGCAGCCCGCCCAGCTCGTTGATGTCGAAAAAACGCCGCCAGTTGATGTCATCGGCCGCGGTGCGCCAACTGGCCAGGCGATAGGTCTGATGTTCGAGCAGCAGGTGCAGGCGTTTCAGACCCGCTTCGGTGCGGCTGTCGAACGCGGCCAGGGCGCCGTCGAGGCTCGCGCCTTCGCCAACCAGGCGCGCCAGCTCGGCCTGCAGGGGCAGGGCGTCGGTCAACGGATCGGCGGCCTCGCGCAAGGCACTGAAGTGTTGAGCCAATGCTTGCAAAGCGGGGTGTTCGCTCTGGCCGAGGATTTGCCCGTAGTCCAGCGGGCAGATGGGGAAACGGTGCTCGTAATGGGCGACTTGCAGCACGCCTTGGTCGCTGTCGAACGTCAGCGGGATCTCGCCGTTGTGCAACGCCACGCCGTAGTCACTGCCCAGGAACGGCAGCAACAGTTGCCCGGCCAGCAGCGGGTCGCTGGAGTGCCACTGAATGTCGAAGAATTCCGCGTAGGGGCTGCGCCGGCCCCAGGCCAGCAGGCTCTGCCACCAAGGGTTGTCGGCGCCGCCCACGGCCATGTGGTTGGACACCGTGTCCAGGATCAGCCCCATGCCATGCTGGCGCAGCGCGGCGACCAGGCGTTCGAGCGCCGCTTCCCCTCCCAGCTCCGGATTGACCTGGGTCGGGTCGACCACGTCGTAGCCGTGGCGCGAGCCGGCCCGGGCCTTGAGGATGGGCGAAGCGTACAGGTGGCTGATCCCTAGGCGGGCGAAGTAGGGCACCAGGGGCACCGCATCGTCCAGGGTGAAGTCACTGTGCAATTGCAGGCGCACCGTGGCGGTCAAGGGTTTCATCGGTCACGCTCCCAGGCTTGTTCGCGGGCTTGGGCCAGCAGCTCCAGGCGGCGGGCGGCGTCTTCGTCGTCAAGCAGCTCGCGCACCGGGCGGGCGAAGCGGCGACGCCAATTGGGGTGGCCATCGGTGGTGCCGGGCAGGTTGGGCTGTTCGTCGCAGCCCAGCAAGTCTTCTAGGGGGACCAGCACCAGGGGGGCACGGGTATGTCCGACGTAGCGGATCGCCGCGTCGATCAACGCGTCGTCGTCCGCCAGGGCGCCATAGTTCTGCTCCAAGGTGCGGCGCAGGCCATCACGCTCCCGTTGGCGAGTGTGGCGCCAATGCAGCTCGGCGGCCGCATCTACCAGTTGCAGGCGGTGGCTCCAGTCGATGTCGCGGGCTTGCAGCCAACCGGCCAAGGGGGCGAGGTCGTGGGTGCCGGTGGTGGCCAGGGCGTTGTCCGGCCAGTCGAGAATTGGTTTGAAATGCCCCGGCGGCTGTTGCTCGAATGGCAGCACGCGCATGCCCAGCACGGCCTTGGCCGCCAGGGTTTCGCGCAGGCCTTCGGGTACCGTGCCCAGGTCTTCGCCTAGGATCACCGCCCGGTGGCGCACCGACTCCAGGGCCAACAGGCGCAGCAGGTCGTCCAGCGGATAGTTCAGGTAGGCGCCCTCGCTGGGGCGCGCCCCACGCGGGATAAGCCACAGCCTGCGCAGGCCCATGACGTGGTCGATACGCAGGCCGCCGGCGTGGGCGAGGTTGGCGCGCAGCATCTCGATGAAGGCGCGGTAGCCGTTGCGCTTGAGGCCTTCCGGAGAGAAGGCGCAGATGCCCCAATCCTGGCCTTGGCGGTTGAGGATATCGGGAGGGGCGCCGACCTTGAGATCGGCCAGCAATTCGTCCTGGCGGCTCCAGGCCTGGCTGCCGGCGCCGTCGGCGCCCACGGCAAGGTCCGCGATCAGGCCCACGGCCATGCCGTTGCCGCGCGCGGCCTCCTGGGCGCGTTGCAGGCCGCGTTCGGTGAGCCACTGGCAGAAGGCATGGAACTCGACCTGGGCCGGACAGGCGCTGGCAAAGGCTTCCACCTCCGGGTGATAAGGGTCGTGCCAGGCCGCTGGCCAGTTGCGCCAGTCCGCACCCAGGCCTCGGGCCATCGCTTCGGCCTGCAGCACCTGGAACCAACAGTGGTGCAGCAGGGCCTGGCCACCGGCCTCACGGTAGCTGTCGAAGTCCTTTTGCAGGGGGTGAGCGCCCCGGCTGAAGTCCTTGTACAGCGCCTGCAGCAGCTGTTGCCTGGCTTCGGCGGCGCGGGGCCAGTCCACCAATGGGAGTTGCTCGAGCTCATCGAGCAGCGGCTGCAACTGGCACGCCTCGATCGCCATGCGCACTTCCCGCTCACCCAGGAGCGCGGCAGGGCTGGCGTACAGCGTGTTGAGCAGCAGGCGGCTGGAGGGGGAGTAGGGGCTGTAGTGGCGCTGGTCGATCGCCGACAAGGCGTGGATCGGGCTGATCGCCAAGGCGTCGGCGCCTCGTTCCGCGGCGGCGCGGGCCAGTTGCTCCAGGGCCAGGCAGTCGCCGTAGCCGCCGTCACCGGGGCGGCGCAGGCTGTACAGTTGGACCGCAAGGCCCCAGCACCGAGGCGGTGATTGCTCGGTTGCCTCGTCCAAGGCATGGCAGCGCGCAGGCGCGACCGCCAGGGTGAACGGGCGGTCGTCGATGTTCAGTTGGTGATAGCCCACGGGCAGCTCCCCCGGCAGCTGCGCCTGGCCATCGAGGGCCAGGGTCAGCGGGTCACCGTTCTCGAGGGTGCACTGCACCGGGCTGCCAGGGGCGAAATAGCGCGCAAGGTCCAGCGGCAGGCCCACATCGGCGGTGAGCAACGGCGGCAGATGGTCGGCATCGTCGGCCTCATCGAGCGCCTGGAGGCTGGCGGCGATAGCGGTTTCGTCTTCGGCCGGGTGGCCAAGGCCTGCCAGCACCTGGCGCAGGACGTCATCGCTGACCTGTTGGGGACGCTCGTTGGCATCGACCCAATCGCGGGCCAAGCCCACCCGCGCGGCCAGTCGGTGCAAAGGCAATTCGCTCATGGAGCCTCCTGGTCGGGTGGCAGCAGGCTGACCACGCAACTGTGCGCGGGCAGGGTAGTGTCGAGATGCGCGGTGTCGCTGCTGTCGAACAACCAGCGCTCGACTGGAGGCAGTGCTACCGATTGCGGCTCGCTGGCCAGGTTGAGGTCGATCCGCAATTGGCTACCGTCGCCCAGGCGCCAGCGTGCGGTCAGGGCCCGTTCGCCCAGTACCGTGGCGCCCAGGGCGCGACTGCCTGGCAAGCGTGGGGTGAGATGCAGGTGGCGCAGCGTCAGCAGGCGCTGGTATAGCCCGTGCCAGCCGGCCACCACCTCCTGCGCTGCGAGCTGCGAGGCGTCGAAGGTGGCCTGGGCGTTAGGGTCGGGGATGCGTTCGCGCTGCGCAGGGTCGGCGAACGCAGCGAAGTGGGCGAACTCGGCACGGCGACCTTCGCGCACCGCGTCGGCCAGCTCATCGTGATGATCGGTGAAAAACAGAAATGGCCGGCGGCTGCCTTCTTCATCGCCCATGAACAGCAGAGGAATCATCGGCGCCAGCAGCAGCAAGCCGGTGGCCGCGCGCAAGGCCGGGGGCGGGCAGAGGCGGGTCAGGCGTTCACCCATTGCCCGATTGCCGATCTGGTCGTGGTTTTGCAGAAACAGCACGAACGCACTGGGCGCTAAGTGCCCGCTGGGCTCGCCCCGTGGCGTGCCATGGCGGTTGGCCTGGCCCTGGAAGACAAACCCCTCGCTCAGGCTGCGGGCCAGTTTTTCGATCGGACGATCCTTGTAGTCGGCGTAGTAGCCTTCCGTTTCGCCGGTCAACAGGACATGCAAGGCGTTGTGGCCGTCGTCGTTCCACTGGGCGTCGAAGCCTTGCTCGAGCAACGAGGCCTGGTTGTGTTCGTTCTCCAGCACCAGCCATACCTGACGACCTGGGGCCACGGCGGCACGTACGCGCTGGGCCAGTTCGATGAGAAAGTCCGGCTGGTCGATGGCATGCACCGCGTCCAGGCGCAGGCCGTCGAAGCGATAGTCGCATAGCCACATCAGGGCATTCTGGATGAAGAACTCGCGCACCTGGGGCCGGCGAAAATCAATGGCAGCGCCCCAGGGCGTCTGCCGGTCTTCGCGAAAGAACGTGCTGGCGTACTGGTGCAGGTAGTTGCCGTCGGGACCGAAGTGGTTGTAGACCACATCGAGCAGCACCATCAGGCCATGGCCATGGGCCTCGTCGATCAAGCGGCACAGTTCGGTCGGACTGCCATAGGTGTGCTGCGGGGCGAACGGCAACACGCCGTCGTAGCCCCAATTGCGCGTCCCCGGAAACGCCCCCAGCGGCATCAGCTCGATGGCCGTGATGCCTATCTCGGCCAGGCGCGGCAGTTCGCGCATGACCCCGGCATAGCCGCCCAGCAAGCCGACATGCAGCTCCTGGATCACGGCCTCGTGCCAAGGTCTGCCTTGCCAGGGGTGACGCCAGGGATAGCTGGTGGTGTCCACCACTTGGCTGGGCCCCTGCACACCCTCAGGCTGGTAGCGCGACGCGGGGTCGGGCACCTGCAGGATGTCATCGATTCGGTAGCGATAACGGTCGCCCGCCTGGCAAGGCGCCAAGCCGGTGAACCAGCCATCTGCTTCAGGCAGCAGTTCGACCGCAGGTTGTTGCTCCAACTGCAAGCTCACGCTGCGCGCATCGGGCGCCCAGAGGGCGAAGCGCGCCGACGTGGCGTCCAGCAAGTGTGCGCCATGCCTTTGCATCTTCGGTGCCCTCGTTCAGTAGTGGCCAGCGTGGGCCTGACAGACCAGTTCCTCGTACAGCTTGGCGTAGGGTTCCACGGCCTGACACCAGTTGAACGGCTGGGTCATGGCCAGGCAGCGCATGGCATTGAGCAAGTCTTTCTTGCCGTGCACGTAGAACGCCCGGCTCAGGGCCTCGCGGTAGCTCTCGACAGTGGACTCGTCGAACAGGAAACCGGTGACACCGTCCTCGATGGTGTCGGCCAGTCCACCGGTGTTACGCGCCACCGGCAGCGAGCCGAAGCGCTGCGCGTACATCTGGCTCAGGCCGCAGGGCTCATAGCGCGACGGCATCAGGAGGAAGTCGCTGCCGGCGAACATGCGTCGTGCATCGGTTTCGTTGAAGCCGATGCGCACGCCGATGCGCCCCGGATAGCGCAGGGCCAGCTCGCGCATGGCCTGTTCTTCCTCAGGTTCGCCTCGGCCGATAATGGCGATCTGGCCACCCTGTTTGACGATGTAGTCGGCCACGCCCAGCGTCAGGTCCAGGCCTTTTTGGTAAACCAGGCGTGAGACCACGGCGAACAATGGCCCCTGCGATGCCTCGAGTTGGAACAGCGTGCGCACTTCTTGTGCGTTGCGCGCCTTGCCGTCCCAGTCGTTGAGGCTGAAATTGTGCTGCAGGTGCTTGTCGGTGGCCGAATCCCAGCTCTCGTCGATGCCATTGGGAATGCCGCCGAGCAGGCCCTGCTGCGCCTTGCTGGCCAGGAAGCCATCCAGCCCGCAGCCGAATTCGGGCGTGGTGATCTCCCGGGCATAGGTGGCGCTCACGGTGGTGATATGGCTGGAGTAGGCCAGGCCCGCCTTGAGGAACGACAGCTTGCCGTAGAACTCCATGCCTTCCTGCTGCAGGGCATGGTCAGGGATGGCCAGCTCCGGGCAGCAGGCACGGCTGAACACGCCCTGGTAGGCCAGGTTGTGGATGGTGAACAGGGTCGGGGTGTTCAGGCCGCGCCAGTGCATGTACGCCGGGGCCAGGCCTGCCGGCCAGTCGTGGGCATGCACCAGGTCGGGGCGCCAGTGGATCATGCCTTCGCCGGCGGCGATTTCAGCAGCGGCCAGGCCCAATCGGGCGAAGCGGATGTGGTTGTCCGGCCAGTCGCGGCCGTTGTTGGCGCCATAGGGCGTGCCGTCGCGCTCGTACAGTTCGGGGCAGAGCAGGACATAGATGACCAAGCCGTCGGCCAGATCCATGCGGCCGATCTTGCAGGGTGGCAGCGCCGCGTGCCCACCCAGTTCGCCGACGATATGGATGGGGTTGTCGCTGTCGACCACCTGGCGGTAGCCAGGAATCAACACACGGACATCGTGTAGATGGGACAGGGCCCGGGGCAGGGCCGAGGACACGTCGCCCAAACCCCCGGTCTTGACCAGGTCGGCGATTTCCGATGTGACGAACAGGATTTTGCGTTTGTGCGGGTTGTGACGGCGCTGGGCGCCGGGTGCCTTGGCTGTCGTGGCGAATCCTGGCGGCAGCGGTTCGCGGTTGTCCGGGGTGAATGTATCTACGTGAGGTTCGACAGCGGCACTGATCATACTTCTCTCCGTCCCTTGTATCGGGTGGCTGGCACCCTTTGGCGTTATGTCGTGTTGGTTCTCTCTAGTTCAAATCTTCGTAGTGCGGTCCATGCCCCAGAGTGGTGCGCACAAGCACCGTGCAATCGGCGTTCCAGCCGAAGGCAGTTGAGCTGTTTGGGGTGTGGGTGGGCCGAAGCGGGGAGGTCCCCTGTGCATTGGCCTACTTAGTTCCTGACCTGCCGCTTTGTTGGAAAGTTTCTTTTTTTTTCCGTCCGGTTACCCAGACGGTTTGGCGGGCAGAATCCCGAGTGTAGGAGAGGTTGCGTTACATTTGTGACCCGCTGGTCATTTAAATGATGAGCGTGGGCGTGCGCAAACGTTGGCGGGTTGTCACAGGATGTAAATACGCAAGGTAGACAGGCCGCCAAGCGTGCGGCCGGGGGATACGACAGGCGCGCAATGCGCCCCGGCGATCAGTCGACCGGCAAAGGACGTCGAGCGAAACCGCAGAAACAGGTCAGGATGCGAAGGGAGAATCTTGCACAGTGGGAGCCAGTGAGCTCCCACCAGGAGGAGGGCATTTAGAGGCGGATGGCTTTGTCGTCTTCGCAGCGGGCCTGCTCAAGCAATTGGTTCAACTGGGCAACCTGCTGGCGCAATTGGTCGCGTTCATCCTTCAGGCGGCGCAGCTCGTCACGGCGCACGGTGACATAGAGGGTCTGGGTGGGAGTGGAAGGCATCAGGGTACCCATTGGAACACCTCGCGGTTCTGGCTGGTGACAATTTCAAGCGTAGACGCTTGGCGCGGCGCGCATTCTGAATTCTTTTCCTGGCCTTGGGAACTTTTTTGTTTATCGTTGTCGCCCCGTTCGTCGGTGAACCCTCGAACGGAGCACTGGACTAATCTGAAAACCTGAACCGCGTTGTCATCCATTTCATAAGGGGAGCATCGACACATGCAACTGGGAATTGTCGGGCTGGGCCGCATGGGCGGCAACATCGCGAGGCGTCTGATGCTCGCAGGGCATCGGACTGTGGTCCACGACCGCAACCGCGACGCGGTGATGACGCTGGAGAGCGAGGGCGCCCAAGGGGCACACGACCTGGGAGCGCTGGTGCAGAAGCTCAAGGCACCTCGCGCGGTGTGGGTAATGCTGCCTGCCGGTGAGCCTACCGAGCAGACCATCGCCCAGCTGGCTGAGCTACTGGAGCCGGGCGACGCGATCATCGATGGTGGCAACACCTTCTATAAGGACGACATGCGCCGGGCCACTGAGCTGGCCAAGCTGGGCCTGCATTATCTGGACGTCGGCACCTCCGGCGGCGTGTGGGGCCTGGAGCGCGGCTACTGCATGATGATCGGGGGTGAGAAGGACGTGTTCGAACGCCTCGAGCCGCTGTTCAAGGCCCTGGCCCCTGGCGTGGGCGACATCCCCCGCACCCGGGGTCGCGAGGGTGAACATGGCCGCGCCGAGCATGGCTATATCCATGCCGGGCCAGCCGGTGCCGGGCACTACGTGAAGATGGTGCACAACGGTATCGAGTACGGCTTGATGCAGGCCTACGCCGAAGGCTTCGACCTGCTGCGCAGCAAAGGCGGCAACGAACTGCCCGAAGAGCAGCGCTTTGACCTGGACGTGGCCGAGATCGCCGAAGTGTGGCGTCGCGGCAGCGTGGTGACCTCCTGGCTGCTGGACCTGACCGCCGACGCCCTGGTGGCTGACCCGCAGTTGGCCCAGTTCAGTGGCTCGGTGTCCGACAGCGGCGAAGGCCGATGGACCATCGACGCCGCCGTCGAGCAGGCCGTGCCGGTGCCGGTGCTGTCCAGCGCGCTGTTTGCCCGTTTCCGTTCGCGCCAGCAGCAGGGCACCTATGGGGACAAGATCCTCTCGGCCATGCGCCTGGGCTTCGGCGGCCACGTCGAGAAAGGCAAATGACGCCACAACGCATCCCTGCCGCGCCGCCCTGCACGTTGTTCCTGTTCGGCGCCAACGGCGATCTGGTCAAGCGCCTGCTGATGCCGGCGCTGTACAACCTCAGCCGCGATGACCTGCTGGATCGCAACCTGCGCATCGTTGGTGTCGACCACAATCCAGCCACGGCCGATGCGTTCGCAGAGCGCCTGCATGCCTTCATGGTCGAGCGCGACAAAGGCGGGGAGGGCTCCAACAAGTGCCTGGACGACAAAGTGTGGGCGCGCCTGGCCAAACGTCTGGACTACCAGACCGGCGATTTCCTGAACCCGGCCACCTATGAGGCCATCGGCAAGCGCATCGACAAGACCGCCCATGGCAATGCCATCTTTTACCTCGCCACCTCGCCGCGCTTCTTCCCGGAAGTGGCGCAGCGTCTGGGAGATGCCGGGCTGCTCGATGAGTCCGGCGGCGGTTTTCGCCGGGTGGTGGTGGAAAAACCCTTCGGCACCGACCTGGCCAGCGCCGAGGCGCTCAACGCCTGCCTGTTGGGGGTAATGAGCGAGCGGCAGATCTACCGGATCGACCATTACCTGGGC
Organism: Pseudomonas sp. HMSC08G10; assembly: GCF_001808425.1. Classification (NCBI taxonomy): domain Bacteria; kingdom Pseudomonadati; phylum Pseudomonadota; class Gammaproteobacteria; order Pseudomonadales; family Pseudomonadaceae; genus Pseudomonas; species Pseudomonas sp. HMSC08G10. Next base: position 80,699 of record NZ_KV793302.1, on the reverse strand, counting down.
AAGGAAACGGTGCAGAACATCCTGGTCAGCCGGTTCTCCAACGGGCTGTTCGAGTCGTTCTGGAACAACCATTACATCGACCACGTGCAAATCACTGCGGCCGAGACCGTCGGTGTCGAAACCCGTGGCGCCTTCTACGACAACACCGGCGCCCTGCGCGACATGGTCCCCAATCACCTGTTCCAGTTGCTGGCCATGGTCGCCATGGAACCGCCGGCGGCCTTCGCTGCCGATGCGGTGCGCAGCGAGAAAGCCAAGGTGATCGGGGCCATCCGCCCCTGGTCGCAGAAGATGGCCCTCAAGCACTCCGTGCGTGGCCAGTACGTGGCCGGCAAGCAGGGTCGCAAGCGCCTGGCCGGGTATCGTCAGGAGCCGAACGTCGACCCTCAGAGCCGCACCGAGACCTATGTTGCCCTCAAGGTGATGATCGACAACTGGCGCTGGGCCGGGGTGCCGTTCTACCTGCGCACCGGCAAGCGCATGAGCGTGCGCGACACCGAGATCGCCATCTGCTTCAAGCCGGCGCCGTATGCGCAGTTCCGCGAGTCGGAACTGGAACGGCCCAAGCCCAACTACCTGAAGATCCAGATCCAGCCCAACGAAGGCATGTGGTTCGACCTGCAGGCCAAGCGTCCCGGGCCTGAGCTGGTGATGGAAAACGTCGAGCTTGGTTTTGCCTACAAGGACTTCTTCAAGATGACCCCGGCGACCGGTTACGAGACCTTGATCTACGACTGTCTCACCGGCGACCAGACCCTGTTCCAGCGCGCCGACAACATCGAGAACGGTTGGCGTGCGGTGCAGCCGTTCCTGGATGCCTGGGCCAGCGGTGGGGAGGTCCATGAATACCCCGCCGGTGAAGATGGCCCCGCGGCGGGCGACGAGCTGCTCACGCGTGACAAGCGGGAGTGGCACACCTTGGGATAAAGGGCTGCGATGGGGCGCAAAGCGCCCCCAAACCGACCGTCTTGCAGAGGAGCGCCCATGCCAGCCCCGATCGAAGACTACGCGCTACTGGGCAACTGCCGCAGCGCCGCCCTGGTCAGCCGCGATGGCTCCCTGGACTGGCTGTGCGTCCCGCGTTTCGACGCCCCGGCGGTGTTCGCCGCGCTGCTGGGCAATGAAGAAAACGGCCGCTGGCGCCTGGCCCCCAGCGACCTTGTCGAAGCCGTCAGCCGCCGCTACCTCGATGACACCCTGGTGCTCGAAACCACCTACACCACTGCCAGCGGCCGCGCCCGGGTCATCGACTGCATGCCTCTGGGCGAACACAACGCTGTGGTCCGCATCGTCGAAGGCTTGGCCGGCGAAAGCGCCTTCGAGATGGACCTGGTAATGCGTTTTGACTATGGGCGCAGCGTCCCATGGGTAGAGAAGCTTGACCCGCACACCCTCAGCGCGGTCGCCGGCCCCGACCGGATGATCCTGCGCAGCACGGAGCCTGTGCACTCGCGCGACTATCACAGCGTCAGCCGCTTTCGCGTTCTGGCCGGTGAGCGCCAGGTGTTCAGCCTGCGCCACCAGCTCTCGCACTTGCCGCCACAACCGGAGTTTGACGTTGACCAGGCCTTGGAAACAACCATCGCCCAGTGGCAGGCCTTCGCCGCCCGCTGTCCGGATGTCGGCCCTTGGACGCCCTTGGTCCGCCGTTCCTTGCTCACCCTCAAGGCCCTGACCTACGCCCCCACCGGTGGCATCGTCGCCGCCGTGACCACCTCCCTGCCCGAGCGTTTGGGTGGTGAACGCAACTGGGATTACCGCTACTGCTGGCTGCGCGATGCCACCATGACCCTGCTGGCGCTGATGAACCTTGGCTACTTCGACGAAGCACAGGCCTGGCGTGAATGGCTGCTGCGTTCGGTTGCCGGCAATCCCGAGCAGATGCAGATCATGTACGGCCTGGCCGGTGAGCGCGACCTGCAAGAGTTCACCCTGCCGTGGCTGAGCGGCTACGAGCACTCGCGCCCCGTGCGTATCGGCAATGCCGCTTCGGCGCAATTGCAGCTGGACATCTATGGCGAGCTCGCCGACGCCATGACCCAGGCCATCCGCGGCGGCCTGCCCCGGCACCCGCGCAGTTCGGCCATTGCCCGCGCGATCCTGCCGTACCTGGAGCGCATCTGGCGTGAGCCGGACGAAGGCATCTGGGAAGTGCGCGGCGGGCGGCAGCACTTCGTGCATTCCAAGGTCATGGCCTGGGTCGCCTTCGACCGCGCCGCAAGCCTGGCCGACACCACCGAGGAAGACCGCGAACGAGGCCGGCACTACCGCCAAGTGGCCGATCAGATCCACCGCGACATCTGCGAACACGGGCTCGACCCTACGCGCCAGTACTTCGTCCAGGCCTATGGCTCCCGGGAAGTGGACGCAAGCCTGTTGCAGATCGCCCTGACGGGCTTCCTGCCTGCAGACGATCCACGCTTTCTGCGCACCCTGGCGCAGATCGAGCAGCGTCTGCTGCGCAACGGCTTGCTGCTTCGCTACGACAGCGACCGCTGTAGCGACGGCCTGACGCCGGGGGAAGGGACGTTCCTGGTGTGTTCGTTCTGGCTGGCGGACGTGTACGTGTTGCTCGGGCGGCAGCAAGAAGCCCAGGCCTTGTATGAGCGACTGGTCGGGCTATGCAACGACGTGGGCCTGCTGGCCGAGCAGTACGACCCGGTGGGCAAGCGGATGCTGGGGAACTTCCCGCAGGCGTTCAGCCATATCGGGATCATCAATACGGCGTTGAATCTGCACCGGGCGCAGTGTCCGGTGCGGGATCGGGCGGAGTTTTCCGACGCCAGTGTCACCCCTGTGGAAACGGGTTCAGCCGCGATTGGGGCGCGTAGCGGCCCCAAATAGTCGGTGGTGCCCCACGGGGTTACCAGTCGTGCGTATAACTGGCGGTCAACACCATGCCGGGTGCTGGCAGATGGCTGGTGTTGTTGTTATTGCGCAACAGCTGGCTGTAGAGCGGGTAGTAGTCGCGATTGAACAGGTTCTGGATGCCCACGCTCACCTTGTCGTCAGGGGAGACCTGGTACTGGCTGATCAGATCCACGGTCGTGTAGGTGTCTACCTGGTGCCGGCCGAAGCTGTCCATGCCATCGAGGCGATAGTCCTTGGAGTCGAAGAAGGTGGCTTGCAGTCGGTTGCTCCAGTCGAAATTTGGCTTGTACTGCAGGTAAGCGGTCAGTTTCAGCGGAGGGACGCGGTAGCCGGTCATGTCTTGCCAGTCTTTGCCATCTGGCTTTTCTCGTCCTTGCATCCAGGTCGCGCTGCCGCCGGCGCCCCAGCTCTCATCGTCCGACAGCCAGTCGGCACTGGCTTCGGCGCCATAGATGCGTTCTTTGGTTCGGGTCAGGATCAGGCCGTTGTTGAAGCTTTGCACATCGCCCAGCTTGGACGTGGTGTAGAACAGTGCCAGGGTGCCTAGCGTGTTGCTGCCCAGCTCTCCACGCCAGCCGAGCTCGTAGTTGTTGGTTTTCACAGGTTCCAGGTTCGAGGCGCTCAGATCGAAACCGCGACGCGCGTTTCGCAGTTGGATACCCACATCCGGCAGCTGGAAGCCCTGGCTGAAGGAGGCATAGATCTCCTGGCCGAGCACTGGCGAATAGACGATGCCAAGGTTCGACAGCACCGCATCGTAGTGGATCCGCCCCCCTTCGACTGCCACGGGCGAGGCGGCCCGGGATTCGGACAGTGGAACGAAGTCATCGAACTGGGCGGTGGAGTATTCGTATCGCAGCCCGCCGTCGATCGACCAGTGCTCGTCGAAACGATGCTGAAGCTGGGCGAACGCGCCTGCGCTTCGGGTCTTGAGCGGCGGCATGTAGGTGAGCTTGCCGATCTTGTCGAAGACAAGGCCACCACTGGCGTCATAAGCCGCGGGGTCGAATACATCCAGTGGCATGTCGCTGCGCTCCTGGTTGTAGTCGCCGCCCCAGACCAATTCGGTATTGCCACTTTGCCCGAGCGGGGTGCGTAAGGTCAGGCGGCTGCCGAACACTTCGCTGTTCTGCATCACCTGGTCCACGTTGCCGCCACGGGTGGCGACGGCGCGGGCGTCGAACGGCGTGAAGCGCGTGAAATAGTCCCGGTAGTACAGCTGGGCGGAAAGCCGGCTCGAGAGGATATCGAGATGCTCGTATTCCAGATTCACCAGGGTGTTGCGAATGCGGTTCTGCTCGTCCAGATCCAGTCCCTTGATCGCGTTGGCTGGCACCGAGCCTGCTGGCAGTTTGGCGACGCGTGGGTCGGTGGCGTAGTCGGTGTCCTGGCGTGCGTCGTAGTGGCTTACACCCAGCTGCACCCGTTGGTTTTCGTCGATGTGCAGGCCAAGCTTGCCGCCGATGTTGTAGATGTTGGCGTCGAACAGGTCCCCCTGGCTGGGTTCCGGCGCAATGCGATCGCCGTGGGCATCGTACGACGCACCGATGTGGCGGGTGCCGAAGTCGAAGGCATAGTCCACCGCGCCTTGGGAGCCTGCGACATACTGCTGGAACTGCCCGCCCAGGCCATCGCTGCCCAGCCGGGTGAGGGGCGAGGTGGCACTCAGGCTGGTCTGCGCGCGGTTCTCGCCACCGGCAGGGCGGGTAGTGATGGAGATGATGCCGCCTGTGGCGCCGCTGCCATAAATGGCGCTGCTGCCGCGGATGACTTCGACCTGTTCGATCAGTGCCGGGTCGATGTTGGCCAGGTTGCGCGAAGAGTCGCGGTTGGTGTTGAGCGGTACGCCGTCGACCATGATCAACATGCTGCGCCCGCGCAAGGTCTGGCCGTATTCGGTGACGGTGCGGCTGGAGTCGGACATGCCCGGAATCGCCTTGGCCAGCACCGTGGCCAGGCTCTCGGAGCCTTGGCGTAGCGCCTGCAACTGGTCGTGGTCGATCAGTGTCGATTGCCGGGTTGCCGAGACCAGGTCGCTGCGGGTACGCGAAGAGGTGATTTCCATCTGCGCCATTTCAACAGGTTCGCTGCGGGTGATCGGCGAGGGGGTGGCCTGGATTTGCTCGGAGGGGACGATGATGAAGGTATGGGCATCCTTGGCCTGTACCTGCAGCCCTGAGTGCTCGAGCAGTTTTTGCAGTGCTTGCTCTGGCGTGAATCGCCCCTTCAGCGCAGGCGCCTGTTGGCCTGCACCCAGGTCGCCTGCAAAGATGATCTGTACCGAGGATTGCTGTGCCAGGGTGTTGATGGCCTGGCCAAGCGGGGCGGCCGGCAGGTCGATGTTCACCAGTTCCTGGCCTTGAGCCGATATCGCGATGAACAGGCTGCTGGCGAGTAACGACAAGCGTAGAGAGCGACCGCGCAAGGAAGAATGCACTTCTCGAGTTCCTTTGTAGTTGGCTTTTTCAACTAGCCGTCTGGGGAATCGAAAAACCCTACCTTCGCTTGAGTATTTATTTTCCGGGCGCCCGGCGTTCGACCTGGACGCTGCCGTCTTCCTGGCGCGACAGGGAAACAGGCAGGATGCTTGGGAGCAGATCCAGCAGCAGATCGACGTTGTGCGCCTGGAACACGCCAGTCACCTTGAGCGCCGCCAGGCTTGGGTCACCCAGCTCGATGGGCGCCGTTCGATAGTGGCGAAGCACGGCAACGGCCTCGTCCAGCGGTGTTTGCTCGAACACGATGCGATCATGTTTCCAGGCCATCGCCTTGGTCGCGTCAACCTTCGCTACCGTCGTGAGCTGTCCACCGATCGCATCGACCTGTTGCCCTGGCGCCAGGATGACCGGCGTTTGCACGGTTGCCGGTGTATCGACTTCCACACGGCCCCGCGCCAACGTCACCCGAACATTGTCGTCATCCAGTCGACGGACATTGAACAGTGTGCCAAGCACCTGGACCCTGGCCGAACCTGCCGACACTACGAAGGGGCGGTAAACGGCCGAAGACACCTCAAACAGGACCTGGCCGGCGCGAAGATCCACATCGCGACTGAACACACGCCAGCGGACATCGATAGCGCTGGCGCTGTCGAGCAGCAGTTCGCTGCCATCGGCCAGCGCAACAGCGCGCCGCTCGCCGACCGCAGTGGTGAATCGCTCTTGCTTGTAGGCAGGGTTCAACCAGCCCAGGGCACCGATGGCCAGCGCGACCAACAGCATGAGCGCGGCGGCCTTGGCTGGTTTGCGCGCTGTCGGCTTGGCTGGCGGAACGGGAAACAGCCGCTTGAGGTCTTCACGATGCCGTCCCAGGGCCTCATCCAATCGCCCCTTGTCGGTGTCATGGGTCATGGATGCACCTCGTCACGTCCGAGCGTTGCCCTGCATGCGGCAAGCCCCAGGCGAAGATGCTTTTCCACTGTTTTGATGGAAATACCAAGGTGCTTTGCCACTTCCGCTTGAGGGATTTCGTGGATTTTATGCAGGACGAACACCGCCTGACAGCGCGCAGGCAGTGCGGCGATCGCATCGACGAGCAATTGAAACTCACGCTCGGCCTCGTATCGGTTCACGGGGGTGGCAGCGGTACAGGGGATCTCGGGCAGTTCGCTGGCAGCCTCCACCCAGGCGGCTCGACGGCGCTCGCCACGGTAGCGGCTGATGGCGGTGTCGTGGGAAATTTTGCGCAGCAGGGCGAGGGGGCTGCGGACTTCTTCCTTTTCGCCTCGCTCGAGCAACTGCACGCACACGTCATGCACCACGTCGCGCGCTGAGCTTTTGTCACCGAAGCGTCGGCGAATGTGCTCCACGAGCTCGTCGTAGTGCCGGACCAGTGTGGTCAGCAGCGTCGGTTTGGCGGGATCGAACGACACGATGCACCCAGGAAGAAAAGCTTGCTTTCGAAGCGAGTGGGCGAGTGTAAATGAGAAATAATTGCGAATAAATACCATCTTTCACAATGGTAATCGTCGAACGAAGGCGGGGGTCGAGCTTGGTTGGAGCTTTGGCGCCACAAGGGACGCGTTGCGTCGTCCCCTGTGGGAGTGCCCAAGCGATCAATCGTGATGCTTGTGCTTCTTGTGCTTGTGTTTCTTGCCGGAGTTGTGGCTGTGATGGTGATCGTCATCGGCCATGCTGTTGCCGATGGCACTGCCCGCCGCGCCGCCCAGGCCGGCACCGATGGCGCCGCCGGTGGAGCCGCCAACCTTGTTGCCCAGCACCTGGCCACCTGCGGCGCCCAGGCCACCGCCGATGGCGGCTTCGGTTTTCTTGCCGTGCTTGGCCGAAACCGCACCGCCTGCCGCGCCGCCGACGCCGGCGCCGATCGCGGCACCCGTACTACCACCAATGGCCTGACCGACCACACTCCCCAGAGCTCCGCCGACACCACCGCCGACCGCGGTGTTGGTGGTTTCGCCGGCGATGGCATACGAGCTGGCCATCAAGGTGAACAGTGCGATTACAGGAAATGACTTGCGCATGTTTTACAGATCTCAGGATGAATCACGAGCGCGAAGTCTGCGGCCCGGCGTGGGCACGGTCAACGAAAAACCGATGGGCTCTGGACTCAGGTCAAGCATTCGACGAGCGCTATGGCCGCTGGTCGGGGCGTTTCATGTCAAGCGCCCGTCGCGCGTCATGTGATAACGCCGCAGGTCTTGCGCCAAGATCAGGTTGCCGCGGTAGTGTGCCAGGGCTTCCTGATGCACGTCTGCGATGGACGGGCTGCGCTGGGGGTTGGGCTGATAGCGGGCACTGAAATGGGTGAGCACCAGGTTCTTCACCCCCGCCTGTTCGGCGAACTGCGCCACCGCGGCGGCCGTGCTGTGGCCGAAGGTGGCTTGGGTGCGCTCGATCAGCGGTTGGGTGAAGGTCGCCTCGTGCACCAGCACATCCACGTCCTTTGCCACCTCGGCGAGCAGGCCTGGGGTGTCGTTGTCGCCACAGACGATGATGCGCCGGGCAGGGCGGGACGCGCGCAGGTATTCCTGGGGGTTGAGCCTGCGGCCGTCGTGTACGACCGGATTGCCATGGGCCAGCTCGCCCCACAAAGGACCCCGCGGGATCCCCTCGGCGTCCAGGCGCTGGATGTCCAGGCGTGGTTCGGGGTTGATTTCGGTGAACACAAAGCCGTGGCTGGGGACGCGGTGAGACAGCGCCACGGTACTCACCTGGATATTGTCGTTGTGCCAGGTACCGAGTGCTTCCACCGCCAATAGACGCAGCTCGAAGGTCAGGTAGGTCTGGCTGACGGCAAGGCTCAGGCGTATCCAGTCGTGCAGCGCAGCCGGTGTGATCAGATCCAGGGGCTCGGTGCGCCCGGACATGCCTGCGCTGGCCAGCAGGCCTGGGAGGCCGAAGCAGTGGTCGCCGTGGACGTGGGTGATGAACACGCCTCGCAGGTCGCGGATCGACAGCGAGGTATGGAGCAATTGGTGCTGGGTGGCTTCTCCGCAGTCGACCAGGTACCAATGGCTTCCAGTCGCTTCGATGACGGCGGTGCCGGTCACGTTGCGCGCCTTGGTGGGCACACCGGCTGAAGTGCCCAGAAACTGCAGGTCCATGGGTGGGCTCCTTAGGGGGATAGCGGCATTTTCACGGGTGACCCTGTCGTGAGGCAAGCCGGTGGCCCGAGGATCGAAAAGATGCGTCCCACGCGCCGATCAGTAGGGTATTTCTGTAAGATTCAGTCTTCATTTTGCTTAGAGCTTTGGCTATGGACGTTCATTCGATTCTCGCCTTCACCGTGGTCGCCGCGATTGCCATTGCCAGCCCCGGGCCCGCCACCTTGATGGCCATCAATAACAGCCTGGCGCACGGACAGCGCAGCGCGGTGTGGTCCTCGATCGGCAATGCCAGTGGCCTGTTCTGCCTGTCCTCGGCCGCAATGCTTGGCCTGGGGGCGCTGCTGGCCAGTTCCGAATGGCTGTTCAACGCGGTGAAGATTCTCGGCGCGGGCTATCTGTTCTATCTGGGCGCCAGGCAGTTGCTCAAGAAAGGTCCGATGCTGGCGCAAGGCGTCGAAGCGAGTGCGCAGAAGGCCCGCCCCACACGCTGGAAACTCTACAAGTCGGCCTTCCTCACGGCGGTGACCAACCCCAAGGCGACGATGTTCTTCACGGCTTTGTTCCCACAGTTCATCGACCAACAAGCGGCACTGCTGCCACAGTTCCTGATCCTCACTTCGATCTTCATGGCTTTGTCGCTGGTGTCGTTGAGCCTGTATGCCGCGCTCGCGTCGCGGGCCAAGGGAGTGCTGACCCGTCCTGCGTTGTCGCGGTGGGTCAGTCGGGTGGTGGGGTCGACGTTCATCGGTTTTGGCGCTGCCATCCTGACCATGCGCCGGCAGGCCGCGTGAGGCACCGAGCGGTACGGGGCATTCCTGAGTGCGCTCAGGGACGCCAACTGAAGGCAACCTTGTGCCATTTGCACTGCCCCCTTCTTGGGTAAGCGCGCTCCCACAAGGTCTGCGAGGACTCTTAGGATTCGCGCGGATTCCGTGGGAGCGGGTTTACCTGCGAAGCAGGCGACGCGGTGGGGCAGCTCAATCCGCCCTCGTACGCGCCGCGCAGGGTGGACTCAGGTCTCTGTGGCCTGCGCCTGGGCGTGGGTGCGTTTGACGGCGGATTTCTTTTCCTGGACGACGATGTAGAACTCCTCGCCATGCTTGACCGCGCCATACAGTACGGCTTTCTCGATGAGCTCGTTGCCGCGTAGGTGACGCAGCATCATCGGATCGCGGCGCAGGTCGCGGTAAAGCGCCAGGCACAGCAGCACCATCACGATCACGAACGGCAACGCCACGACGATCGTGAGGTTTTGCAGCCCGGTCAGGGCCTCGCCTGGGTTGGCCGGGTCACCGATCGCCAGCATGATCGCTGCCACCGTGCCGGTCAGCGCGCCCCAGAAGATCACCGTGGCCCGGGACGGCTCCGTGGTGCCGTGCTCGGACAGGGTGCCCATCACCAGGGAGGCGGCATCGGCGCCGGAGACGAAGAAGATGCCCACAAGGATCATGATCAATACCGAAGTCACCGACGCCCACGGGTAGCTTTCCAGCAGTTCGTAGAGCGCGTGGTTGCTGTTCACGGCGCCATTGACCAGGGTGAAGGTGCCTTCTTGCAGGGCATCGATACCGGCACCGCCGAAGATCGTGAACCAGATCAAGCTCACCAGGCTAGGCACCAGCAGCACACCGGTGACGAACTGGCGAATGGTGCGCCCGCGGCTGATGCGCGCGATGAACATGCCGACGAAGGGTGTCCAGGAGATCCACCAGGCCCAGTAGAACACGG
>NZ_KV793302.1:20922-70514 GCF_001808425.1 Pseudomonas sp. HMSC08G10 | reverse complement strand
TCCACCAGGCCCAGTAGAACACGGTCCAGCCGGCCAGCCAGTTGTCCATCTGCTCGCCACCGCTGGCGCTGGTGCGCGCCATCATTTCCGGGAGCATCTTGATGTACACGCCGATCGAGGTCGGCAGCAGGTTGAGCATCAGCAGCGTCGGGCCGACCATGAAGGTGAACAGCGCCAGCACCAACGCCAGCACCATATTGGTGTTGGACAGCCACTGGATGCCCTTGCCGATACCGGACACCGCCGAGGCGACGAAGGCCACGGTCAGCAGGGTGATGATCGAGATGTAGAAGATTTTGCCGGGATGCTCGATCCAGCCGTTGTACTCCAGGCCGCCGGCGATCTGCAGGGCGCCCAGGCCCAGGGAGGCGGCGGAGCCGAACAAGGTGGCGAAGATCGCCATCATGTCGATCACGCGGCCGATGGGGCCGTTGGCATGGCGGCCGATCAGTGGTCGGAACGCCGTGGAAATCAGCTGCGAGCGCCCGCGCCGGAAGGTGCCGTAGGCGATCACCAGGCCGACGATGGCGTACATGGCCCAGGGGTGCAGCGTCCAGTGGAACAGGGTGGTGGCCATGGCCACCTGCATCGCCTCGCTGGTTTGTCCGACGGCGGTTCCTGGAGGCGGGGAGACGTAATGCGACAGTGGCTCAGCCACGCCGAAGAACATCAGACCGATGCCCATGCCGGCGCTGAACATCATCGCTACCCAGGACACGGTGCGAAACTCCGGCGCCTCGCCATCGCGCCCCAACGGGACTTTTCCATAGCGGCTTGCGGCCAGCCACAGTACGAAGACCACGAACAAGGTCGAGGTGAGAACGAAGAACCAACCGAAATTGACGATGACCCACGACTGGGCGGTGGAGGCGCTTTTGGCCAGGCTCGCTTGGCTGACGAAGCCCCAGATGACGAATGCGACTGCGAGGATGCTGGTGATGCCGAAGACAATCCAGTCGATCTTGCCTTCGAGGTGACGATCCTTCTTGGCTTCTTCGGTCTGCGAAGGATCTGTCACGCCAAGGGCGAGTGTTTCAACGTTCTCTTCCTTTGCCATGTGTCGTAATGCCCCTTTTGTGGGTGCCTGGCCGCTGCAGGTTTGTTGTTGTTGTGCTTGCCGCTACGCGACGACGTGCGACCCGGTCAGGCCGAGCCGCCAAGCGGCGATTATCCTGCCGGCCAAAGGGGGCTTCCTATTCCCAGACCGTCCTGGCACGTCCTTGTTACGACGCCATGGCGGGCTGTCGATTTGGCCGTTGGCCAGAAGATGAGCCGGAACACCTAGTGAAATCTTCGCAGGGCTATCCTTTTCAGCGACGTCAAGATCACGACCAAAGGAGGTCAGGTATGCACCTGTTCACAGGCGGTTGCCTTTGCGGCCAGGTCCGCTTCGAGGCTTCGGGGCAGCCCTATAGAGTGGGGCTTTGTCATTGCCTCGATTGTCGAAAACACCATGGGGCACTGTTTCACGCGTCGGCGATTTTCCCCGAAGAGGCGGTGAAGGTCGAAGGCCGGACGGGTGACTATGCCGGACGGTTTTTCTGCCCGCGCTGCGGTTCGTCGGTGTTTTCGCGAAGCGGGGATGAGGTGGAGGTCCACCTCGGAGCGCTGGATGCGCCAGATCAGTTCACGCCAACTTACGAAAGTTGGACCGTTCGGCGTGAAGCGTGGTTGCCGGCGTTCCCGTTCGCCCGACATTACACGGGCGATCGGGAAGGGACGGGGCGTACCGAGGGCTGATTTCGACCCGACAGTCTCGCTTGCAAAGCCATCGCCTTTCGCCCGCGCTAGCCGCTCAGAGCCAGTAGGTCACCGCCCACCAGCCCAGCCCGCCCATGACCACGGTATAGGGCAATGCCATCCATACCATCCGCCCGTACGACAACCGCACCAGCGGTGCGATCGCCGAGGTCAGCAGGAACAGGAATGCCGCCTGCCCATTGGGTGTGGCCACGCTGGGCAGGTTGGTGCCGGTGTTGATCGCCACCGCCAGGGTCTCGAAATGCTCACGGCTCATGGCGCCGTTGAGAAACGCCTGCTTGACCTCGGTGATGTAGATCGTGGCGACGAACACGTTGTCGCTGATTGCCGACAGCAAACCATTGGCCAGGTACAGCATGCCCGGCTGCTGGTCGGCCGGCAGGGCCAGCACCCAAGAGATCAACGGGCTGAACAACTGCTGCTGATGGATCACCGCGACCACCGCGAAGAACACCACCAGCAGTGCGGTGAACGGCATGGCGTCCTGGAATGCACGGCCCAGACGGTGTTCGTCGGTGATGCCGGTGAAGGCGGTGATCAGCACGATCACCAGTAGGCCGATCAGGCCGACCTCGGCAACGTGCAGGCCTAGGCAGACAATCAGGATCAATGCGGCGATCCCCTGTACCAGCAAAGCGACGCGCTGGGCCGAGGTCCGCGCGGCATCGTCTTCGGCCGCATAGTTGGCCAGCACCTGGCGCACGCGCTCGGGCATCAGCGTGCCGTAACCGAACAACCGCAGCTTCTCCAGCAACACGCACGTCACAAGGCCAGCCGCCAGCACTGGCATCGACACCGGCGCCACCTTGTAGAAGAAGTCGGCGAAATGCCAGCCCATCTCATGGCCGATCAGCAGGTTCTGCGGCTCGCCCACCAAGGTGCACACCCCGCCCAGGGCCGTGCCCACCGCGCCATGCATCAACAGGCTGCGCAAAAAGGCGCGGAACTGGTCCAGGTCTTCACGGTGCAGTTGCGTCACCTGGTGGTCGCTGTCGAGCTCGGACTCCTCGCGCGGGTTGGCGCCGGAGGCGACGCGGTGATAGACCGCATAGAAACCCACTGCGGCGCTGATGATCACCGCCGTGACGGTCAAGGCATCGAGAAACGCCGACAGGAATGCCGACAGCACGCAGAACAGCAGCGCCAGGATGGCCTTCGAGCGCACGCCCAGCAGGATCTTGGAGAACAGGAACAGCAGCAGTTCCTTCATGAAGTGAATGCCGGCGACCATGAACATCAGCAGCAGGATCACCGGAAAATTGTGCTGCAGCTCTTCATACAGGGCCTGGGGCGTGGTCATCTCCAGCAGCAGCGCCTCGATCAGCAGCAAGCCGCCGGGCATCAACGGGTAGCACTTGAGCGCCATGCCCAGGGTGAAGATGAACTCGATCACCAGCACCCAGCCGGTGACCACCGGGCCGAAGGTTGTCAGCAGCACAGGGTTGAGCACGAGGAACAGGCAGATGACGGCCTTGTACCAGAGCGGCGACTGGCCCAGGAAGTTGTGGGCGAGAGCGCCGGTCAGGGAGCGGGACATGAATTTGTATCCTTTTGATTCAGCAGTCGCGCAAGGTGCCCGATGCGGGCGTCAGGTGCAAGGCGTTCAGTCCCGCTTTTGGCACAAGCACGGCCTTGAGGGTGCGTTATAGTCCGGCGCGTGAACCTTTTACCTACAGGAGTACCGCCCGTGACCGAGTACCGCGCATTCAAGGTTGAATTGACCGACAACATTGCCCATGTGCAGATCAACCGTCCGGAAAAGCTCAATGCCATGAACGGCGACTTCTGGAAGGAAATCATCGACATCTTCCAATGGATCGACGACACCGACGCGGTGCGCGTGGTGGTGCTGAGCGCCGCGGGCCAGCACTTCAGTGCAGGTATCGACCTGGCCTTGCTGGCTCAGCTGGCCGGGCAAATGGGCAAGGACGTGGGCCGCAATGCGCGTCTGCTTCGGCGCACCATCCTGGGCCTGCAGGCCTCGTTCAATGCCGTGGACAACTGCCGCAAACCGGTGCTGGCAGCGATCCAGGGCTACTGTCTGGGCGGTGCGATCGATCTGGTCTCGGCTTGTGACATGCGCTACTGCAGTGCCGATGCGCAGTTCTCGATCAAGGAAATCGACATGGGCATGGCCGCCGATGTCGGGACCTTGCAACGTTTGCCGCGTATCATCGGCGACGGTGTGATGCGCGAAATGGCCTACACCGGACGTCATGTCGCGGCGCACGAGGCCCAGCGCATCGGCCTGGTCAATCAGGTGTTCGACGACCAGGCCGCACTGCGGGAAGGAGTCTTTGCCTTGGCAGCGCAAATCGCGCAAAAATCGCCGATTGCGGTGAGCGGCACCAAAGAGATGCTCAATTACATGCGCGACCATCGCATCGACGATGGCCTGGAGTACATCGCCACCTGGAACGCCGCCATGTTGCAGTCTGAAGACCTGCGGGTCGCCATGGCGGCGCACATGAGCAAACAGAAACCGACCTTCGCCGACTGACCGGGGCGGGGGACGCGCTTTTAAGGATCCCGAAATGTCAGCACGTTGGACTACCGCAGTACTCGACCCGCAGATCACCGGCGGCCTGGCCGTCGCCCGTGGCCCGGAAGGGTTCCTGATGGATGACAACGGCGCGCTGTTCCCCCGCGATTGGCTCAAGGAGCAAGACCTGGACGTGCTCTGCGAGCATGGCATCGGCCACCTGGACGGCCAGCCGGTGTTCCTGCTCGAGCTGCGTGGCAGTGCCGAAGTGTCCGGCTGCAGCTGGCGCGGCCTGCGCCAGTTCATGCTCGAAGGCGACATGCTGACCTACACCCTCTTGGGGTATGCCGCGCAGATCGGCACCTGGGCGCGCGAGCATCGCTTCTGCGGCAGTTGCGGCCAGCCGATGACCCAGATCCGCTGGGAGCGGGCGATGTACTGCCAGCCGTGCGACCTGCGCAGCTACCCGCGCATCTCGCCGAGCATGATCGTGCTGATCACCCGGGGGGATGAAGTGCTGCTGGCGCGCTCGCCGCGTTTCGTCACGGGCGTCTATAGCACCCTGGCCGGCTTTGCCGAGCCGGGCGAATCGGCCGAGGACTGCCTGGTGCGGGAGGTGCGCGAGGAAGTGGCGGTGGAGGTAAAGAACATCCAGTACGTGGGCAGCCAGTGCTGGCCGTTCCCGCACTCGATGATGCTGGGCTTCCATGCCGAGTACGCGGGCGGCGAGATCGTCATGCAACCGGACGAGATCGAGGACGCCCAGTGGTTCAATGTGCACGATCTGCCGCCGCTGCCTGCCGGGCGTTCCATCGCCCGTTACCTGATCGACCTCTACGTGGCGCGTCGCCTGGGGCTACCCGACCCAGTGCTGCCACACTAGGCGCACAGTCAACGCCAGCACCACGGCGATGAACACCGGGCGGATG
Organism: Pseudomonas sp. HMSC08G10; assembly: GCF_001808425.1. Lineage (NCBI taxonomy): Bacteria > Pseudomonadati > Pseudomonadota > Gammaproteobacteria > Pseudomonadales > Pseudomonadaceae > Pseudomonas > Pseudomonas sp. HMSC08G10. The sequence continues at coordinate 65,342 of NZ_KV793302.1, read as the reverse complement.
AACTTGCTGCCGCCGCTGATCGCCGTGCGTGCGCCGAAGAAGGCGCCGACCATCACCGACAGGCCCATGCACAGGCCGACGATGTAATCCACCTGCCCGGAAATGATGAACACCGTCAGTGCCGCGATGTTGCTGACGAAGTTCATGCTGCGCGCCACGCCGCTGGCACGCACCAGGTCGATGGGGTAGAGCAGCAGGGTACTGACCGTCCAGAACGCTCCGGTGCCGGGGCCGGCCACGCCGTCATAGAAGCCCAGGCCAAAGCCCTGGGGGAACTGCCACTTCTTCTTGATCGGCGCGTCAGCATCCAACGGTGCCTTGGGCGTCCCGCCGAACAACAGGTAGACGCCACAGGCGAAGACGATTACCGGCAGCATCTTGTTCAGCCAATCGGCCGGCATGTAGTGGGCGGCCAGCGCCCCCAGCAGCGCGCCGACCAAGGTACCGACCAACGCCCGGCGCCACTGCGCGGGGTGGAACAGCTTGCGTCGGTAGTAGGTGAAGCTGGCGGTGGCCGAGCCGAAGGTGGAGCTGAGTTTGTTGGTGCCCAGCACCAGATGGGGCGGCATGCCGGCGGTGAGCAAGGCCGGGGTGGTGAGCAGCCCCCCGCCGCCAGCGATGGCGTCGATGAAACCGGCCACGAAGGCGACCAGGGCGAGGATGAGCAGGGTGAGCGGTTCTACGGTGAGTTCGAAAGGCATGGGGCTTTTACAGACAGGGCGGCGAGTGCGGCAAAAGGCCGCGCTAGAGGCGGTACAGGGTAGTCCTCGGGGACGGGGAATACCAGTCATGTCATGGAGTAGATAAAGCCCTTGGGATCTGGGAGCGCCTCCTTGCGGCTACGCCGGCTCCCGCAGATCCCTGTTGCCTGTTCCGGTCAGACGTAGTCGCGCAATCGGTACCAGGCCTTCGCCGCCGCCTCCAGGGGCGCGGCCATCAGCTCACCACCAGGGAAGCGGCCATTGTCGATGCCTTGGTACAGTCCCAGCAGGTCTTCGTCGCCGAGGATCGCATCGCTCACCGCCCGGGCCGCGGCCAGGGTCGGCAGCACGCCATGCCCCGAGAAGCCCTGCAGCCAGTAGCGTTGGCCCAGTCGGCCGATATCCGGGGTGCGCTGGATGCTGCAATCCAGATGACCGCCCCAGGCGTAGTCCAGGCTCACCCCGGCGAGCTGCGGGAACACACGCTCCAGGTAGGGGCGCGTAGCGCTGGCGACGTCCTTGGGGATGCCTCCGAGGTAGGTGCAACCGCCGCCGAACAGCAGGCGATGGTCAGGTGTGAGGCGGAAGTAGTCGGGGACGAACTGGTTGTCGATCACGCAACTGTTGCGTGGCAGCAACGACCGGGCCATGGCCGGATCCAGGGGCGCGGTGGCCACCTGGTAGGAGCCGACCGGCAGCAGACGGCGCGACAGGTCGCGGTCGAGGCGATCGATGTAGGCGTTGCAGGCCAACACCAGCACCTGGCTGCGGACTTCGCCCAGGCCTGTTCGGGCGACGAAGCCGCTCGGGCTTTCGTGGTAGTCGAGCACCTGGCTTTGCTCGAAGATCTGTCCGCCCGCGGCTTCGATGGCGGCGGCCAGGCCCTGGGCCAGCTTGAGGGGGTTGAGGTGGGCACCGCTGGGGTCGTACAGGGCAGCCTGGTAGCGGGGGCTGTCGATCCAGTCGGGCAGCTCGTCACGGCCGATCAGGCGCAGGCAGTCGTAGCCCCATTTCCGTTCGGCTTCGTGCTTGGCTTCTTCGAGTATTTTCACGCGGCGAGGCATCACTGCCGTCCACAGGCTGCCGACCCGGTAGTCCACGTCGAAGCCGTGGCGTTCCGGCAGCTCGCGCATCTCTTCGGCGGCCCAGCGCATGCTGTCCCAGAGGCGCCGGGCGCGTTCGACGCCCAAGGCCTTTTCCAGCGGCGGCATGTCACAGGACCAGCCCAGCAACGCCTGGCCACCGTTGCGCCCGGAAGCGGCCCAGGCCACCCGGCTGGCCTCCAGCACGACCACGCGCTTGCCGGCCAGGGCCAAGCGCAGTGCCGTGTGCAGGCCGCTGAAGCCGGCGCCGATGATCAACACGTCGGTGTCCAATGCGCCTTGCAGGGCAGGGCGCAGCGGGATCGTGGTGGGGTAGGTCTGGGCGTAGTAGCTGGCAACGTGCTGCGCGGACTGCTTGAACATGCGGGCCTCGTGAAATTTGTTGTTATTAATTTCATGAAAAAGTAACAGAAAAAATTCACGACGCCAGCCCCTTCATGGGTAAAGGCTTAACGGGAGTCTGAAAATGCCCTATATGATTCGGCTCTGATTACCTCGACCCGCGGAAAGACCTCCATGCGCCGTCTGCCTTCCCTGACTGCCCTGCGCACGTTCGAATGCGCCGCCCGCCATGGCCACTTTGGCCGTGCTGCCGCCGAGCTGTGCGTGACCGACAGCGCGGTCAGCCACCAGATTCGCCAACTGGAGGATCAGCTTGGCGTGGCCCTGTTCGAACGGGCGGGGCGCCAGGTGCGTCCGACCACCGAGGCCGAGCGCCTGCTGCACCATTTGCAACAGGCTTTCGAGCTGATCGGCAAGGCCTGTGACGAGCTGCGCGACCCTGCCTCCCAGGCCGTGCTGCGGGTCGCGGTCACGGCGGAGCTGGCGCAGAAATGGTTGGTCGCACGGCTTGCCGACTTCAGCAGCCGTTATCCGCACATCACCTTGCACCTGCACGAACAGCCCATCAACGCGGGGGCTCCGGCTTTGGATATCGACATCGCCATCACCTACGGCACCAGTGCGCTGGATGCCAGCACCCACTTCGTACGCCCGTTGCCGCTGTTGCAGTTCTTCCCCGTGTGCAGCCCGGGCCTGTTCAACCAAGGCGGGCTCAAGCGCCCACGGGACTTGGTACGCCATTGTCTGCTGCACGATGATCAGGACGGACGCACCTGGACCACCTGGCTGGCCACGCACGCCGAGGACGCTTTGCCCACCCGCCAGCTGTACTTCCCCCATGCGGCGCTGGCCCTGGAGGCGGCGGTACTGGGGCAGGGGGTGGCGATGGGCGACAACCTGACCTGCCAGGCCGACCTGCAAAGTGGCCGCCTGGTGCGCCCGTTCAGCGCCAGCGTGACCGCTCAGGGCCAGTACGCGCTGGTGTGTGAGCGCCTGCGCCTGGAGCGGGGCGCGGTGGCCGAATTCATCGACTGGTTCACCGAACAGATCACCGAACCTTGAATTGAATTCAGCTATTGGCAAGTTTTCATCGTTGGAAGCCTGAGCCCGCGCGGCGTAGCGTGCAGTCATCACTCACCGATGACGAGGTTGACCCATGGCACGTTCGCTCACCACCACCCCCAAGGCCGATGGTTTCCGCCTGCCTGGCGAATTCGAGCGCAAGACGCGCTGCTGGCTCGGCTGGCCGGAGCGTCCGGATGTGTGGCGCAACGGCGGCAAGCCTGCGCAGAAGGTCTGGGTCGACATCGTCACTGCCATCGCCTCCAGCGAACCGGTGACCGTGTGCGCCTCCGCCGCCCAATACGCCAATGCCAGGCGCCTGCTGCCAGCTCATGTGCGGGTGGTGGAGATGACCTGCAACGACACCTGGTTCCGCGACAGTGGCGCCTGCTTCGTGGTCAATGACGGTACCGGCGAAGTGCGCGGTGTGGATTTCGAGTTCAATGCCTACGGCGGTTTGGACGGCGGCCTCTACTATCCTTGGGACAAAGACGATCAGATCGCCCAGAAGATGCTCGAAATCGAGGGCCTGGACCGCTACCGCGCACCCCTGATCGCCGAGCTGGGTGGCATTCAGAGCGATGGCCAGGGCAGCCTGCTGACCACCGAACAGTGCCTGCTCAACCGCAACCGTAACGCCCACCTGGGCAAGGACGAAGTCACCCGCAGGCTCGAGGATTACCTGGGCGCCGAGCAGGTGATCTGGCTGCCGCGTGGCTGCAAGTTCGACGAGACCGATGGCCACGTCGACGACCTGGCCTGCTTCGTGCGCCCAGGCGAGGTGGTGTTGCAGTGGACCGATGATCGCAACGATCCGCAGTGGGAGATCTACCAAGAGGCTTATGACATTTTGCGCAGCACCCGTGACAGCCGTGGCCGCGAGCTGAAGGTACACAAGCTGCCACAGCCCCAGGTGCTGGAATGGACCGCCGAGGAAGCGGCCGGGCTGGACCAGGTCGACGGCACCCACCTGCGCCAGGCCGGCACCCGGATCTGCGCCTCCTACATCAATTATTACGCCGGCAACTCGGCCATCGTCGTGCCGCTGTTCGGTGATCGCAATGACAGCGTGGCGCAGGCCACCTTGGCCGAGCTGTTCCCTGATCATCGCATCATCGGTATCGAGAACTCGCGGGAGATCCTGCTCGGTGGCGGCAACGTCGCCTGCATCACCATGCCGCAATACGCCGCTGGAGGTCGCTGATGAAACTCGCCCCGCTGGTCTTGGCGGTCGCCCTGGGTTGCGCAGCGTCGGCGGCCCAGGCAGCCGACGCACAACAGCCGACCGTCAATCTTTACATCTGGGGCGAATACCTCGCCCCGGACACCTTGGCCAACTTCCAGAAGCAGACCGGCATCCGCGTGGTGGCCGACCACTTCGACTCCCTGGAAACCGCCGAGACCAAGTTGCTCACCGGTGGCAGTGGCTACGACGTGGTGCTCAGCGCCGGCCAGCACCTGAGCCGGGCGATTGCCAGCGGTGCCCTGCAGCCGCTGGACAAGAGCAAGTTGCCGCACTTGGCGGGCATCGGCGAGGAGTTTCGCCAGCACATGGCGGTGTTCGACCCGGGCAACCGCTATGCCGGCACCTACGCCTGGGGCACCACGGGCGTGGGCTATCAAGAGCAGGCGGTGGCGGCGCGGCTCGAGGATGCGCCGCGCGACAGCTGGGCGATGCTGCTCGATCCGCAGGTTGTGGCGAAGTTCGCCGATTGTGGGGTGAGTTTCCTCAACGACCCTAACGAGGTGTTCGCCGCGACGATGCGCTACTTGGGGCTGGACATCAACCAGCAGCGCCTGGAGGACCTCAAGACCGCCGAGGCGCACCTGCGCAAGGTGCGTCCGCATATCCGCTATTTCGACAACGACCGCAATATCAACGACCTGGCCAACGGCGAGACCTGCGTGGCAATGTCGTGGAACGGCAACGTGGCCATCGCCCAAGCCCAGGCCGAGCAGGCGGGAAAACCGTTCACGCTGGATTACAGCATTCCCAAGGAAGGCACGTTGATCTGGCTGGATGCGCTGGTGGTGCCTAAGGATGCGCCGCATCCGGAGGCGGCGTGGAAATTGATGGACTACCTGATGCGGCCGGAGGTGATCGCGCCAATCACCGACACCATTCACTATGCCAACGCGATCACGGCGGCCGACGCTCTGGTGGACCCGAAGATCCGCAATGCGCCTGGGACCTATCCACCAGCCGACGTGAGGGCGCGGTTGTACAGCAAGAACGACAATGCCAAAGCCTTCAACCGGGAGCTGACCCGGGCGTTCAGCCGGCTCAAGAGCGGGACCTGACAGAGGGACGTTTGCCTGTGCCTGCCCTTTCGCGGGTAAACCCATTCTCAAGGTTCTTCGGTGCTTTCAATAGCACTGCTGTACCTGTGGGAGCGGGTTTACCCGCGAAAAGGCCGGCACAGGCGACGCATCAACGGGACGCCTTGCGCCGTGGTTGCCTCGGCTTGCCAGCCGTGGTTTTGGCGCTGTCGCCAGCAGTCTTGCCTTTTCCGCCGCTGCGCCGCTTTTTCTTCCAAGGCGCCCCCTTGCCCCCCGCCGGCACCGGCGGCCCGCTGATGGTCAGGCGCATGCCGCTGCAGCGCTGCACCAGCTTGCCCATCCAGGCCGATTGTCGGGCGACGAACTCTTCCAGGCTCATCTCGCCGCTCTGCACCATGTCCAGCGCCTGCTCCCAGATGGCGGTGGTACCCGGGTCGGCGATGGCGCGGGGTACGGCGTCGATCAGGCTGAAGGCAGCCGGTGTGGCGGACAGGGCCTTGCCGTTCTTGACCAGGTATCCGCGGTCGAGCAGGCCCTGGATGATGCTGGCCCGGGTGGCCTCGGTGCCGATACCGGTGGTTTCCTTGAGCTTCTGCTTGAGCAGTGGGTCGTCCACCAGCTTGGCGACGTTCTTCATTGCCTTGATCAGATCGCCTTCGGTGAAGGGTTTGGGCGGTTGGGTCCACAGGTCCTTGAGTTGCAGGTCATGCACGGCGCAGGCCTGGCCTTGGTTCAAGGTTGGCAACACCTGAGGCGGTGGCGCTTCGCGGCCTTTGGCCGGGGTCAGCGCCTCAGGCAGGGCACGGCGCCAACCGGGCTCGACGATCTGCTTGCCTACCGCGCGCAGGGCGTGGCCGGCGCAGTCGAATTCGGCCTGGGTGCGATCGAACTCGTGATTGGGCAGGAACTGCGCCAGATAGCGGGCGCGGATCAAGGTGTAGACGGCCTTGTGCTTGGGTGGCAGGCGCGAAGGGTCGCTGGCGGCGGCGGTGGGGATGATGCCGTGGTGGGCGCTGACCTTGGCATCGTTCCAGGCCCGCGAGCGGCGCTGGGGCTCCAGGTGCGCTTGCAAAGGCGCAAGGCTCGCATCGGCGCGTTGCAGGGCAGCCAGGATCATCGGCGCCTCGCCGTGCTGGCTGAGCGGCAGGTAGCCGCAGTCGCTACGCGGGTAGGTGATCAACTTATGGGTTTCGTACAGGGCTTGGGCGATATCCAGGGTCTCCTGGGCGCCGAGGCCGAGCTTCTTCGAGCAGACTTCCTGCAGGGTGCCCAGGTCGAACGGCAGGGGCGCCGCTTCGCGCACGCGTTCGGTGGCCACCTTGGTCACCTGGGCGCTGCCGGCGGCCTGCATGTCAACGGCGGCCTGCTGGGCCAGTGCCGGGTTCAGGCAGCGGCCCTGGTCGTCACAGGCATCTTCGGGCGCTCGCCATTGGGCGGTGAAGACGCTGCCGCTGCTCTGGAGTTGCACTTCGATGGCCCAATAGGGTACCGGCACGAAGTCAGCGATGCTGCGGTCGCGGTCGACCACCAGGCGCAGGGTCGGCGTCTGTACCCGGCCCACCGGCAGCACGCCCTGGTAGCCGGATTGGCGGCCCAGCAGTGTGAACAGGCGGCTCATGTTCATGCCGATCAACCAGTCGGCGCGGGAACGGCCGAGGGCCGAATGGTAGAGGCTGAAAGTCTCCTCCCCTGGCAGCAGGCGGGCCAGGGCCTTGCGGATCGAGGCGTCGTCCAGGGCCGAGAGCCACAGGCGTTGGATCGGGCCGCGGTAGCGACAATGCTCCACCAGCTCGCGGGCGATCATCTCGCCTTCACGGTCGGCGTCGGTGGCGATCACCAGTTCCCGGGCTTCACCGAGCAGGCGCTTGACGGCCTTGAACTGGCTGGCGGTCTTGGGCTTGACCAGCATCTTCCATTTTTCCGGAATGATCGGCAGGTCCGCGAGGTTCCAGCGCTTGTAGCGCTCGTCGTAGCTGTCGGGCGGGGCGGTTTCGAGCAGATGGCCGATGCACCAGGTCACGCAGACGTCGGTGCCTTGCCAGCAACCATCGGCCTTGCGGGTGGCGCCGAGGACTTTGGCGATGTCCTTGGCCTGGGAGGGTTTTTCGCAGAGGAACAGGCGCATGGCCGGGAACGCTTCATCGCAAATGAGGGCGCTAGGATGCGCAAGCCAGGGCGCGGAAGCAAGCTTTGTCTGGATGGATATACAGCTTTTTGTCAGGGCGCGTTTCAGCGTCCTCCTTGACTGTTCGCGGGTAAACCCGCTTCCACAGGTGCTTCGCTGAGCCCTGTGGGAGCGGGGTTACCCGCGAATAGGTCCGTCGAATCAGACCGACTTGCGGGTCAGGCCGGTTCGCGGGAGTCGCGCACCATGTCCACATGCGGGATGCCGGCCTCGAGGAATTCCTCGCTGACCACGCGGAATCCCAGGCGCTCGTAAAATGGCGTGGCGTGTACCTGGGCGCTGAGCATCTGCTGCTTGAGGTCACGGTTCTGCGCTTCGACGATCACTGCGCGCACCAGGGTGTCGCCGACCTTCAGCCCGCGCCAGTCCTTCAGCACCGAGATCCGCCCGATGGTGCCATCGGGCAGCAGGCGTGCGGTGCCGATCGGGTAGTCGCCTTCCAGGGCCAGGAAGTGCAGGGCGTCCTGGTCTTCGGCGTCGAACTCCAGCTCTGGTGGAATGTGCTGCTCGGCGACGAACACCGCCTCGCGGATGCGGCGGATATCGGCGTTGTCTTTATGCCAGTCGGCGAGGCGAACGCTGATCTTATTCATTGGCAAATCCCAGGCTTCCTTGTTTGACCAGCTGGCACAGCAATGTCAGACCTTCTTCGTCTTCGAGCCACTGAGAAAGGTTTTCGATGTGCAGCGCGTCGGCGGCGCAGATCAGCTTGAGCAGCTCACGCAGATGGCCCGAGAGCAGGCGGCTCTGGCCACTGGCGAACAGCAGCAGGTTGTCGTCGACTTCCGACCAGGCCATGCGCGCGCTCGGGTTGCGGATCAGGATGGCGCCTTGCTCCAGGCTGTCGATCAGGTCTTCCTCGCTCAGCTCTTCACCGGACACCAGTTCCGGATAGCGCGGCTCGGTCATGAACTGGCCGAACCAGGTCAGCAGCAGGCGCTCGTCACCCATGTGCTCGGCCAGCAGGGCCTTGAGGCGGTCCAGGGCATCGTGCTGGATCTGGTGAGGATCTGCGGCAGGCTGGGCGTCAGCATCGCTGTAACGCTCCTCGTCCGGCAGGAACTGGCTGAGGAAATCGGTGAAGTGGGTCAGCACTTCAGCGGCGCTCGGGGCGCGGAAGCCCACCGAATAGGTCAGGCAGTCGTCTTCGGCCACGCCGTAGTGGGCCAGGCGCGGCGGCAGGTAGAGCATGTCGCCAGGCTCCAGGGTCCATTCGCTGCTCTGTTCGAATTCGGCGAGGATGCGCAGGTCGGTGTGTTCCAGCAACGGGCTGTCGCTGTCGCACATCTGGCCGACTTTCCAGTTTCGCTTGCCGTGGCCCTGGAGCAGGAACACGTCGTAATTGTCGAAGTGCGGGCCGACGCTGCCACCTGGCGCGGCGAAGCTGACCATCACGTCATCGATACGCCAGCTTGGCAGGAAGCGGAAATGCTCCAGCAGCTCGGCGACTTCCGGGACGAACTGATCCACTGCCTGGACCAACAGGGTCCAATCGCGCTCTGGCAGGGTGGCGAAAGTGTCTTCGGCGAAGGGGCCGCGGCGCAGCTCCCACGGGCGCTCGCCGTGCTCGAGCACCAGGCGAGACTCGACTTCCTCTTCCAAGGCAAGGCCGGCCAGTTCGTCAGGGTCGATCGGGCTTTCGAAGTCCGGGAAGGCCTGGCGCACCAGCAGGGGCTTCTTCTGCCAGTAGTCGCGAAGGAATTCACGGGCCGTCAAGCCGCCTAGCAGCTGCAGTGGAGTATCAGGATTCATGTTCAACCTATTGAAAAAACGTAATTTTCATCCGGGAATAAAAACGCCCGGCCAGGCCGGGCGTTGATCACGGGGCGCAGGTCAGATGCGTTTGGCCTGGGCCGCCGCGTTGCCGATGTAGGTAGCCGGAGTCAGCTGCTTGAGCTCGGCCTTGGCTTCAGCTGGCATGTCCAGCCCATCGATGAACGCCTGCAGCGCTTCGGGGCTGATGCCCTTGCCGCGCGTGAGCTCCTTGAGCTTCTCGTAGGGGTTCTCGATGTTGTAGCGGCGCATGACGGTCTGGATCGGCTCGGCCAGGACTTCCCAGCAGGCGTCCAGGTCCTCGGCGATGCGAGCGACGTTCACTTCCAGCTTGCCGATGCCCTTGAGGCTGGCCTCGTAGGCGATGACGCTGTGGGCGAAGCCCACGCCCAGGTTGCGCAGTACGGTGGAGTCAGTCAGGTCACGCTGCCAGCGGGAGATCGGCAGCTTGCTGGCCAGGTGCTGGAACAGGGCGTTGGCGATACCCAGGTTGCCTTCGGAGTTCTCGAAGTCGATCGGGTTGACCTTGTGTGGCATGGTCGAGGAGCCGATCTCGCCGGCGACGGTCTTCTGCTTGAAGTAGCCCAGGGAAATGTAGCCCCAGACGTCGCGGTCGAAGTCGATGAGGATGGTGTTGAAGCGGGCGATGGCGTCGAACAGCTCGGCAATGTAGTCGTGCGGCTCGATCTGGGTGGTGTAGGGGTTGAACTGCAAGCCCAGTTCGTCTTCGATGAAGGCGCGGGCGTTGGCTTCCCAGTCGATCTGCGAATAGGCCGACAGGTGGGCGTTGTAGTTGCCCACGGCGCCGTTGATCTTGCCCAGCAGCGGCACGGCGGCGACCTGGGCGATCTGGCGCTCCAGGCGGTAGACCACGTTGGCCAGCTCTTTGCCCAGAGTGGTCGGCGAAGCCGGCTGACCGTGGGTGCGCGACAGCATCGGCACGTCGGCGTGGGCGTGGGCCAGGGCGCGGATTGCCTGGGCGATCTGGCGCATCAGTGGCAGCAGCACTTCGTCACGGCCGGCGCGTAGCATCAGGGCGTGGGACAGGTTGTTGATGTCCTCGCTGGTGCAGGCGAAATGGATGAATTCGCTGACCTTGGCCAGTTCCGGCAGGGTCGCGGCCTGCTCCTTGAGCAGGTATTCGATGGCCTTGACGTCGTGGTTGGTGGTGCGCTCGATTTCCTTGACGCGCTCGGCGTGCTCGAGTTTGAAATCGGTGGCCAGGGTGTCCAGCAGGGCATTGGCTTCGGCGGAGAACGCCGGCACTTCGCCGATCTGCGGGTGGGCGGCCAGACGCTGAAGCCAGCGCACCTCGACCAAGGCGCGGAAACGGATCAGGCCGTACTCGCTGAAGATGGGGCGCAAGGCCTGGGTTTTGCCGGCGTAGCGGCCGTCTACAGGGGAAACCGCAGTGAGCGAGGAGAGCTGCATGGGGTGTTCTCGGACAGTCAGGCTTTTGGAAGGGCGCATATCATACATGAAAAAGGTAGGCGGCGAGCTTCTAGCTGCAAGCAGCACGTAAAAGCCGACGTGCTGCTTCTGCTGGATGCATGCAGCTTACCCTCGCATCATGTCGTACAGTTCGTTGAGCAATTTGCGACGGCTGAACACCAGCTGCCAGCGGTGCCCACCCAGCTGACGCCACAGACGCGCAGCGCGGATGCCGGAGAGCAGCAGGGCGCGGATCTTCGAGGCATTGCCAGCCTGTTGAAGGAAGCGCATGTCGCCATGCACCTGGATGCGCTGGCGCAAGGTGCTCAGGGTGTCCTGGTACAGGGCTCCGCTGGATGCGATGACATTATCGTGAACCAGGCCGAAATGATCGGCCTGGGCCTGGATCTGGGGCAGGCGCTTGCCGATGGTCTCGAGCATGTCGTCCCGTTTGGCCAGCTGGCGCTCCAGGCCGAGCATTGACAGGGCATAGCGCAGCGGTTCGCGCTGAAGGCTGCTGGGGTCGCGCTCCAGGGCGCCGACCAGGGCGCGGTAGCCGTCGCGCAGGTTCAGGTCATCGCCGCCGAACACCTCCAGGGTGTCCTTGGGGTCACGCACCAACAGGCTACCCAGCATGCAGCCGATATTGGCCTCGCTGGCCTGGCCGGTCCGGGCGATGCGGTCAACCAGCACTGCGGCCTGGAACACGCCGCCCAGGGCGACCAACTGCTCCTGGAGAGTATTCATTGGCGAGGGCTCCAAGGCTCGGCGGTCTCGATCACGCCGCCGCCCAGGCATACCTCGCCGTCATAGAACACCACCGACTGCCCCGGGGTGACAGCGCGTTGCGGCTCGTCGAAGACCGCGCGATAGCCATGCTCGGTGCGCTCCAGGGTGCATTGCTGGTCGCTCTGGCGGTAGCGCACCTTGGCGGTCAGCCTGCGCGGGCTGCTCAGGTCGATCGGGTTGACCCAGAAGATCTCCGAGGCGAGCAGGGCGCGGGAGAACAGCCAAGGGTGTTCGTTGCCTTGACCGACCACCAGTACGTTGCGGGTCAGGTCTTTGTGCAGCACGTACCACGGCTCGTCGCCGGCGTCCTTCAGGCCGCCGATGCCCAGGCCCTGGCGCTGGCCGATGGTGTGGTACATCAGGCCGTGGTGACGCCCGATGACTTCTCCGTCGGTGGTCTCGATGTCGCCCGGCTGGGCGGGTAGGTACTGCTTGAGGAAATCGCTGAAGCGGCGTTCACCGATGAAGCAGATACCGGTGGAATCTTTCTTCTTGGCCGTGGCCAGGCCGTGCTTCTCGGCAATGGCACGTACTTCGGGCTTTTCCAGCTCGCCGACCGGGAACAGGGTGCGGGCGATCTCCTTGCCGCCGACAGCATGCAGGAAATAGCTCTGGTCTTTGTTCGGGTCCAGCCCCTTGAGCAGTTCGGTGAGCTCGCCGGTGTCGCGGCGGCGCACATAGTGGCCGGTAGCGATCAGGTCGGCGCCCAGGGACAGGGCATAGTCGAGGAAGGCTTTGAACTTGATCTCGCGGTTGCACAGGATGTCCGGGTTCGGTGTACGTCCGGCCTTGTACTCCTCCAGGAAATGCTCGAACACGTTGTCCCAGTATTCGGCCGCGAAATTGGCGGTATGCAGCTTGATACCGATGCGATCGCACACGGCCTGGGCGTCGGCCAGGTCCTCGCGGGCGGTGCAGTATTCGGTGCCGTCGTCCTCTTCCCAGTTCTTCATGAACAGACCTTCCACCTGATAGCCCTGCTCCATGAGCAAAAGGGCGGAGACGGAAGAGTCCACGCCGCCGGACATGCCGACGATAACGCGGGTCTTGGCGGGGTCTTTGAGTGCTGGGCTGGTCATGGCTACCGGTGTGTATCTGGGGGAAAAATTCCGATTCTATCAGGCCAAGGGCCGGACGTCAGTCGCGTAGCAAGGCGAGGCTATGCAGTGGGCCGGCCAGGTAATCGTCGATACAGCGCGGTACCAGCTCGCTGCGCCAGCGTGTGGGGTCGGCCAGCAGTTGCTCGCGGGTCAGCCAGACGGCACGGACAATATCGCTGTCCAGGGGGCGGTCGGCGTGGTGATGCACAGGGCGCGCGGCGAAACAGATGCGCTGGTAGGTAACGCCATTGCTGGGGGCGGTATAGAGGTAGATGCCAACCACGCCAGTGAGTTCGACTTCCCAGGCGGTTTCCTCCAGGGTCTCGCGTAGGGCGGCCTGGGTCAGGGTCTCGTTGGGCTCAAGATGCCCGGCAGGTTGGTTGAAGACGTGTTGGCCGGCCTTGAACTCTTCGACGAAGAGGAACTTGCCCTCGTGTTCGACGATGGTGGCGACGGTGATGTGGGGTTGCCAGGACACGGTCGGTGCTCTCCCTAAGTGACAAGGTCCAAGCTGCAAGCCACCAGTCAAGATGCTATGCAGACTGCGCTTGCTTGTGGTTTGCAGCTTGAAACCTGCGGCTGAAAAAGCACAAACCCCGGTGCGTGGCCGGGGTTTGTGGTGTTACATCAGAACCTTACAGTGCGGCAATGGCGCTGTTGAGGGTCTGGCTTGGGCGCATGACCTTGGCAGTCAGCTCGGCATCCGGCGCGTAGTAACCACCGATGTCGGCCGGCTTGCCCTGGACGGCAGCCAGTTCGGCGACGATGGTCGCTTCGTTCTCGGCCAGGGTCTTGGCCAGCGGTGCGAAGCGCGCCTGCAAGGCGGCGTCGTCGGTCTGGGCAGCCAGAGCCTCGGCCCAGTACAGGGTCAGGTAGAAGTGGCTGCCGCGGTTGTCGATACCGCCGACTTTGCGCGATGGCGACTTGTTGGTGTCGAGGAACTTGCCGGTGGCCTGGTCCAGGGTGTTGGCCAGGACTTTGGCGCGCGGGTTGTCGTAGGTGTTGCCCAGGTGCTCCAGGGAAGCGGCCAGGGCCAGGAACTCACCCAGCGAATCCCAGCGCAGGAAGTTCTCTTCGACCAGCTGCTGCACGTGCTTCGGAGCCGAACCGCCGGCGCCGGTTTCGAACAGGCCACCGCCATTCATCAGCGGGACGATCGACAGCATCTTGGCGCTGGTGCCCAGCTCCATGATCGGGAACAGGTCGGTCAGGTAGTCGCGCAGGACGTTGCCGGTCACCGAGATGGTGTCCTTGCCTTCGCGGATGCGGGCCAGGGAGAACTTGATGGCATCGACCGGCGCCAGGATGCGGATGTCCAGGCCGCTGGTGTCGTGGTCCTTCAGGTATTTCTGGACCTTCTCGATCATCACGCCGTCGTGGGCGCGGGCAGGGTCCAGCCAGAACACCGCTGGGGTGTTGCTCAGGCGGGCGCGGTTGACGGCCAGCTTGACCCAGTCCTGGATCGGCGCGTCCTTGGTCTGGCACATACGGAAGATGTCACCGGCTTCGACGCTCTGTTCCAGCAGCACCTTGCCCTTGCCATCGACCACGCGCACGACGCCGTCGGCCTTGATCTGGAAGGTCTTGTCGTGGGAGCCGTACTCTTCGGCCTTCTGAGCCATCAGGCCGACGTTCGGTACGCTGCCCATGGTGGTCGGGTCGAAGGCGCCGTTGGCCTTGCAGTCCTCGATCACGGCCTGGTAGATGCCGGCGTAGCAACGGTCCGGGATGACGGCCTTGGCGTCCTGCAGTTCACCGGCGGTGTTCCACATCTTGCCCGAGTCGCGGATCATCGCAGGCATCGAGGCGTCGACGATGACGTCGCTCGGTACGTGCAGGTTGGTGATGCCCTTGTCGGAGTTGACCATGGCCAGGGCCGGGCGGACGGCGTACAGGGCCTGGATGTCGGCTTCGATCTCGGCCTGCTTGTCAGCTGGCAGGTCCTTGATGCGGGCGTACAGGTCGCCGATGCCGTTGTTGGCGTTGAAGCCGACTTCGGCGAGGGCTGCGGCGTGCTTGGCCAGCACGTCGTTGTAGAACTCTTCGACGATGACGCCGAACATGATTGGGTCGGAGACCTTCATCATGGTGGCTTTCAGGTGGACCGACAGCAGCACGCCGGAGGCCTTGGCATCGGCGATCTGCTCGGCGATGAAGACTTTGAGGGCCTTGCGGCTCATGACGGCGCAGTCGATGACTTCAGCGGCTTTGACGGCGGTCTTTTCTTTCAGGACAGTGGTAACGCCGTCTTTGCCGACCAGCTCGATGCGCAGGCTGTCATCGCCTTCGATCAGTGCGGCTTTTTCGCTGCCGTAGAAATCGCCTTGGGTCATGTGGGCGACGTGCGACTTGGAGTCGGCAGTCCAGGCGCCCATCTTGTGCGGATGCTTGCGGGCGTAGTTCTTGACCGACAGCGGAGCGCGGCGGTCGGAGTTGCCTTCGCGCAGAACCGGGTTCACGGCGCTGCCTTTGATGCGGTCGTAGCGGGCGCGGGATTCTTTTTCTTGCTCCGTGCTCGGCTCGTCAGCGTAGTCAGGGATGTTGAAGCCCTTGCCTTGCAGTTCCTTGATCGCGGCCTTGAGCTGCGGTACCGAGGCGCTGATGTTCGGCAGCTTGATGATGTTGGCTTCCGGAGTGGTGGCCAGCTGGCCCAGCTCCGCCAGGTGATCGCCTACGCGCTTCTCGGCGCCCAGTTGCTCCGGGAACGCCGCGAGGATACGGCCAGCCAGGGAGATGTCACGGGTTTCGACGGAGATGTCAGCCGAAGCGGTGAAGGCTTCGATGATCGGCAGCAGGGAATAGGTGGCGAGGGCGGGAGCTTCGTCGGTGAAGGTATAGATGATCTTGGAACGGGTGGGCATGCGGGTTAACTCTCTGTTTTGCTGAGCGTGCTCGAAGTCTCGAGATGCGCAGGGTAGGCGCTACGCCCTGGCAGCGCCATGGGCAATTGGTCGAGAGGCTTGCGAGCGGTGATGGTGGATGCATCAGTCGAGCGTCAAACGGCTGGGCGGCGGTAACAGCCCAGGCTTTTTGGCCATTCTTGGCCGAGGGCGAGCCGCGTTTTTCCAAGGGGTCGCCCCAATGACCCTACGGTCAGGGCCGGAGTATACCAAACCCTTCGGGCTAAGTGATATCGGACCGCCTATAAGACGAAAGGCGTAAGGGCAATGTGGCGCGATGCCGCAGCCCTCGGCGTCTGCGCGCTGCCAAACTGTGAGTGGGCTTGTCAGTGGTCGCTGCCGGTCAGCTTGCAACTTGCAGCGTGAAGCTTGCAGCTCAGGAAAGCTGGTTTAGGCTCATTGGATCGCAGGATGTCCAATCACACCTGGAAAAGCGGAGTAGTGCAGCATGGGATACCAGAAAATCAAGGTTCCAGCAGACGGCGCGAAGATCACCGTCAATGCAGACCATTCGCTCAATGTTCCCGACAATCCCATCATCCCGTACATCGAGGGCGACGGTATCGGTGTCGATGTTTCGCCGGTGATGATCAAGGTAGTGGATGCTGCCGTGCAGAAGGCCTACGGCGGCAAGCGCAAGATCGCCTGGATGGAGGTGTATGCCGGCGAGAAGGCCACGCAGGTCTACGACCAGGACACCTGGCTGCCCCAGGAAACCCTCGATGCCGTGCGCGATTACGTGGTGTCGATCAAAGGGCCGCTGACCACGCCGGTCGGTGGGGGTATCCGTTCCCTGAACGTGGCCTTGCGCCAGCAGTTGGATCTGTACGTGTGCCTGCGTCCGGTGCTGTGGTTCCAGGGCGTGCCGAGCCCGGTGAAAAAGCCTGGTGACGTCGACATGGTGATCTTCCGTGAGAACTCCGAGGACATCTATGCCGGCATCGAATGGAAGGCCGGCTCTGCCGAGGCCAACAAAGTGATCAAGTTCCTCAAAGAGGAAATGGGTGTCACCAAGATCCGCTTCGACGAGAACTGCGGCATCGGCGTCAAGCCGGTCTCCGAGCAGGGAACCAAGCGCCTGGTGCGCAAGGCGCTACAGTATGCCGTGGACAACGACCGCGAGTCGGTGACTCTGGTGCACAAGGGCAACATCATGAAGTTCACCGAAGGAGCCTTCAAGGATTGGGGCTACGAGGTGGCACGGGACGAATTCAAGGCCGAGCTGCTCGATGGCGGCCCGTGGATGAGCTTCAAGAACCCCAAGACCGGGCGCCAGATCGTGGTCAAAGATGCGATTGCCGACGCCATGCTCCAGCAGATCCTGCTGCGACCGGCCGAGTACGATGTGATCGCCACCCTGAATCTCAACGGCGACTACCTTTCCGACGCCCTGGCGGCCGAGGTCGGAGGCATCGGTATCGCCCCGGGCGCCAACCTGTCCGACACCGTCGCGATGTTCGAGGCGACCCATGGTACGGCGCCCAAGTATGCCGGGCAAGACAAGGTCAATCCGGGCTCGGTGATTCTGTCGGCCGAAATGATGCTGCGCCACATGGGCTGGACCGAGGCAGCCGACCTGATCATCAAGGGAACCAACGGCGCCATCGCGGCCAAGACCGTGACCTACGACTTCGAGCGCCTGATGGACGGCGCCAAGTTGGTCAGCAGCTCCGGCTTTGGTGATGAGATGATCAAGCACATGTGAGGGCAATGAAAACCGGCCAGCCCTTGCGGGGCTGGCCGGTTGCCGATGTGCCTGCAGAAGGTCAGGGGTGGATCAGGCCTGGACGATGCTCTCGACCGGCTGGACTTCGACTTTCGATGCCGTGGCGCCGGCGCCGCAGATGTTGACGGCGTGCAGCCCCTTGGGTCCCTGGACGATGTCGAAGGTCACGGACTGGCCAGCCTTGAGTGTCTTGTAGCCGTCCATCTGGATATGCGAATAGTGGGCGAACAGGTCTTCGCTCTTGCCCTCCTCGTTGACGAATCCATAGCCCTTGGCATTGTTGAACCACTTGACTTTACCGCTCGCCATCCTCATGTCCCTCTGCAAAGGACTCCATCACTGGAGTATCATCCACGTCATCCGCATACGAACCATGCGAAAAAATCTGGTTGACTGCGCGGATCTTTATCGACCACGGTGGGTTCTTATTGGTTGTAACACCGTTTTGCCGATAGTCAAGGTCAGACGGCCCCCGCGCCGGCAGCGGCCTACGCGGTCAAACCATCACCTTAACTTGTCGTTATGATGAAATTCTTTCCATGCAACCACTCAGCCAGATTCGACTAACATTCAATCAGGATCGCCCGCAATCTAACGAGGACGACGGCTCCGGTCTGGCGGTACAGGAAGCCAAGCCGATCCTGCAGGCGCCACCGATGTACAAGGTGGTTTTGTTCAACGATGACTACACGCCAATGGATTTCGTCGTCGAAGTGCTCGAGACGTTCTTCAATCTGAACCGCGAGCTGGCGACCAAGATCATGCTGACCGTCCATACCGAAGGGCGGGCAGTGTGCGGATTGTTTACCCGTGACATCGCCGAGACAAAGGCCATGCAGGTCAACCAATACGCCAGGGAAAGCCAGCATCCGCTACTCTGTGAAATCGAGAAGGACGGTTAATCGCCGACCACTTGGGTATGAGGTGAAGCTATGTTAAACCGCGAGCTCGAAGTCACCCTCAATCTGGCCTTCAAGGAGGCTCGTTCGAAGCGTCATGAGTTCATGACCGTCGAGCACCTGCTGCTAGCACTCCTTGACAATGAGGCCGCCGCGACCGTTCTGCGCGCCTGTGGCGCCAATCTCGACAAGCTCAAGCACGACCTGCAAGAGTTCATCGATTCCACCACGCCGCTGATCCCTGTCCATGACGAGGACCGCGAGACTCAGCCGACCCTGGGCTTCCAGCGTGTGCTCCAGCGTGCCGTGTTCCATGTGCAGAGCTCCGGCAAGCGCGAAGTCACCGGCGCCAACGTGCTGGTGGCGATCTTCAGCGAGCAGGAAAGCCAGGCCGTGTTTCTGCTCAAGCAGCAGAGCGTTGCACGCATCGACGTGGTCAACTACATCGCCCATGGCATCTCCAAGGTGCCGGGCCACGGCTCGCACAGCGAAAACGATCAGGACATGCAGGACGAGGAGGGCGGCGAATCCGCTTCCTCGAGCAATCCGCTGGATGCTTATGCCAGCAACCTGAACGAACTGGCCCGTCTGGGCCGCATCGATCCGCTGGTGGGGCGTGAGCAGGAGGTCGAGCGCGTCGCGCAGATTCTTGCTCGTCGGCGCAAGAACAACCCGCTGCTGGTCGGCGAGGCTGGCGTGGGCAAGACGGCCATTGCCGAAGGTCTGGCCAAGCGCATCGTGGACGGCCAAGTACCGGATCTGCTGGCCCAGAGCGTGGTGTATTCCCTGGACCTTGGCGCATTGCTGGCCGGTACCAAGTACCGCGGCGATTTCGAGAAGCGCTTCAAGGCGTTGCTCGGTGAGCTGCGCAAGCGTCCGCAGGCCATTCTGTTCATCGACGAGATCCACACCATCATCGGTGCAGGTGCTGCATCCGGCGGCGTGATGGATGCCTCCAACCTGCTCAAGCCGCTGCTGTCGTCGGGCGACATCCGCTGCATCGGCTCGACCACTTTCCAGGAATTCCGTGGCATTTTCGAGAAGGACCGCGCCTTGGCGCGGCGCTTCCAGAAGGTCGACGTCACCGAACCGTCGGTCGAAGATACCGTGGGCATCCTGCGGGGCCTGAAGGGCCGCTTCGAGAGCCATCACAACATCGAGTACAGCGACGAAGCCTTGCGCGCCGCCGCCGAACTCGCTGCGCGCTATATCAATGACCGGCACATGCCGGACAAGGCCATTGACGTGATCGACGAGGCGGGTGCCTATCAGCGCCTGCAGCCAGAGGGCAGTCGCGTCAAGCGCATCGATGTGCCTCAGGTCGAGGACATCGTCGCCAAGATCGCGCGGATCCCGCCCAAGCATGTCACCAGCTCCGACAAGGAGCTGCTGCGCAACCTCGAGCGCGATCTCAAGCTCACCGTGTTTGGTCAGGATGCCGCCATCGATTCGCTGGCCACTGCCATCAAGCTGTCCCGTGCCGGGCTCAAGTCGCCGGACAAGCCGGTTGGCTCGTTCCTGTTCGCAGGCCCCACGGGTGTGGGCAAGACCGAGGCGGCCCGTCAGCTGGCCAAGGCGCTTGGGGTGGAGCTGGTGCGCTTCGACATGTCCGAGTACATGGAGCGGCATACCGTATCGCGTCTGATCGGTGCGCCTCCTGGCTATGTCGGGTTCGACCAGGGTGGTCTGCTGACCGAAGCGATCACCAAGCAGCCGCATTGTGTGCTGTTGCTCGATGAGATCGAGAAGGCCCACCCGGAAGTCTTCAACCTGCTGCTGCAGGTGATGGATCACGGAACCCTGACCGATAACAATGGGCGCAAGGCGGACTTCCGCAACGTGATCCTGATCATGACCACCAACGCCGGTGCTGAAACTGCCGCGCGGGCCTCGATCGGGTTCACTCAGCAGGACCACACGTCCGACGCTATGGAGGTGATCCGCAAGAGCTTCACGCCGGAGTTCCGCAACCGTCTGGACACCATCATCCAGTTCGGCCGCCTGAGCCACGAAACCATCAAGAGCATCGTCGACAAGTTCCTCATCGAGCTGCAGGCGCAGCTGGAAGACAAGCGCGTGCTGCTGGAAGTCAGTGATGATGCCCGCGGTTGGCTGGCGGCTTCTGGTTATGACGTGCAGATGGGGGCGCGGCCGATGGCGCGGCTCATCCAGGACAAGATCAAGCGGCCGCTGGCTGAAGAGATCCTGTTCGGCGAGCTCTCCGAGCATGGCGGCGTGGTGCATGTCGACCTGCGTGATGGCGAGCTGGTGTTCGACTTCGAGACCACGGCTGAGGTTGCATGAGGTCTGGGCTGCTTGCAGCCCCTTTCGCGACATTAAGGCTTTTCCTGTGGGAGTGGCCTTCTGTCGCCAAAACAGCAGAAAGCGACCTTCTGCATTCGAGTGAGCACAAAAAAAGCCCGGCACATTGGCCGGGCTTTTTATTGGCTGAGACTCATCGGGCGCGATAGGTGATGCGGCCCTTGCTCAGGTCATATGGCGTCAGTTCGACGCGGACCTTGTCGCCAGTGAGAATGCGGATGTAGTTCTTGCGCATCTTTCCGGAGATGTGCGCGGTTACGACGTGCCCGTTTTCCAACTCCACGCGGAACATGGTGTTGGGCAGGGTGTCGACGACAGTACCTTCCATTTCGAAGCTGTCTTCTTTCGACATGCAGTAAAGCCCTCGGTATCCAGTGAATGGCCCGATACGCAACTGCACCGGGCAAAAAAGTGGCGTGGATTATGCCCGAAAACTGTGTTTCAAGCCAATGCTTTCAATTGAGGGTAACCCAGCGCTGGTTGATCAGCAGTTCAATGGGCCGGTACTGGGTCTTGTAGTTCATTTTCTTGCAGTTTTTGATCCAGTAGCCGAGGTAGACCGCATCGAGGTTTTGCCGCAGGGCTTCTGTGATCTGCCAGAGGATGGCATAGCGCCCCAGGCTGCGGCGCTCTTGCTCGGGCTCATAGAAGGTGTAGACCGCCGACAGGCCGTTGGGCAACAGATCGCTCACGGCCACTGCCATCAGTTTGCCTTCCAGGCGGAACTCATAGAACCAGCAGAACGGCAGGTCGCGCACCAGGAAGGTGGAGAACTGGTCACGGCTGGGTGGATACATGTCGCCATCGGCATGGCGTTGCTCGATGTAGCGGCGGTACAGGTCGAAATATTCTTCGCGAAACGCCGGGCGGGCGGCGGTGACGGTCAGATCGGCGTTGCGTTTGAGGATGCGCCGTTGCTGGCGGTTGGGGATGAAGCGCGCAGCCGGAATGCGCGCGGGTACGCATGCGTTGCAGTTCTGGCAATGTGGGCGGTAAAGGTGATCGCCACTGCGGCGAAAGCCCATTTCCGACAGGTCGGCATACACATGCACGTCCATCGGTTGGCTGGGATCCAGGAACAGCGTAGTGGCCTGCTCCTCTGGCAGATAGCTGCAGGAGTGGGGTTGAGTGGCATAGAACTTCAACCGCGCCAGCTCTGTCATGATCAACCCCTCGGTAAGACTTTGACTTAAGTGTAAGCCAGCTGGCAGAACTCGCCTAGCGAGCCCAGGTCGCCGTGCTTGGGGTGTCGAGATAGCGTGCCAGGTGCTCTGCAAAGCGGGCCCGGCTGATGGCGCGCGCGCCGAGGCTGTGCAGGTGGTTGGTCGGCATCTGGCAGTCGATCAGCACGAATCCGGCGGCTTTGAGGTGCTCGACCAGGGCTACGAAGCCGACCTTGGACGCATTGTCGGCGCGGCTGAACATTGACTCGCCGAAAAATAGTCGGCCCATGGCCAGGCCATATAGCCCGCCCACCAGTTGACCATCGCGGCGCACCTCGACCGAGTGGGCGATGCCACGTCGGTGCAGTTCGCAATAGGCCGCCTGCATGTTGTCGGTGATCCAGGTGCCGTCGGCATAATCGCGTGGCTCGGCGCAGGCGGCGATGACGGCGGGGAAGTCGGTGTCGAAGCTGACCTGGTAATGGCCTTGGCGGATGAACTTGGCCAATGAGCGCGATACGTGCAGCTCGTCCGGGAAAAGCACGGTGCGAGGGTCCGGTGACCACCACAGGATCGGTTGGCCATCCTGGTACCACGGGAAGCAGCCATGGCGATAAGCTTGCACCAAACGCTCCGGCGTCAGGTCGCCGCCTGCGGCCAGCAGGCCGTTGGGGTCGTGCAGGGCTTTTTCCAGGGGCGGGAAGGTCAACGAGTCGCGGGTCAGCCAGGTGAGCATGGTCTTTCGGCGGTGGGGGAGGGGAGGGCAACCAGCATGGCGCGCTGTTGGTTTGAGGTCAATGTGTGGCCTTGTGGTGTCAGCCGTTGGCGCGTCTGGGGTGCAGGCTGGCACTTTGCGAGGTAATTTCCTGCCCATTCAGGCGTCCATCGGCACCATCCGGCACATTTGCTGTCATACCTGTGCAAAAACACAGCATAAGCCTTTGTCACGAAAGAAAATGCGTGCTCAAATTGCACCCATAGGAAATCCGCGCCGCTCCAGCCTCACCTGGCGTGCCGCCATGGCGGCTGGCGGGCAGTAATGTTAAAAGTAGTGGTTCATTGACCGGACACCAGGTCGATCACTACTGGACGCGCAGCAAGCGCAGGAATAGACGCGTTTTGAAGAAATCCACCGCAACCCCGCCCCCTTTGCCCGTGCCCCTGTGGCGACAGCAGTTGCATTACCGCCTCAAGGAAGGTGCGCTGATCGCTGTCGGCGCCCTGTGCCTGTACCTGTGGATGGCACTGCTGACCTACGACACGTCGGACCCGGGCTTCAGTCACACCAGCAATGCCGAACAGGTGCAGAACGCCGCTGGCCGCGCCGGTGCCTACTTTGCCGATATCCTGTTCATGGTGCTGGGCTACTTCGCCTATATCTTCCCGTTGCTGCTGGCGATCAAGACCTGGCAGATCTTCCGCGAGCGTCACCAGCCCTGGCAGTGGAGCGGCTGGCTGTTTTCCTGGCGGTTGATCGGGTTGGTATTCCTGGTGCTGTCGGGCGCGGCGCTGGCGCATATCCATTTCCATCCACCGGCGAGCATGCCGTTCTCTGCCGGTGGTGCCTTGGGCGAGAGCCTGGGCGATCTGGCGCGCAACCTGTTGAACGTGCAGGGCAGCACCTTGATGTTCATCGCCCTGTTCCTGTTCGGCCTGACGGTCTTCACCGACTTGTCCTGGTTCAAGGTGATGGACATTACCGGCAAGATCACGCTCGATCTGTTCGAACTGGTGCAGAGCGCGGCCAACCGTTGGTGGGAAGCGCGCAACGAGCGCAAGCGCCTGGTTGCGCAACTGCGCGAGGTGGATGAGCCGATCCTCGACGTGGCGCCGATGGCCGCCGAAAAGCGCGAGTCGATCAAGACTCAGCCGCGCGAACGCATCAGCGAACGTGACGAAACGCCCGCCCGGCCTGTGCTGCCACGCGAACCTGTGGTGCCACGCGAGCAACCGGTCGCCCCGGTGATCATGCCGCCAACCCCGGTCAAGGCGCCTGAGCCGAGCAAGCGGGTGATGAAGGAGAAGCAGGCACCGCTGTTCGTCGACAGCGCCGTGGAAGGTACCTTGCCGTCAATCTCCATTCTCGACCCGGCCGAGCAGAAGAAGATCGAGTACTCGCCAGAATCCCTGGCCGGTGTCGGCCAATTGCTGGAAATCAAGCTCAAGGAGTTCGGCGTCGAAGTTGCGGTGGACTCGATCCATCCGGGTCCGGTGATCACGCGTTACGAGATCCAGCCGGCCGCCGGCGTGAAGGTCAGCCGCATCGCCAACCTGGCCAAGGACCTGGCGCGTTCGCTGGCAGTGACCAGCGTGCGCGTGGTTGAAGTCATCCCGGGCAAGACCACCGTGGGTATCGAGATCCCCAACGAAAACCGGCAGATGGTGCGTTTCTCCGAGGTGCTGTCCACGCCGCAGTACGACGAGCAAAAGTCGCCGGTCACCCTTGCCCTGGGCCATGACATCGGCGGCAAGCCGGTGATCACCGACCTTGCCAAGATGCCGCACCTGCTGGTGGCCGGTACCACCGGTTCCGGTAAGTCGGTGGGTGTCAACGCCATGATCCTGTCGATCCTGTTCAAATCCAGTCCTGAAGATGCGCGGTTGATCATGATCGACCCGAAGATGCTCGAGTTGTCGATCTACGAGGGTATTCCGCATCTGCTCTGCCCGGTGGTCACCGACATGAAGGACGCCGCCAATGCACTGCGCTGGAGCGTGGCCGAGATGGAGCGGCGCTACAAGCTGATGGCCGCCATGGGCGTGCGGAACCTGGCGGGCTTCAACCGCAAGATCAAGGACGCCCAGGAGGCCGGCGAGGTCATCCACGACCCGCTGTACCGCCGCGAGAGTATGGACGACGAGCCGCCTGCGCTGAAGACGCTGCCGACCATCGTGGTGATCGTCGACGAATTCGCCGACATGATGATGATCGTCGGCAAGAAGGTCGAAGAGCTGATCGCCCGTATCGCCCAGAAAGCGCGGGCCGCCGGTATTCACCTGATTCTTGCCACCCAGCGTCCGTCGGTGGATGTGATCACCGGCCTGATCAAGGCCAACATTCCGACCCGGATGGCGTTCCAGGTGTCCAGCAAGATCGACTCCCGGACCATCATCGACCAGGGTGGTGCCGAGCAGTTGCTCGGTCACGGTGACATGCTCTACATGCCGCCAGGCACCAGCCTGCCGATCCGTGTGCATGGTGCGTTCGTCTCCGACGACGAGGTGCACCGGGTCGTCGAAGCCTGGAAGCTGCGCGGCGCGCCGGACTACAACGACGACATCCTCAACGGCGTCGAGGAAGCCGGTAGCGGCTTCGAGGGCGGCGGCGGTGGCGGCGGCGATGGCGACGATCCGGAAGCCGATGCGTTGTACGACGAAGCCGTGCAGTTCGTACTGGAAAGTCGTCGGGCGTCCATTTCCGCGGTGCAGCGCAAGTTGAAGATCGGCTATAACCGCGCCGCGCGGATGATCGAGGCGATGGAGATGGCCGGTGTGGTCACCCCCATGAACAGCAACGGCTCGCGGGAAGTGATTGCCCCGGGCGGCCCACGCGATTGATGATCACCTTGCCGGACGTCGAAGGCGGCGCCCGGCCCACTCACTGTTCAACGAGGACTCCCATGCGCGCGATTCGCATGCTGTTGGTTTCTGCCCTGGCCCTGGGCGCTGTATCGGCCCAGGCCGATGAGAAGGACGTTGCACGCCTGACCCAGTTGCTGGAGAAGTCGCAGACCATCTCGGCTCGTTTCTCACAACTTACCCTCGATGCCAGCGGCACGAGCTTGCAGGAAACCAGTGGCGAGATGTCCGTCAAGCGCCCAGGCCTGTTCTACTGGCACACTGATGCGCCTCAGGAGCAGGTGGTGGTGTCCGACGGGCAGAAGGTCACCCTGTGGGACCCGGACCTGGAGCAGGCCACCATCAAGAAGCTCGACGTGCGTCTGAACCAGACCCCGGCGCTGTTGCTGTCCGGTGATGTGTCCAAGATCAGCCAGAGCTTCGATATCACCTCCAAGGAGCAAGGCGAAGTCATGGACTTCACCTTGAAACCCAAGACCAAGGACACCTTGTTCGACTCCCTGCGTGTGTCGTTCCGCCGAGGTCTGATCAACGACATGCAACTGGTCGACAGCGTGGGCCAGCGCACCAATATCCTGTTCAACGGGGTCAAGGCCAACGAGGCGATCCCGGCGAGCAAGTTCCAGTTCAAGATCCCGGAAGGCGCCGACGTCATCCAGGAGTAATGAGAGCGCATCATGGACCTGTTTCGAAGCGAACCTGTCGCCCAGCCACTGGCCGCCCGGCTGCGTCCGTCCAACCTGGACGAGTACGTCGGCCAGGAGCACTTGCTGGCGCGTGGCAAGCCGCTGCGTGAGGCGCTGGAACAGGGCGCGCTGCACTCGATGATCTTCTGGGGGCCGCCTGGAGTGGGCAAGACCACCCTGGCGCGGTTGTTGGCGCAGTTCTGCGACGCTCACTTCGAGACGGTGTCGGCGGTGCTGGCCGGGGTCAAGGAGATCCGCCAGGCGGTTGAGGTGGCCAAGCAGCAGGCGGGCCAGTATGGTCGCCGGACCATCCTGTTCGTCGATGAGGTGCACCGCTTCAACAAGTCCCAGCAGGATGCCTTTCTGCCTTATGTGGAAGACGGCACGCTGATCTTCATCGGTGCCACCACCGAGAACCCCTCGTTCGAATTGAACAACGCCTTGCTGTCTCGGGCTCGGGTTTATGTGCTCAAGAGCCTGGACGAAGCGGCCTTGCGCAAGTTGGTCAACCGCGCCCTGACCGAGGAACGCGGCCTTGGTGCACGCCAGCTGAGTGTCGGTGACGAAGCTTTCAAAATGCTGATGGCGGCAGCTGACGGCGATGGCCGGCGGATGCTCAATTTGCTGGAGAACGCTTCGGATCTCGCTGAGGATGGCGGCGAGATCGGCGTCGATCTGTTGCAGAGCTTACTCGGCGACAGCCGGCGTCGCTTTGACAAGGGGGGCGAGGCCTTCTACGACCAGATCTCGGCGTTGCACAAGTCTGTGCGTGGCTCCAATCCCGATGCGGCGTTGTACTGGTATGCGCGTATGCTCGATGGCGGCTGCGATCCGCTGTACATCGCTCGTCGAGTGGTGCGCATGGCCAGCGAGGACATCGGCAACGCCGATCCTCGCGCCTTGAGCCTGTGCCTGGCTGCCTGGGACGTGCAGGAGCGTCTGGGCAGCCCCGAGGGCGAGCTAGCGGTGGCCCAGGCCATTACCTACATCGCCTGTGCGCCGAAGAGCAATGCCGTGTACATGGGCTTCAAGGCTGCCATGCGCGAGGCCGCCGAGCACGGCTCCCTGGAAGTGCCGTTGCACTTGCGCAACGCTCCGACCAAGTTGATGAAACAGCTGGGATATGGCGAGGAATACCGCTACGCCCACGATGAACCCGATGCGTACGCCGCAGGCGAAGACTACTTCCCCGAACAGCTCGAGCCACGCCAGTACTACCAGCCGGTACCCCGGGGCCTGGAGCTCAAGATAGGGGAAAAACTGCGCCACCTGGCCGAGTTGGACCGCACCAGCCCCCGGCAACGGAGAAAGCCATGATCGCTCTCATTGCCGCGGTCAGTGCGGGCGGTATCGCCGGAACCTTGTTGCGCTTTGCCACCAGCAATTGGGTGGCGGCCCACTGGCCACGCCACTTCTATCTCGGTACGCTGGCGGTCAACCTGATCGGCTGCCTGCTGATCGGCCTGCTCTATGGCTTGTTCCTGCACAAGCCGCTGGCGCCGGTCGAGCTGCGCGCCGGGCTGATCGTCGGCTTTCTGGGTGGCCTGACGACTTTTTCTTCTTTCTCGCTCGATACCGTGCGCCTGATGGAAAGTGGGCAAGTTCCGCTGGCCTTGGGCTATACCGGTATTAGCGTAATCGGCGGGCTGCTTGCCACTTGGGCCGGCCTGTCGCTGACCAAATTCTGAACCAACACTCACATAACGAGAGAACGATATGCTCGATTCCAAACTGTTACGCGGCCAACTTCAGGAAGTGGCGGATCGCCTGGCCTCCCGTGGCTTCAGCCTGGATGTCGCGCGCATCGAATCCCTAGAAGAGCGCCGTAAGGCCGTGCAGACCCGTACCGAGCAACTGCAGGCCGAGCGTAACGCTCGTTCCAAGTCGATCGGCCAGGCCAAGGCCAAGGGTGAAGACATCGCGCCGCTGATGGCGGATGTCGAGCGCATGGCTGGCGAGCTGGCCGAGGGCAAGGCAGAGCTGGATGCCATCCAGGCCGAACTCGACGCCATCGTGTTGACCATCCCCAACCTGCCGGACGCCAGCGTTCCGGTCGGCCCGGACGAGGAGGCCAACGTCGAGGTGCGCCGTTGGGGTACCCCGCGTGACTTCGATTTCGAGATCAAGGACCACGTGGCGCTGGGCGAGATCAGCGGCGGCCTGGACTTCGAGACTGCGGCCAAGCTCTCCGGCGCACGCTTTGCCCTGCTGCGTGGCCCGATCGCCCGCATGCACCGCGCCTTGGCCCAGTTCATGATCAACCTGCACACCAGCGAGCACGGCTACGAGGAGGCCTATACCCCGTATCTGGTGCAAGCGCCGGCCCTGCAGGGCACCGGCCAGCTGCCGAAGTTCGAGGAAGACCTGTTCAAGATCGCCCGTGAAGGCGAGGCGGACTTCTACCTGATTCCGACCGCCGAAGTGTCGCTGACCAACATCGTCGCCGGCGAGATCATCGATGCCAAGCAACTGCCGATCAAGTTCGTCGCCCACACTCCGTGCTTCCGCAGCGAAGCCGGTGCTTCGGGGCGCGATACCCGTGGCATGATCCGCCAGCACCAGTTCGACAAGGTCGAGATGGTGCAGATCGTCGAGCCGTCCAAGTCGATGGAAGCGCTCGAAGGCCTGACCGCCAACGCCGAGCGCGTGCTGCAGGCCTTGGAGCTGCCGTACCGTGTCCTGGCCCTGTGCACCGGCGACATGGGCTTTAGCGCGGTGAAGACCTACGATCTGGAAGTCTGGGTGCCGAGCCAGGGCAAGTACCGCGAGATCAGCTCCTGCTCGAACTGCGGCGACTTCCAGGCCCGCCGCATGCAGGCCCGCTGGCGCAATCCGGAGACCGGCAAGCCTGAGCTGGTGCATACCCTCAACGGCTCAGGCCTGGCGGTCGGCCGCACCCTGGTGGCGGTGCTGGAGAACTATCAGCAGGCCGATGGCTCGATTCGCGTGCCGGAAGTGCTCAAGCCCTACATGGGTGGTGTCGAGGTCATCCGCTAAATGGATTACCTGCCGCTGTTCCACAAGCTGCAGGGTGGTCGGGTACTGGTCGTCGGTGGCGGTGAGATCGCCCTGCGCAAGGCGCGTCTGCTGGCCGACGCCGGCGCCGCGCTGCGGGTAGTGGCACCGGAGGTCGACGGCCAGCTGGCCGCGCTGGCCCGCGAGGGTGGCGGTGAGGTCTTGGTGCGCGGTTATCAGCCAGGCGACCTGGTCGGTTGCCGGTTGGTGATCGCCGCCACCGACGACTCCGTGCTCAATGCCCAGGTCTCTGCCGATGCCCAGGCGCGCAGCCTGCCGGTCAACGTGGTGGATGCGCCGGCCCTGTGCACGGTGATCTTCCCTGCGATCGTCGATCGTTCGCCCTTGGTGGTGGCCGTGTCCAGTGGCGGCGATGCGCCGGTGCTGGCGCGGCTTATCCGGGCGCGCCTGGAGGCCTGGATTCCAGCCGCCTATGGCGAGCTGGCCGGTTTGGCCGCGCGTTTTCGCGACAAGGTCAAGGCGTTGTATCCGGACGTCAACCAGCGTCGAGGTTTCTGGGAGGATGTCTTCCAGGGGCCGATCGCCGAACGCCAGTTGGCCGGGCAGGGCAGCGAGGCCGAGCGCCTGTTGCAGGCGAAGGTCGATGGTGCGCCGGTGCAGCAAGGGGGAGAGGTGTATCTGGTCGGTGCCGGCCCGGGTGACCCGGACCTGCTGACCTTCCGTGCCTTGCGCCTGATGCAGCAGGCCGACGTGGTGCTGTATGACCGACTGGTGGCGCCGGCGATCATCGAGATGTGCCGACGTGATGCCGAGCGGATCTACGTTGGCAAGCGCCGCGCCGATCATGCGGTGCCGCAGGAGCAGATCAATCGCCTGCTGGTGGACCTGGCGCGCCAGGGCAAGCGAGTGCTGCGCCTGAAGGGCGGCGACCCGTTCATCTTCGGCCGTGGTGGTGAGGAGATCGAAGAGCTGGCCGAGGAGGGTATCCCGTTTCAGGTGGTACCGGGCATCACCGCGGCCAGTGGTTGCTCAGCTTATGGCGGAATTCCGCTGACCCATCGGGATTATGCCCAGTCGGTGCGCTTCGTCACCGGGCATCTGAAGGATGGCACCAGCAACTTGCCTTGGGATGATCTGGTGGCGCCTGCCCAGACTCTGGTGTTCTACATGGGCCTGGTCGGCCTGCCGACTATCTGCGCCGAACTGATTCGCCATGGCCGCGCGGCCAGTACCCCGGCGGCGTTGGTGCAACAGGGGACCACACGTAACCAGCGGGTATTCACTGGGACCCTGGCGGATCTGCCGGAGCTGGTGGCGCGTCATGAAGTGCATGCGCCGACGCTGGTGATTGTCGGGGAGGTGGTGCGGCTACGCGAGAAGCTGGCGTGGTTCGAAGGATCACAACAAGGGTGACATGATTGGGGCCGCTAAGCGGCCCCAGCTGTTTCAAGCCTGCCAGATGCCTTTGCCCGCCAGTCGCTCGCGGTCATGCGGCTGGTTGAAATCCTGCAGCGGTCCTTTGGGCACGATGCCATTCGGGTTGATGGTCTTGTGGCTCATGTAATAGTGCTTCTGGATGTGCTCCATGTTCACGGTCCCGGCCACGCCCGGCCACTGGTACAGCTCGCGCAGCCAGTTGGACAGGTTCGGGTAGTCGGTCAGGCGACGCAGGTTGCACTTGAAGTGGCCGTGGTACACGGCGTCGAAGCGCACCAGGGTAGTGAACAGACGTACGTCGGCCTCGGTGAGATATTCCCCCGCCAGGTAACGTTGACGGCCCAACAGGGTCTCGAGGTGATCCAGTTCAGCGAACACTTGATCGAACGCCGCCTCGTAGGCCTCTTGGGTGGTGGCGAAGCCTGCACGGTACACGCCGTTGTTCACTGCCGGGTAGATGCGTTCGTTGAGTGCATCGATGGTTGGGCGAAGCGGCTCGGGGTAGAGATCCAGCCGGTTGCCTGTCAGCTCATCGAAGGCGCTGTTGAAAATGCGGATGATCTCTGCCGACTCGTTGTTGACGATGCGCTTTTGCTGTTTGTCCCACAGCACCGGTACCGTCACGCGGCCG
Organism: Pseudomonas sp. HMSC08G10; assembly: GCF_001808425.1. Classification (NCBI taxonomy): domain Bacteria; kingdom Pseudomonadati; phylum Pseudomonadota; class Gammaproteobacteria; order Pseudomonadales; family Pseudomonadaceae; genus Pseudomonas; species Pseudomonas sp. HMSC08G10. The sequence goes on along the minus strand of NZ_KV793302.1, from coordinate 34,257 downwards.
GTGTAGTGTGGGTCATCCTGGGTATAGCGCTGGTGGAGGTACTGCAGGTCGTCCAGGTGGTCGCCGGTGGAGCCGTGCTGACGATCGAAGGTCCAGCCATGCTCGCCCATCAGCCAACTCACTACAGAGACATCGATCAGCGGTTCCAGGCCCTTGAGGGCACGGAAGATCAAGGTGCGGTGAGCCCAGGGACAGGCCAGGGAGACGTACAAGTGGTAGCGCCCGGCTTCGGCGGCAGGTAGTTGATTGCGGCGTTGGGCGTTCTCGCGCTGGAATGCGCCGTCCTTGCTGTTCTGATACCACTGGTCATGCCAGCGGCCGTCGATTAAAAGGCCCATGGTGAGCTCCTCGGAACATAGTCGTTTGTCGTTGGAGCTCAGTCTAGGCAACTCTGTTCGAATAAATAGCGCAAAGACTGCAGTGATCAGATCGATTTATTCGATGCTTTTGCGTTGCGCCCAGTAGCTGCGTGCGGTTTCGAAGGCCTGCTCACGGCTTTGGCCAAGCCCACGCAGGGCGATCGCGATGGTCGCCAGCACTGCCAGTTCGCCATAGCTGTCCTCGGCTTCGCCACGCCATACCTTCAACAGGTGCTCAGGTTGCAGGGTGGCTGGCTTGACGTGGCGCTGGGCACTCAGCGCCGGCCATTCTTCGTCCCAGGCTGCGCCGGCGGTGGTGCCATAGAGATGGCTGATCACATCGGGGTTGACCTCGATCTCCCCGCCGTCGCCCTTGATCACCACGGCATGGTCGCCCAGTAGACGGCTCGCCTCGCGATGCACAGCCTGGTAACCGGGATGGAAGATGCTTTGCAGGCCGCAGCGTGCGCCCAGCGGATTGAGCACCCGGGCCAGCGAGTGGATCGGCGAGCGCAGCCCCAAGGTGTTGCGCAGGTCGATCATGCGCTGCAGTTGCGGGGCCCAGTCCTGCAACGGTGCGAAGGCCAGGCAGCGCTCGTCCAGGGCCTGGGCCACGGCGGGCCAGTCACGGCACAGAGGGATGTCCAGCAGGTCAAGCAATTGCTCGGTGTACAGGCGTCCCGCGGTGTGCGCTCCGCCGCCATGCAGGAGAATGCGCACCCCGTTACCCGCCAGGCATTTGACCGCAAGCAGGTACCAAGGCAGGTGGCGCTTCTTGCCGGCGTACGTGGGCCAATCCAGGTCCACGTTGATGGCAGGGGGCTGCAGGTGAGCGCGTAAGGCCTCGGTGAAGCCGGCGAGCTCCTCGGCGCTTTCCTCCTTGTGCCGCAGCAGCATGAGGAAGGCGCCCAGTTGGGTGTCTTCGACCTTGCCCTCGAGCAGCAGAGTCATGGCCGTGCGCGCCTCCTCACGGGTAAGGCCACGGGCGCCGCGCTTGCCTTTGCCGAGGATGCGCACGAATTCAGCGAAGGGATGTTCGGCCGGGGTTTGCAAAGTGAGTGGACGAGCGATGGTCATATGCAGTTGGTCGGCTTTGGCAGGCCCGCCAGCTTGGCGGCGAGTTTGGCGGGAGTGCCGTTGAACAGACGATTGAGGTGCGGACTGTTGCCTTTTTCCGGGCCTAGCTTGAGGGCGGTGTACTTGATCAGCGGGCGGGTGGCCGGTGACAGCTGGAACTCGTCGTAGAACTGGCGCAGCACTTCCAGTACCTCCCAGTGCTCAGGTGTCAGCGCAATGTTCTCGCGTGCGGCCAGCGCCTGGGCGACCTCCGGGGACCACGCTTGCAAGTCGGCCAGAAAGCCGTCCTTGTCCAGGGCGATCTGCTGATCGCCGACAGTGAGGTTGCTCATAGCCAGCTGTTGACCTTGTGGTAGTGCAGTGACAGTTCGACGAAGGCCGGGTAGTCCACGGGCTTGGCCAGCGCGCTGTCGATGGCGCGGGCCTGCAAATCCTCGGCGAGCGCGTAAAGGCGGTTACCCACGGCGGCAGCTTCGAGCTTGAGCCTAGGCTCACTGCCGGCGCGCAGGGCATAAACAGCATCGCCGCACAGTAGCAGTGCGTCATCCGCGCCCAGCAGGCGCAGGCAGCTGTCCAGGCGATTGTCGCCGAAGGGCGAATGACTGATTACATGCAAAGTCGTCATCAGAGCGTTACCACCTGGTCGAAACGGGCAATCAGGGCGGTCAGGGCTGCGCTATCCAGCACCTCGACCGGCAGCTCCAGCGCATCCCCCGCCAGGCCGCGCTCGGCCAGGCTGTGGCCGCAGGCGAACAGCTCCTCGACACCGAACATCGGCAGCGCCTGGAGATTGGCGGCGAGATTTTTCTGTTGCAGTGCGCCTGGCTGCTGGCCGGGGGCGAGTTGGAATACGCCATCATCGAGAAAGAGCATGCCCAGGGGCAAATCGAAGGCGCCGCCGGCCAGGGCGATATCCAGGGCCTCACGGGCGCTGGGGCCGTTCCAGGGCGCCTGGCGGCTGATGATCAACAGGGATTTGGCCATCTCAATCACCTCCGAAGCAGACCAGGCGGTCGGCCACTTGTGCCGCCTCATGCAACTGGCCGAGGCCCGACAGCTCCCAAGGGGCCGGCAGGTTTACGGCCGGGCGCTGGTAGCGGTTGGCTTCGCTCTCATCCAGTACGCCTCGACGCAGGGCTGCGGCGATGCAGACTACGGCATCCAGCTGATGGTTATCGATGAAGGTGCGCCATTGGGCAGCAACGTCCAGTTCATCTTGGGGGGCAACGATATTGGCCGAGGCGCTGTGTACCCCGTCCTGGTAGAAGAACAGCCGGGCAATCTCGTGCCCAGCGGCCAGCACTGCCTCAGCGAAGCGCAGGGCGCGACGCGAGGAGGGCGCATGGGCCGGGGAAAAAACCGCGATGGCGAATTTCATGGAAAGCTCGTGCAAAGGAATGGGGCCATGATAAAGCAAAAAAGCCCGCACCTGTCGGCGCGGGCTTTTCGGGCCAACGGTAGTATGCGTCAGGCCTGGCCCTTGCTCTCTGGCAGGAACCAGTTCAGCACCAGGGCGCAGATGCCGCCGGTGGCCACGCCCGACTCCAGCACGTTGCGCAGCGCCGCCGGCATGTGCGCCAGGAACTCCGGCACCTGTGCCACGCCCAGGCCCAGGGCCAGGGATACCGAGATGATGAGCAGTGCCCGACGGTCCAGGCGGGTGCTGGCCAGGATGTTGATACCCGACGCTGCTACCGCGCCGAACATCACCATGGCTGCGCCACCGAGCACTGGTTCAGGCACTGCCTGGATCACACCGGCAACGCTGGGGAACAGGCCCAGCAGCACCAGCATAATGGCAATCCACACACCGATATGGCGACTGGCGATGCCGGTCAGCTGAATGACGCCGTTGTTCTGCGCAAAGATCGAGCTTGGGAAGGTGTTGAACACACCGGCCAGCAGCGAGTTGGCACCGTTGACCAGCACGCCACCCTTGATGCGCTGCATCCACAGCGGGCCTTCGACCGGCTGGCGCGAGACTTTGCTGGTGGCCGTGACGTCACCGATGGCTTCCAGCGAAGTCACCAGATAGATCACCAGCATCGGAATGAACAGGGCCCACGAGAAGCTCAGGCCAAAGTGCAGCGGCATCGGCACTTGGAACAGCGCGGCTTCATGCATGCCGGTGAAGTCCAGGCGGCCGAGGTAGCCGGCCAGGGCATAGCCCACGGCGAGGGCGATGACGATGGCGCAGCTGCGCATCCACACCACCGGAATGCGGTTGAGGATCACGATGATCGCCAGCACAACGCCCGACAGCAGCAGGTTCTCGCCGTTTGCGAAAGTGCCGTTGCCCATGGCGGTGAAGCCGCCTCCCATGCTGATCAGGCCCACCTTGATCAGCGTAAGGCCGATCATCAGCACCACGATGCCGGTCACCAGAGGGGTGATCAGGCGTTTGACGAACGGGAGGATGCGTGACACGCCCATCTCCACGAAGGAGCCGGCGATCACCACGCCGAAAATTGCAGCCATCACGCTCTCTACCGGGGTGCCCTGCTTGACCATCAGCGCACCACCTGCGATCAGCGGCCCAACGAAGTTGAAGCTGGTGCCCTGCACGATCAACAGCCCAGCGCCAAACGGCCCGAAGCGTTTGCACTGGACGAAGGTCGCGATACCGGAAATCACCAGCGACATGGAGACGATCAGGTTGGTATCACGCGGGGAAACCCCCAAAGCTTGGCAGATCAGCAGGCCAGGAGTGACGATCGGGACGATGATCGCCAGCAGGTGCTGAAGTGCAGCCAGCAGGCCGATCAACGGCCTTGGCTTGTCCTCTAGACCGAGGACCAGTTCATTGGCAGGCGCCGCCGCGCCCGGCCCGTGTTCGATGGAACTCATGGGAAGCTGCCCAAGGATGAAAAAAGGAGCGCATTCTACGGGGCAAGACTGGATTGGGGTAGGGGGAAATGCGTGAAGGCGGCCGTACCTGAGGCCTGACAGGTTATAGCAGGATGACGCGTTGTCCATGTATTCGCAGGGCACTAGGGCTGGCTGGCCCCGCGGTGGGGTGTGCAGGAACTCGAAAGTCACCCATAAAAAAGCCCGCCGAAGCGGGCTCTTTTTAAGTAGCAGGGCTATCAGTCGTCACGGCCCATGATGCCGAACAGCTGCAACAGGCTGACGAACAGGTTGTAGATCGATACATACAGGCTGATGGTCGCCATGATGTAGTTGCGCTCACCACCGTGGATGATCGCACTCGTCTGGAACAGGATGCAGACCGACGAGAACAGCACGAAGCCCGCGCTGATCGCCAGTTGCAGGCCGCTGATCTGGAAGAAGAAGCTGGCCACGACAGCGCCCAGCAGCACGAAGAAGCCAGCGGTGATGAAGCCGCTGAGGAAGCTCATGTCCTTACGGGTGACCAGCACGTAGGCCGACAGACCACCGAATACGAGGGCGGTCATCGCGAAGGCCGAGCTCACCACTTCGGCGCCGCCGCTCATGCCCAGATAACGGTTGAGGATCGGGCCGAGGATGAAACCCATGAAGCCGGTGAGTGCGAAGGTGGAGACCAGACCCCAGACCGAATCACGCAGCTTGGCGGTGAGGAAGAACAGACCGTAGAAACCGATCAGTACCACGAACACGTTCGGGTAACCGACTCGCATCTGTTGGGCCACGAATGCCATGACGCCGCTGAAGGCGAGGGTAAGCGCCAGCAGACTGTATGTGTTGCGCAGGACGCGGCTGACTTCCTGCTGCTCGGCCTGCTGGCCGTGGTGGACGGCATAATCCTGTTCGCGCATGGCGACACTCCTGTGGTGTGAATCTGTGGTTTCGAAACGAATGGTTGCAATGAGGATACCAGAGCAGCTGCAAGCCGCGACACAGAGAGTTTGACAGCTTGTTTCATTACGGTATGATTGCGGCCGCAAAATTGATCCTGGAAGCGTGGCCGAGTGGTTTAAGGCAACGGTCTTGAAAACCGTCGATGGGCAACTATCCTAGAGTTCGAATCTCTACGCTTCCGCCACTTCTAAAGCCCTGATTATTCAGGGCTTTTTGCGTTTTTGGAGCATAGAAAACCTACCCATACGAATGGGCTTGGTAATGGTTTGATTTGTCAGCGCTGACAATACTTTGGCTATTTGGTGGGTTTCGCCAAGGCTCCAACTCGGCGATATACGCGCTCGGTGATGTCGCCTTTGGTGTGGCCCAGCAGAAGGCTGGCGTGATCGACGTCGGTGATTTCCGAAGCCGCTTTTGGGCGGATGTCGCGGAACTGGAACTGGCTGATTCGGCCTGCCAGCACATGGTCGCCGGCAGCGACTGCCTCCTTAACCGCTTCCTCCCTGGCGTCGTCCCAGCGGTGGCGAAGCATCGGCGCCGTAACCCGCTTTCCGTTTTCGGTCAGAAGCAGGTACGGCGAGCTATGCGGCCTGTTCCGCTCCAGTATCTTCCTGATGAGCGCGCCCAGGCTGCTCTCCACACCATCCACTTCGAGCATGATCCGCAGCTTCTTGTGGGTCTTCTTCTGCTTCACGCCAAGGGCATTGCCTTCGATGTCATCCCTTCTCATCACCAGCACGTCCGCCGGCCGCTGGCCTGTCAAATACGCCAAGTCCATGGCGTCCTTCAATTCGTCCACCGCTTTGGCGTAAACCGCATTCCAGATGGCATCGTTTGCGTAGAAGTCCCTCGGCAACTCCTTGTTCTTGCGAACACCTTGGCATGGGTTTTCGTTGGTCGTAAGGCCCCATTCCCGGGCGATGTTGAAGATGTGGGAGAGGGTAGCGATCTCCCGATTCGCCCGGACCGGGGCCGTTCTCGCATCGCGGTACTTCGCTACGTGAGCTGGAGTGATTCCGTCAATTGGCGCTTTTTCGAAGTAGTTGCGCAGCTGGCGTATCTCGGCCAGGTTGTCCTTCTGCGTGCGAGGCGCCTTTTTCGGGATGATGTCGCGTATGTACCGGTCAAAGATTGCTCCCATGATGACCAGGTCCTTTGGCTTTTCCTTCGCTTCCAACTCGGCCCACTTCAGTCTGGCCAGGTTCAGGTCGTTGCCTAGAGGTATCGGTTTGCCGGACTTGTCCAGGTAGAAATAGCTGATCCATTCCTTGTGCGGGTTCTTCTTGCTCTTGCTGGTGCGCTTGCGTCGGTACATGCCGGGCGGCAGATCCCTGTTCTCGGTCTTCCTTGGGCGCATTTCACCTCACCTTCGAAATATCTGGTGTCCACGCGGGGATAGTTGGAGGGGGCGGTGCCAATGGCACGACTTCGAGGGTCACGCCAAGCTTCATACGGGCGTACTGGCGGCCCACCAGGGGGCGTCCGCCACGGCTCTCGACAAAGTGCCAGCCGCGTTCATTGAGCCAGCGGCGCTGCCAGCCCCTGGCCTTGTAACCGGTCAGGTCGGCCAACTCTTCGTCCGAAAGGATCTCGGTTTCCATGGAATGGTCTCCAAGGCCGCCGGTGGCGGCAGGTTGGGCTATGGATAATTCATCGGCTCGCGGGTAATCTCCGGCTTCTTTTCCAGAGCCAGGGGGCCGCATGTCGAATGGAGTCAAATGGTGTGCAGCCATCCTGCTCAGTCTTCTAGTGGCAGGCTGCGGTAGCCAACGTTTGAGTTATGCGCCGTCTGCTGCACATTTCAGTGATCGCCAGCAGGCTGCCGAGGTGGTCGAGCAGGCATTTTTTGAGGATTACGGAAAGAAATTCCGACCTCAGTCTGTTTTGATCACGGACAAGGTCATCATTTTGTCAGACGGCGTGATTTCAGAGGCTTCGGGTTTTGCTTCTGCTGCTCCTCTTGGCGCGGGGGCTATCGCTGCCGGCAGCACCAGAAGTGTTACAAAAGACGCCAATAGGCGTATCTACCTGAATTCCATCGACAATATCTCTATCTACCAGAAGCGAGCGAGGTCTAGCCGCTTCACGGTGATTATTCGCGGGCATGATGGTAGGGAGCTCGGCTCGATCCGGACCGGAAGCCTAGAGCGCGCACAGCGATTCAGCGATGCGTTGGTTTACCTGAAAACCATCAAGCCGTGACCGCCATCTAGGTATGTCGGCGGGCTTGAGTAGTTGGGGGAGGGGTTATTTGCTGTACTGGTTGCGGATACGACGGGCGACGGCTCGCAGTTCGCCGTCCATCTCGAACATCTCATTGTTGTCCCGGCGCGAGACGACCCCGGACCTGGTGACGTTGCGGCCACCCAGAATCCAGGCAGCCAGTAGGATCAGCGCCGATTCCAACTGACGCCGTAGCCAGCCCGTATGCGGGATCATGGCATCAGCTCCTTCGGCACCTGGACGGTATCGCCGAGCTTGGCGGAAACGATGGCGCGGCAGGCGGCGACCAGAGCGGTGTCACCCGGCTGGCAAAACTCGCCTTTGTCAGTGATTACCCAAGCTGCCCAAACATCGTCGGTGCTCTGCGGGCAATGGAGGCTGACCATGTTTTTCTCGATCAGCAGCCCTCCCAGCGCCCAGTCCTCGTGCGGGTTGTAGAGCACATCCCACTGCAGTGCCTGGCCGCGCTTCTTCCAGAACACCCGCCACGGCACGTGGTACTGAGGTCCTACCAGGAAGACCTCAAGCCCTTCGGCCTGGGCAACGGCCCAGTCGAGCGCGTGGCCGGTGAGGTCTGCCGTCTTCACTTCGATCAGGTCGGTCATGGCTGCACCTCGGCGTTGTAGCGCTTGTAGTCCTCGCCGAACTCCCAGCAGTAGGTCGCCGGCCATGCGCCACGGGTACCCTGTGGCACGATGTTGTACATGCGGTCGTAGGTGCCGTGACCCGGAGTTGTCTTGATCCAGACATGCTCAGGGCCACCCAGGCACCAGCCAGGGTGATCCGCAACGGCAGCCTTCATGAACTCTTCTAGGTTGTGGTGTCCCTTGCTCATGCAGATGTAGGTGTCTTCGCCGACGCTACGCACATCAAGCGGATAGGTTTTGGATGGCATCGTTCTGCACCCTTTCGAAGTAGAAGACGACCTCGGCCCCGGTCTCGGCGATCAAGCCGTAGGCCTTGGCCAGGCGGTAGATGGGGTGGTAGTGGTTGAGGCTGTTGACGTGACCGGCCAGCCAGCGGCGCCAGTCCTCCAGCTGCATGCGGTGCTTGCTCAGATTGCAGGGCACGCAGGCCGGCATCATGTTGGCCATGTTGTGATTGGCTGGCCGAAGGGCCGGGACCGTCTTCGCCGCTTCGCCAGTGTTGCGGACGACTGGCTCGAAATGGTCGGCGTGCCAGCGCTCGCCCAAGGCGTTGCCGCAGTAGGCGCAGCGGCCGCCGTATTTCAGGCGGATCTGCTCACGCTCAGCTTTCTTCAGGCGCACGGGTGCTCCTTGGCCGCCATATCGCGGCAGTGAATAGAGGGGAGAGGAGTGAAATTGGGTGGGGCGTAAAAATATGGGTATTTATTCGTCGTTCCGATGTTTTGGTCGCCTGACTGAGCCTTCTTTCCAGTTGCTAGTTAAATCTTAAATGACAAGGCCAGCAGAGAGGCTGATCGACCCTGCTGGCTTGCGGATTTTGCAGTGTGTAATTGGATAACTATAAGCGTGGGCACTCGACAAAGTTGGTTGTCTCGCTCGCGCTACTACCGTTAATTGTAGCTTTCGCGGAGAGGCAGTATATAGATGACCCTGACAAATATGATCGTTCACTGAATGTGCAAATTGATGTCCCATTGCATCCATGCGTTGCTCTTCCAGTGTTTTTGTACCTTATGTACATCGAAATGTCATCAGCAGAAATTGCTGGGCCTGGCCTTTCGCAGGTGCCACTTGTTGTGGATACTTCTGCGTAATTTTCAATGTAAATAAAGTAGTCATGAGATTTGTAAGAGAATGTCATGCAAAAAGATTGGTTGTATTGGTCAATTCTTGGGTCGTCAGGAGGCCATTCAAAGTCTCCCGGTCTTTCGGGAAGTATAAAATCTAGTTTTTTTGTTTCAGTGGACGAGCATCCTGCAACAAGTAGTGATATTAGAGCTAATGTTACGTGCCATGACATGATTCCTGATCTCCATGAACTGTGCAGTTAGGGTATTTGCAAGGTAGAGACTAGTTTCCTTTTGCCACCATGCTAGTGTTGCCTATCGGGAGAAGATACCGAGCTGTGCAAAAGTCTTCGATTGCTTCCCGTTTCGTCGATGTTACGCGCCTAAACTCAGCCCATGTGGTGGGTCGATGACCAACGAGTTGTCAGCTATGACCTTCATCGCCTCGATGCAGTCGCCGTGGTGAGCCGCCTTCGTCATTTGGTCAACGCCGAAGCGCTCAGCCAGTTGGGCGTCGATCTGCTCGTGCCATGCCTGTTTGATCAGCGCTGTCGCTGTCTTGATGTGCTCGACGCGGATCATTGCCTGGCTGCGAATTTCCAGGCTGTACATGAGATCTCACCATCGCTAGGGTAGGTCGCGGTGAACGTGTGCCGATAAGTGTTGCTGGGGTTTTCTGTGGGCATGGGGATACCTCGTAGCGCTCGACTACAATTTATCGAGGAAAGTTCTCGAGGTCGTATGAACAGCGAGTTTCGGTGTCAGAACGAGGCGTGTGCTGCAACGTTCAAAGGAAGGATCATTCAGGAAACCGGCTCGGACGATCTGTTCGTGATCTGTCCTGAATGCGGCGCCAAGCATATCGCGGTCGAGAAGCTTGGGCTTCCTGGTGGTCCGGATACATATCGCTTCAGATTGGTCGATGGGCCGTCGGATGGTGGCGGTTAGGCTGCTTTGAGTAGCGCCTCGATTACTCGCTGACCAGCCAGTGGCGGTACCGCGTTACCCGCCATGTGCATGGTCAGCCGGTGGTTGTCCGGGCGCAGAGTGTCGGCCGGGAATGTCATCGCGGCCAAGGCCTCGTCGGCGCTGAGCATCCGCATACGGTCTCCGTCGACCAGGGCCCATCGGTCCAGGGTGGTAATGGTGCCGATCGGCCGGTTGATGTCGCGCCCGGTGAGGCCGGAACCTTTGCCGTAGTAGGGCATGATGAAGCGGTCCCCGAAGCGCTGGCGCCCGTTGCGGACCCGGTCGAGTGTGGCCTGGGCGCGTCTTGGTTTCTCGATCTGCGACCAGCGCCCGGCGCCGAAGTCGAGGAAGCTGGCTGCCGGCACATGCCGCTCCTGCGGTAACTGCAGCATCAGCGGCGCCTTGCTGCGCGTCAGGACCATGAACAGGCGCACCCGGTGCTGTGGCACGCCGAGGTCGGCGCAGTCCACGATATGGGGCGCGGCCTGATACCCCAGCGCTTGGATTGCTTGAAGCCAGGCCGGGTAGAGCACCCAGTCGGTGAACTCCGGCACGTTCTCGATCACCGCCGCTTGTGGCCGGTGGAACTCAAGGGCCGATACCGGCGCCCATGCCGTCGAGCGCGAGGCGTCATGCTCGGGGTTGCCCGACTTCTTGCCGCGAGCCTTGGCGTGCCCCTGGCAGCAGGGCGAAGCCAGCAGGATGTCGTGCGCCGGCACCTGCTCCCAGCGCGCCTGGTGCAAATCCTGGCAGACGTGCTGCGTCTCGGGGTGGTTGGCGCTGTGCCATTCAACGGCCACCGGCCAGTGGTTTGCCGCCCAGAGAACCTGGACGCCTGCGGCGCGCGCGCCGGTGCTCCATCCGCCGAGGCCGGCGAACAGGTCGATTGCTGTGGTCATGGGGATGCCTAGCCTTTTGGCCTATGGAAGTTTTCGCATGCGAAAGTTTTCGGTTGGGGGCCTCCCCGCGGTGCGAACGCGAGGAGGTGGAGGGAGTTACCCGCTGCAGCTGCCGATCAGGCCGACGACAGTGAACAGGACCGCGATAATGAAATAGTTAAATGGCATGGTTATCTCCAAAAATTGATGTGTGTGAGTCGGGAATGCCTTCTCAATATCAATAGTGGGTACCAACTGCCCCAAAAATGGATTTCCGTGTCAGGCGTGGGCGATGATGTCGGCCTCGGCCAGCTCGCAGAAGAAGGAGCAGGCGGGCAGCTTCTCGTTGCGGCGCACTGGGCCATCGCCCAAGTCGCGAAGTGAGAAGCGCACATTGGTGGTGCGGTTGCGGAAGAGGTATGAGCCTTCACCCAAGTCATCTTGGATTGCGCACAGCGCCTCGTACTGCTCTGGGAAGTCCTGACGGATCGCCCGGAAGTAACCTTCGCCGCCCTTCACGCAGCCGATGCAATTGGCGTTGTCGTAGCCCATGCGGTACATCAGCGGAAGCTCGATGCCTGCGCGCAGCAAGATGGCCTTGCAGTCGTCCTTGCCCAGGCCGCGGTCTATCAGCGGGGCCATAACTGGGCGATCTGGATTTCGCTCTCTGAAATCCTCCAGCCGATCGGCCTCCTCGGCGGTGTAGCCGAACACCATCACGTCACCCGGCTGCTTCCACGTGTCGAGCAGCCGCCTCTTGAGGATCTTGGTGCACGGTGCACCGGTACGGCCTTTCATATAGCGTTCGCGGCGGAATACCTCATGAGCGTCGGCACCGTACTTCTCGTCACGCAGGACGGTGATCGGCTGACCGAATCACGCTTCACAGTCCTGGGCGAACCGGCGATTGTCCTCATACTCGTTGGCCAGGAAGGCGTTGATGATCTGCACGTCGTGCGTGCTGCCGTACTCGGCCAGGGCCAGCTTGGTGGCCACCGCCGAAGCGTCGCCGCAACTGAACTGGCAGACGATTCGATTGGACATGGGCGTTCCTCGCCGGGGTGGCGTGATTCGTTTAAGTGGGGTATTGAGAGACCAGCGATAGCCCTAGGAGAGCGTTGATGGATACATTTTGGATACCGCTGGTGCTGGCCATTTTGGGTACGGCGGTGGGCGCTTACTTCGCCATCATTCGAACCAAAAGGGAGAAGCTCTGGAGCGAGCGATATGAGCGAATAGGCTCGGCTCTCAAGAAGGCAGATCTAATCAATAGGTTCCTTGACAGTGAAGTCAATGGAGAGCATCAGATACATGGGCTCACGCAGCATGAAAAGGACCAGCTTGATAGAAATTGGCCTGTAACTCGGTACGAGTTGGCATCCGACATCACAATGCTGGAGATGCTATTCACCGAGAAAGAGTTCGCGGAGACTTCTCAAAGCTGGTTTGGCCTTCAAAAGAAGCTATTCGAGCTGATAGAGGAGTCTTCGTCACACGATGCTCACGAATATGTTTCCGCTGCTCGACCTCACGCTGAAGACCTGCAGCGCGCACTCATCAAACTATCGAGGAAGAAATGCCTGAGCTGGTTCTGATCATGCCAACTAACTCCGGTCTTGGCTTCGCCGGGTCGGCGTTATCGTTGAATAGGGGAAGGCGCTGGCGGGCAGCGCCGGAGTGTCAGGCGGAGTAGAGACGCTCGAAGTCGTTGGCCGGCAGATTGGGCCTGGCGCGGAACTCCTTGAGTGCCGCCTTGTAGCTCGCCTTGGCTTCCTTCATGGTCGGAGCCCACTGGCCGGCAACCTCAAGCGTCTCGTAGGGTGACCAGCTCGCGAAGTTGTAGTGGCGACGATACTGGCGGTACACGCTGCCACGGGGGTAACGAACCATGCGGTATTCCCGCGCGCCCCACTCACCGCGCTGCTGGTACTGCGGCATGTTGATGCCGAGAAAGTGGGCGAAGCCGTCATAGCATTCGCACTCGTCGAGGTAGGCATCGAACTTGGTGCGCTTGGCTGGCGGAGGGATCGGTGGGAGCTTGTCGAGGGCGAACTGCTTGCCCTCGTCTGTGGCGCGATACACCACCTCGTCCTGAGAGCAGAAGGCCGGTGGCTTGCCGCAGGTCATCAGACCGGCAGCCACCAGCACATCCAGGTTGTTCGCGTCGTCGTAGCCTGGGCTGGTCAGGAAGTAGTTACGGCTGATACTGCGGCGGTCAGAGCGCTCGGTGCACAGGCCCAGGGTGTGCCAGAGCAGGCCGAGCTGCTTTTCGGTGGCTTCGATCATGGCTTTCTCCATGCATGCGCCGCCCTCC
>NZ_KV793302.1:19089-20902 GCF_001808425.1 Pseudomonas sp. HMSC08G10 | reverse complement strand
CCCTCCGTGGCCGGATGCGGCATGGTGGCAATTTGGTTTGGGATGGGGTATTACGGTAGGCCAACAGAGCCGGCTGATAACGACCTGGTCGCGGCCCCCATTTGAAAACAGAAAGGATTTGAGTAGATGAAGCAGTGGCTGCGCGTGCTGGGTTTGGGCTTACTGGTTAGCGGTACCTCCGCTTGCTCTACGATAGGAGGCTTGGAGGCCTCTGATGGTGGGATAACCCTCGAAGTGGCCAACAAGCCCTATGCGGAAGTCTGGAAATCGTCGGTGAATGCTATGAGCACCAATTTGGCGATCGTCGAGATCAACAAATCCGCAGGGGTGATCAAGTCTGAGGCCCCTGCTGGCCTGGCCACCTGGGGGGAGGTCGTTGGACTATTCATCACTCCGCCAGGGAAAGTTTCCGACAGCTATAAAATCCACATCGTAAGCAAGAAGCGCTCGAAGCTTCAGATAACCGGCCAGGACTGGGCACCTTCGGTAGCAGCCCGCATCCAAGCTGACCTTGGCGCAGAACTGTAAGTGGATTGCCGATACCTCCCAAGCCGCTGGGCGGCAGATTAATGTGTTGCTGGCGCCGGCCGTGCCGGACGCGGGCGGTGATGCGTTTCAAGCGATGAGCTCCATGTCTCGATCGTTCCAGCCTGCCAACCACCAGCCGCAGTCGACGGTCATCCAGCCATAGGGCTGGGAGTGCTTCGACTGTCCGTTGTCGCGGCAGGCACGGCCCAGGTAGTAGGCCGCAGGGTGAGGGGCATGCTGGTGCTTCATGGCTACGCCCCAGCGAGGTGCGGTAGCGGTGCGAAGGGAATGTCGTCGTCGAAATTGTCCGGCGGCGCGGACTGCTGGTTCTGCTGCCCGTAGTTGTCATTCTGGTTGTAGTTGTGCTGCTGGCGAGGCTGCTGACGCTGTTGCCGTTGCGGTGGAGCCTGGCGCTGCTGCTGACCGCCGCCCTGGTTGTCACGCCGGCCGCCCAGCAGCTGCAGGGTGCCGTTGATGTCAACGTGCACCTCGGTGCTGTACCGCTTGATGCCGTCCTTTTCCCATTCGCGGGTCTTGAGCTTGCCCTCGATGTAGCACTGGGAGCCCTTGCGCAGATACTCGCCAGCGATCTCTGCGACCTTGCCAAACAGCACAACGCGGTGCCATTCGGTCTTCTCGACCTTCTGCCCGGTCTGCTTATCGGTCCAGGTTTCGCTGGTAGCCAGGCTCAAGTTGGTGACCGCATTGCCATTGGGCAAGTAGCGGACCTCGGGGTCCTGGCCGCAGGTGCCGACCAGGATGACTTTGTTTACTCCACGGGCCATGAGGCCTCCTATGCTGCAATGCCGAGCACCCGATTCATGCGCTCGTCTAGGATTTCGTAAAAGGTCTTCACGCGCTCCGAGAGCTTGCGAATCATCGCCTCGTCCCGGTAGGCCCGCTTCACGAACAGCGGCATGCCTGGCCAGTAGCAGATGAAGTCGATCCACTCGCGCTCGGACACCCAAAGGCCACCCTGGCATTGGGCGATGTGCTCTTTCGGAATCTCGCCACCCAAGATCACGTCGACCTGCAGCTTTGGCAGCTTGGTCTTGATCTCGGTCAGGCCGTTGTCGCCGACCAGGGCGTCCGGTGAGTAGCCAATGCCGTGATTGAGGATGATCCCCACCTGGTGGGTCTGGACGTCCTCGCGGTCGCAGTACAGGGATCGGGCCGCACCCTCCAGCTCATGGCCGCGCTCGGTGTGGCGGTTGCCAGTAAACGGGTCGGCCGCCTCACCGGTTATGCGCTCACCGATCAGGGTGTTCATGTAGGTGAAGGCGCC
>NZ_KV793302.1:744-19069 GCF_001808425.1 Pseudomonas sp. HMSC08G10 | reverse complement strand
TCCAGCCAGGCCTGAGTGCCTTGCTCGACGTCACTGATTATCTGCATTTGCGGCCTCCGCGGCCTTGATGGCCCTGTTCAGCTGCGCAACCAGCAGGTCATGTCGGCCCTTCGGTACGCATTCGGCTGTTCCGTACTCATTGGTGAACCAGTCACGGGTCTTCTGTGTGCAGCGGTCGAGCAGAGCGTTGATGCCGGCTGCCTGCACGCTGGTGACGTTCGCAGTCGGTACAGCGGCATGGCCGTCGTCGTCCTCGCCACGGGTGGTGAGGTTGAGCAGGGCGCTCATGACGTAGCGCTTGCCGTAGCTGGTGGACGACCCGACCGCCTGGACGGCGTTCTTGCTGCCACTGGTGTCGAGCGGGAGCAGCATGGTGGTGCTCTCGCGGTGCCCGGCCCGGTGCATCAGAATGCCGGTAACGCTCAAGCCACCTGGCGTGTTCTCGACTTTGAAGGTGATGGCGAAGCCGTGGGCCTGCATGATCGGCTTGATGACATCGTTGATGTCTTCGAAGGTGGCGTAGTCGCTGCGCTTCTGGCCGTTCACGACGATGGCGCCGCGCTCGGCGATGCTCGGGATGTCGCTCTGCATGGCTGCCATGGCGGCGTTGAATTCTGCCTCAGCGTCGCGGGCTTGCATGCGCTCATGCATAGCCATTAGCCGCTCCAGCTTGTCGATGTCGCAGGTGGGGTCGGTGGCTGCCCGACTGATTACGGCGAGGATGCTGCTGTCGGCCTGCACGGGCGCGGCCACCGGGCGGCGCTGCTCCGGCACAATGATGGTGCTGCTCATGGGAAGGCCTCAGTAGGAAATGGCGATGTTCGGGATCTTGCGCTGCGCGATCAGCGTGATCGCCTGCTTGGCGCATTCTTCGGTCATGCCGCCGGCCACGAAGGCCTCCAGAGCGGCGCGATTGATGCTTCGACGATGGGCTTCGTCGCGTTCGCGGGCTTCCTGCTGGCGGACAATCTCGGCGGCAGCTGCATCGGCCCGGCGCCGTTCATCCTGTCGGGCCTGCTCGGCTGCTTCTTCAGCCCGGCGGACGGCAGCCTGGCGCTCTTGCTCAGCACGCTGCTCGGCGGCAACACGGTCGGCCTCGGCCTGAAGCCTGGCGCGCTCGGCTTGCTCGGCCTGCAACTTGAGCTGGAGGCGCTGGTTTTCAGCTTCGCGCTCTTGCGCAGCGGCCTGGTCAAGCAGATCCTGCTCGCGGCGGGCTGCCGCTTCGCGTTCTGCCTGCTGCTGCTGGGCCACGCGCTGGCGCTCAGCCTCGACGGCGGCCTCCTGGGCTGCACGAATGCGATCCTGCTCGGCGCGCTCTTCTGCTTCGCGGCGCAGGCGAGCCAACTCGGCCTGCTGAGTGTCGTATTCCTCGCGCTTGGCCAAGCCGGCGCGCAGAACTGTCAGCATCTTGTCCTTCTCACGAGCGGCTTCAGCTTCGAATTCTTCCCATTCCGGTCCGATAGTCACCGCTTCAACGGAAGCGATGCGAGCCGTGATGTCAGACGCTTCAAGTTCGGCCAGCCCATCATCCTGATTGCGGAGCCAATCAAGGCGGTCAGTGTGGCGATCGATCCGTGCATCTTCGGCAGCCTGCCAATCGGTAAGCGGCTGGCGAACCCGATCACGAAGAGCATCCATCTCGCTCACGAACTCGCGTAGTTCCGCTTCCACGACCTTTGGCATTTCCTTGAGGCGCTTCAGGTATTCGCGCCCAGGTTTCTCGACTGCCGTTTTGTGCCGGCTGACTTGGGCCGCCAAGGAGGCGATGCGCTCGCGGCCCTTGCGAGTGGTCAGGTCGGGGACCTCGCCCTCGGTAGCGGCCTTTGCTATTTCGATGAATCGCTTGAGCCCACCGGCCACATAGATGGCCGGAGCGTTCTCCTCGCTGATTTGGTCGATTTCGACCAGTTGCAGTTCTGCGGACATTGGAAAACCTCGCGCCTGGCCGGCGCCGTCTGTTGGAAAGGGAAATTGCCAGGTCACCCAGCGACGGAGGGTTGGTCCGGGCTCGGGTGTGTGTTCAGGAAGTGATGCTGCCGGCCAGTGCGCTCAGGAGGAGCCAGCCTGTGCAGAAGGTGAGGGCGATGAAGGAGCCGCGCCAAGTGGCGATGCGGCGGGCACGCTGGTTACTGGTCATGGCCGAGGCCTCACAGCGATCTGACCGGCCTTGAGCGCCGCAACGATCTCCGGCGGCAGCTTCTGCACTGGGAGTTCGCGCGGCAGGCCAACGCCGATGATCGCCAGGCTGCGCTCGATCTGCTCGAGCTGTTCGTCAATCAGGGACTTCACTGGTGGAGTGGTCATGCTGATTCCCTCAGTTGCTCAACGCGTTGAGTGGTGGTGACGAAGACCTTGTCGCGGATGTTGGTCAGGGTCTGAAGATCGAATAGACCGATCTTCTCGAAGCCTTCCAGCATGCCGAGGACGAAGGTCTGGTCTGGAACAGGGGTGGGGGATTTGGCCAGCTGGCGAAGCTGCGACATCACCTCGCCGATCGCCAGGGCGTGCATCTGCTCGGGAGTCTTCAAAATCCGCACTCCTGAATGTCACGCTCCTTTTCGCGTTCGGCGGCAACAGCCTTCGCGGCCACCGGGCGAAGCAGGTCGGCAGCGATCTCCTTGAGCACCTTAGGCCCGCCAAGCAGGTAGGTGCACAGTTCCATGATGAAGCCAGCGCTGCCGATGCCCATGCCAGCCATGACCAGCTTCCCGAAGGCGTCCTGCTGGTCCAGGCCTTCGATCTGGCGGTTGTTCAGATGGTCCTGTACCGCCCGGGCGAAGTCGGCCTGGGTGATCTCGCCGCGTTCTCCGCGGTAACCCCAGATGACCCGGTAGCCCAGGACCAGCTGGGCCGCGTGCTTCTCGATCCACTCCACCTGGTCGGCATCATCGTCGCTCACCTCCGGCGGCATCCGGTTGTCGTACTCAAACTGTGCTGCTCGAAGTGCGCCCATGGCGTTCTCCTGATGGGGTGGGGCAACCGCATTAGGCAGATGCCAGCGCAGGTGACCAAACCCGAGCCGTGAAGCTCGCTGGCACCTGTCCAATACGGTCGAAGCGAAGGGAAGGGGCAGGCGCCCGGAGCTGCCCGGGATGCATCTGGACTGACCCGAGAGGGCCCCGGATTCGCCTGCGTGCCAGCATTGCCGGCAGAACGGGTCAAACGTGGGCTAGAGAAAGCTTGCTGATAATGCAGACCGAGCCATCTTCTGCCGACATGGATTCTGTGTAGTCGACCTGGTTGTAAACGCCGCCGTGGAAATTCAGCAGCGACGCGCGCCATGAACTGTCCAACTCCAGTCGACCAGATGATTCTGCGTCGCCATCGCAGTCGGCGGTCACGGTCAAGGCGCCAGAGGCCAGTACCCGAATGGTTATCTTGAACCTAGATCCGAGCGGCACACCTTTGAGGAGGATGGTGTTCACCGGGCTTGCCTGATTGAACGTCTTGCGGAACCCCAGAGTGATGTTCCCTTTGCTCCAGTAAACTTTCACCGGTGGGCTGTCGTCGTCCTTCACATGAAGTTGCGCGACAACTACCTTCTGCGCAGAGTTGACCTTCGTCAGCGTCATCTCCTGCATGCTGATGTGCTCGTCGGCGCTTGAGAGCGACCAGTACACCGGCTCCTTCCACTCGCACCGCGTGCGGTGTGTGCTCTTGCTCGAGGCACCCTTGGTGGGCGCCGTGAAGCGAACAGAGCCATCGGGTAAGGCAGTGACGATTGTCGGGAGCTGCTGAATCGCCTCGGCCCCGCTCAGCTCAAGCGCAACAGGGTTGGTCGAGGAAGTGGCCACTGGGGTCGTGATCGTTAATTTGCTGATGTTTACGGTCATGGTGTTTCTCCATGTTGGTTTCCCGTCTGGCCCCGTTTCCAAGGCCAGCCAGTGAAATCAGGCTGCGCGCACCTTGCTCGCCCGCGCTCTCAGCTCCTTGCCGGCTACATCGACGACCAGGTACAAGCCCAGTCCGCGGCCATGGCCAAGGTTTTCGGTTCGGAGGTACTTGCCCGACTTCTCGGCGCCGCGCGGGTTGGTGAGGATTACGTCCTGGCCTTTCGTGAATCCGCTCATGTGAGCTCCTTTCTGTTGGGGTGATTTCCCTGATGCCCCTCGCGAGAAGGGCACCGGGTGAAATCGCACGTTTTCCGCCGTGCTCAGCGGGGCGCATTGCTTGCTAGGTCATTCGCTCGGTTCAGGCATTTCGCCTTCGTCAGCCGTACAGGGTTCTCCCTGTCGTGGGCAGCCTTTCGGGGCTGTCTGGCGCCGGTCGCCGGTAGAGGCAATGCGGTCTGTTGGTTGTTGCGCTGGCTGTTAAAGAGCGGTGAGGCTTGAGGGTCTCCCGAGGGGCTGTGTAGCGCCTCGATGGAGTTCAAATTAGCAATCGCTAAATTATGCGTCAATAGCAAATGCTAAATTTCTTTCTCGGCAGCCATCTCGTCGCCCGCACCAGGCAGCGTTCAAAGGGGGTTACATTTTTGTAATCGCTTGGCTATGCTTCGCCTAAAGCTGTACGTATATACAGTAATGGAGGTAGGAAATGGCAGCAGTACTCGAAGACACTTCAATGGCCGCGCGCCCCGAACTGACCGGCCTGGAGCGCCTGGGTTTGCGGGTATCGGCGATGATCAACTCGCCGCTGGCGCAGCTGGGAAGGAGGGTGCTGATCCACCGCCTGGATACGGACAGCGATCAGGATTGGGATGCGATCATGGAGCTGCTATCCGAAACGGACGGCCTGGACATGACCTTCTGTGATGACGGACCGGTGATCCTGCAATGGGATAAGCCGCACGATGACGACAAGTTGATTGGGCGGGAGGAGGGTGGCGAGGAAGCTGAGGTTAGCGACGAAGATCCGCCTTTCTGAGGGACACAAAAAAGCCCGCTCATGGCGGGCTTACTTCACTTGCTCGCTTCAGCGTTTTTGAGCGTCTGCTCCAGCTGATCTTGCAAGCTCACCGTGCGACCACCAGTGGGGCCGAAGACACAGAAGTTGGGGAGCAGCGGCAGCTCCATAGTGGTTCCATCGATGACCTCAAGTCTGCGGGCTTTGATAACGCAACCGGCACTGAAGGTGCTGATTTTGTACATCTCCACATTGAATTCGTAGTCGCGTCCAGGCTCCGGGGTGAAAGTGACCGGCTTGGCTCTGCAAGAGGCAGCGCTGTTCCAGTAGTAGAGATCGATGATAAGGGGTTTATTGGCCGGAACTACGTGTTCATCGTACTGCTGCGTGGTGTCGTTGATCCTGCGGGATGCTTTGGACGCTGGAATGCCAATTACAAAATTGCGGGAATCAGACTCGCGCCAAGGATAAAGGCCGGGGGTGTCGATATGGGCGTCTTTCCAGCCGATTGACGCTTTGGACGCGTCCTCATTGGCCTTATTGAAGAAGGATTCACAACTATGTCCGACAGCGAATCCCCCACGAATGCTATCGCCAGTGAACAGTCGGATGCGAGCCGTGTCGGTCGGATTGAATTTGGCGGCCTCGGCTTCGTTGCGGACATCGATCTTTGTGCTCGAGCATCCGGTAAGGCTGATTGCAAGGAGCAGGAGGAGCGGGGTCTTCATTACTCATTTCCTTGAGTGTGGCTAAATGCTATCGGCTGTTTCGGCCAGCCGACTTCAGGCTTTAGGTTGCCAATGACAACCTGGGCGGAGAAAGGCTTCGCAAACTAATAGCCCGCTCAGTGGCGGGCTCTCTGCGACGGGTGCTGATCCTTCAGCTTGGTCGGATTGTAGGGCAATTGGTGGCGAAATGCCGGGCATGAAAAAGCCCGCCGAGGCGGGCTATTTTTAGCGTGGGGCTGGCAGCGCCAATAGGCGATCAAGGTGCGGTAAAGCGGCTGGGTCCTTATCCCTGAAGTAAGTTACTGCCTTCAAAGGAAGCCAAACGGTGTGAAAATGATTTCTAAAGTCCGCAAGAACTTCGTTGGGATAAAGCTTTGGGTAGACGATGCGCCCATCTTCAAACTCATGGCGGTACTTCGGCAGTGCGTCCGTATCGATTCCCTTGGCGTCCCTTAGCCATTTGCAAAACATTTTGCCTTCTGAGATGTCTGGCAACAGGTTGTCCGGCAGCGTGTAGCCGCTGTCCTCCATTGGGCCTATCAAAACCAATGCCATTTCATTGAGCATAGAAAAATGGGTGTAAGGAACCTGGCTGCGGTTAGCCATATATCTACGGAGATGATAAGGCATGCCGTTATCTTGGGGTTTTGCGGCGCCCCCGCCAAGCCATTCTCTTACCCATTGAGACACCGCAACAGCAAATTTCGGTGAGCACCACTGCCCTAGGTTTATTGCTACATCTGGATGGACCCAGGTGCCACGATTTTCGTTGGATCCGTTGGTTATCGTGTGAATCAGCCGGTCACCGGGAATTCCCGTTGACCTCGTTAGCTCATTCAGAAAGTCCCCTGTCGCCTTCAAGCGCGAATAATCGTAAAAGCTCTTCCCTGACGCGCTGCACATTGCCGTCGCATTCACGTAGCCATCAAGTGCTCGCTGATGAATTAGAGCGCCCTCCACCTGCCGCGGGATAAGCTCTAGCTGAGTCATTCCTTTACCTCCCCAAAACGCCCATGCGGGCAAAAAGCACCTCAGACCTGGCGAAGCTACCCAGCAGCAAACCTAGGGGTATGAGACGCCCTGTCGTTGCGTGCAAACAGCGCCGCCTGCGCGATTCTCCATAATTCTTTAACTACACAAGGTGCGCGTTCCAGACCAGCAGCACGCGGGCCTGAATGTAGGTTTCTTCTCGGCGGATCATCCGGTCTTTGTGCTTCGGGTTGTCCGAGATCATCTCGAAGTGATCCTCGTCCGCGATCTGTAGCCGCTTGATGTACAGATGGTCGCCCCAGGAGAACAGATAGATGCCGTCACCGACGAACTCGCGGATGCTCACGTCGACGATCAACGGGTCACGATTCTTGATGGTGGGCGCCATCGATTGGCCCCATCCGGTGACCAGCTTGAGGTGGTAGTGCTCGGTGAACTCAACGCCCAGCTCGCGTAGGTGCTTTGGGCTGACTCGGATGTCTTGGAGCATTTCAGGGTAGTCTGGGGCAACCTGTCCGCCGCCCATGGCCCCGCGGATATCGTAGTGGGCGATCCGCACCTCATCCCCGATCAAGCCAGGCCTTGAAAAGTCGGCCGTGATCACGCTTGAAGCTGCTGGCTCCTCGGCTGCTGCGAGCAATCGCTGGCGTGTCTCCTCAGAAATCCCTTTACCGCTTTTGGCCAGCATCTGCTTGACCAGGTCGGCTGCAGTTTTCGGGACCGGTTCCGCTATTTCGGAGTCGGCGGTCTCGTCAGGAATCGAATCAAACCAGCCTCGCGGCAGCCCCTCGATACTTTCAATTCGCCTGGCCACATCATCGCCCAGGTTCTTTGCCGTCTTGTCCGAGAGGATCTGGCTCAGATGCGCAGGAGCCATCCCCCAGCGTTCAGCGCAGGATCCTTTTCTCTGGCTGCCGATCAGCTTGACCAGGTTGTGCTTGCGAATTTCGTAGATATCCATGGCGTGAGGGATTGCTCCTTCTTGCCGTCCAACCGAGTCCGGATCGGATGCTATGGCAGGAGACACTAGCGTTCCGAAATCCAAGCCGATCTTATCCTCAAGCCTAAGCGCAGCCTTCTCCCCCAAGTTCCTATGCCCATTGAGAATCTGGGAAAGGTATGAGGCATCGAGACCGTACTGATCAGCGAATTCTTTCTGGCTGGCCCCAGCCATTACGGCCT
The DNA here is from genome assembly GCF_001808425.1 of Pseudomonas sp. HMSC08G10. Taxonomy (NCBI): domain Bacteria; kingdom Pseudomonadati; phylum Pseudomonadota; class Gammaproteobacteria; order Pseudomonadales; family Pseudomonadaceae; genus Pseudomonas; species Pseudomonas sp. HMSC08G10. The sequence goes on along the minus strand of NZ_KV793302.1, from coordinate 11,324 downwards.
TCAGAGCTGCAACCCTGAGCTTATTGATATCCATCCCGCAATCATCGCCTTCTGTTAGCAATCAGTAAATTACGTTTTGCTATTGATAGCCTAATTAGCAGTTGCTAATCTGATGGCAATAGGAGGTGCACCATGAATCTGCACGACTACATCAAGCCTCTCGAAAAGCGCGATCTGGAGAGCTTTGCAGCTCGCTGCGGAACCACCGTGGGGCAGCTCAAGCAGGTTGCTTACGGATACCGCCGCCCAGGGGCAGCCCTTGCCATCAGCATTGAGCGTGAAACCACTGGACAGGTGATCTGCGAAGACATGCGCCCGGACATCGACTGGGCATATCTCCGTAACTCCAAAGCAACCAAATCCGCCGCCTAACCCATTCCAACCGCAAGGAGTAGCACCCCTATGGGATTCAAAGACCCCCTGACGCAGCGCCGCGACTTGGCCAGAAAGGTTCGCTTGTACCCGTTGCTTGATCGGCAGCTTCAGCGAGCTGCCCATAAGGCTCGCCGCGAGTACGCAACCTACCTGTTCGAGATGCTTGAGTGGGCAGCAGTGAATGGCGGCATCGAAGCCCTCATGCCTGACGATCTGAAGGATATCGCGGGCTAGAGGCCCTCAGGAGGGCACGATGGAATTTTGTGAAGAGAACGTGCCGCCAGAGACCAGAGCCAAGATTCATCGCCTGATGGAAGCGCGAGGCTGGACGTTTGAGGAGGCCGTTAACGAGGTCTTGCTCGAAGCAATTACGTCGGGAGCAACGGTGTTTGTAGGTAGGCGAAAGGCCCCGGTTCTGGAGCTGGTGGGACTGAAGAGGCCCTCTACCGGATAGGTGAGGCCCTCACATAGGGACTGAAGAGCCCCCCAAAACGTAGGCACAAAAAAACCACCGGCCAGGGTGGTTTCTTCGACAGCTGCAAACGAGAGAAATCATGACAAACATCGTCCCATTACGCAATACCGGGGGGTTTACCCGGATGGACAACCAACTGATGGATGGCTTAATGGCCATCAACTTATCGGCGCATGAGATGAAGGTCGTGTTGTATGTGGCAAAGGCCACCTTGAACTTCAATGAAGGCGCTCAGCGTATCCCGGCCACGGCGATCGCCAAGGCTACCAACGTCCACCCCGACACTATTTCGAAGGCCATTTCTGGCCTGCTGCGCCGTCGCGTGCTGTTCCGTGAGGGAGGGGCTCGCGGTGATATCGGCCTGTGCGACCCGAAAGAATGGGTGTTTGTTGAGCATCCGAAACAGACCAATACGTCTGACTCGGCGCAAATCATCCGAATCGGATCAGAGCCGAAACAGACCAAAACTGCTGACTCCCTTCTTTATTCCAAGAAAGAAACCCCCTATGTAACTCTTCCTTCGGAAGAGATTACATGCCCCCCCAGCGAATCGGATGGGCCCTCGGTGAAGGCTGACCGCAAGGCGCCGTTCGGCAAGGCGCAAATGCTCGCCGACAATCCACACGGCTTGGATGAATCCCTGATTGCTGATTACCTCGGCGTCCGCAAGGCCAAGCGCGCCCCTATGACGGCCAGGGTGTGGGTCGGCCTGAACGCCAAGCTCGAGCAGTGCAAGGCGTTCGGCGTGCCTCCTGCCAAGGCGTTGGCCATCGCCGTGGACAACGGTTGGCAGGGCTTCGAGGTGGACTGGATCGTCAAACGCGCCGGCACTGTCACTCAATCGCCCGGGAAGCAGCCTTCACGGCACTACGGCTTCGCCGACCGCGACTACACCGCAGGCCTGACACGGCGGGAGGACGGAACCTATGCGCTCTGAGAAGATTATTTCCATGCCCGACGTGAAGCAGTCCGCTGGGTCGCGAATCCAGCCCGCGCACTGCGAGCACCACGGCGATTACGATCAACGCGTTACGCTGCTTCTGGGTCGCGAGATCGTGGGCCGTTGCCCATCCTGCGAGAAGGCTGACCGGCTGATGCGTGAAGAGCAGGCACGTGCAGAAGAGATTCGTCAGCGTCGGGAGGCTATGGCCAAGAAGCTCGGCTCTGCGTTGATTCCCAAGCGCTTCGCTGATCGTACGCTGGCCAACTACCGCGTCGAACACGATGGGCAGAAGAGGGCGCTGGCGTACTGCACCCGGTACATCGCCGCCTTCGCTGACATCGAAAAGACCGGGCGGTGTCTGATGCTGCTGGGCCACCCAGGAACCGGGAAGACCCATCTAGGCGCAGCCATGGCCAATGAACTGATGCGCCACACTTCGGCGACCGCCGTGTACCGCACGGTCGGGGCTGTCCTGCAGGCGATCCGGGCCAGCTATGACCGTCACAGCGAGCAGACCGAGGCAGACATCCTGTCCAGCCTGATACAGCCTTCCTTGCTGGTCCTGGACGAAGTAGGGGTGAGCAAGGAGCAGCCGAGCGACTTCGAGCTTACGACCCTATTCGCGATCATCAATGGTCGGTACGAGCAGATGCGCCCAACAGTGGTGATTTCCAACCTGGACGCGAGTCAGCTGCCACAGGCCATGGGTGAGCGCTGTGTCGATCGCCTGCGCGAAGGTGGAGGGGTAGTGGTGCCCTTCGAATGGGAGTCGCATCGAGGCAAGGAGAATGCGCTATGAGCGTCGACAAGAAGAAACTCCAGTCACTGCTGTGGTCGGTAGTTGCGTCGTCTCACGCCGCCGACGGCGATATGCAGCGCCACACCCAGGATCTGGATGACTTTCTCGGCTCATTGTCGGTTGAGCAGGTGGCGCTCGAGCTGCTGGAGGAGAACCGCCAGTTGTTGGCCCGGGTACGCGCTGCGGAGAAGCAGTTGCAGGAGGTGGCCAGTGTTTGAGTTCGCGCTTCGCAGCACCCAAGACCTCAACCGCCTCTACGGCGCCCTGCACGCTATCGACCTGACCAAGCCAAAAGTAGTGGTCATCAAGGACGAGAAACGCCCCGACGTATGCAACCGGAAAATGTGGGCGATGCTCCGCGACGTCTCCCAGCAGGTGGAGTGGTACGGTCGCAAGCTCACCGACGAAGACTGGAAGCACATTTTCAGCGCGGCGGTGCAGAAGCAGGACGCGGTACCGGGCATCGACGGCGGCTTCGTAGTCCTGGGCGTCTCGACCCGCAAGCAGTCGCAGAAGTGGTTCAGCGACCTGTTCGAAGTGATGCACGCCTTCGGCGCCGAGCATGGTGTGCGCTGGACTGAGCCAGGTCGGTGGGGAGGGCAGTACTGATGCTTGCCAAGGAGATCAAACCGAAGAAGTGCAAGGCGCCGGGCTGCGGCAAGCACTTCAAGCCGACCATGACCACGCAGAAGGTGTGCAGCATCGCCTGCGCCAAGGCCATGGCCAAGGATCCGAAGCTGCAGAAGGTCGCGGCCAAGGCCATCACCAAGCAGAAGCGCCAGGACCTCCAGGAGCGTCGGGAGAAGCTGAAGACCCGTCGCGAGCACATGGCCGAGGCCCAGACTGCGTTCAATGCTTACATCCGCGAGCGCGACACCGGCCTGCCGTGCATCAGCTGCGACTCGCTGTCGAGCGACCACGACCTCATCACTGGCAGCCGCTGGGATGCTGGCCATTACCGGTCTGTCGGCGCCTGCCCGGAGCTGCGCTTCGAGCCGCTGAACGTCCACCGCCAGTGCGTGAAGTGCAACCGGAACCTGTCGGGCAACGCGGTCGAGTACCGCATCCGTCTGGTGAAGCGTATCGGCGCCGACAAGGTGGATTGGCTCGAAGGGCCTCATAAGCCCCAGCGCCTGACCATCGAAGATCTGCAGGCAATCAAGACCTTGTACAGGCAAAAACTCAAAGACCTACGGAGGGCAGCAGCATGACCTGGACAATCGCAGATACGGCCGGCCTGTTTCTGCTGGCTATGGCTGTTGCTTCCGTATGGTGTGCGGAGCGCGCTGTGTTGATCGCTAATCGTCGGAGGCAGGAGGGCCGCTCATGCAATTGAACAGCGCGCGTCAGGCATGGCATGACGCGTTCTACGTCCCGCGGGATAGTCAGGGTGCAGTTATGCAGGAAATGGGGCTGCTCGGTCGGATGATCCAGAAGACGGACAAGCAGCGGAAGGCCGGGCATCAGGCTCACCAGGCCATCGCTGGTCGAATTCAACAGGCGATCGATACTCTTCCGGCCCACCTCAAGGCGTTCGGCAACCACATGTACAGCCCCATGGCCACCGCGGACGATGCCGAGGAGGCGCACGAAGCAATGTTCCGCGTTGCCTATGCCACCGGCCCACGGATGTACGCCAAGAAGTTCGAGAAGGCCCGCATGGTCGCGCTGGGAGTGCTGCACCGGTACCGCCGCATGCATCAGGGAGGGCAGAGCGAAGGGATCGATCCATGCCCGACGCCTGAAGGATTCCGCGCATGGCTTCTGCATGTGCTGGGCCTTGAGCTTGATTCGAGGAACTGGGATCGGGAGTGGCAGGACTTCGTGAACGCCTGCTTCAACGCTTGCAACGACCTCGACAAGGCCGCTTTGGTGCCTGTCTCCTCGGTTATAAAAATCATGAAAACTGCCGCTTGACGGAATTGTGCGGCTGATGGCAGTATTTCGCCATCCTGATAATTTTGCCTTCGGCAAAAACCACTTAGAAGCCCGGCCGCTGAGCTGGGCTTTTTCGTTTCTGTGCTGCTCCGCGCACTTGCCCGAGCCCTACCCTGAATAGGGCCTCAATCGGGCCTTTCTCATCCAGTTGCCCGAAATGAAAATTTGGGCCTTTACGTTCCCCGCACAAACAAAAAAGCCCCGACATTGATCGGGGCTTTTGCGTTTCTGCCGCGGAAAAGAGAGGGCGACTCCAGAAGGTGCTGTAACACCCAAGGGAGACGCCAGATCGCAGACCTAACCTGCAAGCCAGCCAAGGCCCTCACTGCTCGCGCGAGCGGGGCGGAGCCTAGCAGAAAACCAAAAGGCTTTGCAGATGTTGAAAGACTTTCGCTGCGGTAAGTGCAGCAGGCTTCTCGCCCGCGTGGGCGTTTTTACAGAGCTCCAAATTAAGTGCTCCCGCTGCGGAACACTGAATCATGTGAAGGCCCCGAGCCTCGAGTTATCGCCGTTGAGCGAATTGTGTGCGGCGCCAGTCGCACGGCAACAACCCAATTCATCTACCGATACCGAGGTACACCCATGAAATTTCTGAAGACCGCTATCCTGGCCGCCGCTCTGGCAGCCTCCGCTGCAGCTTCCTCTGCTTGGGCTGCAACTGCCCAGTCCTGGAACCTGGCCCGTGACATGTACATCGCGACGGAAAGCGCGGCGCCCGGCTCGCCGTGGGCCTTCATGCAGAACAAGACGGCGCAGAACCTGTCCGCCAACTACACGATGATGCCGACTTTCGTCGCGGACACTTGCAACGGTGCCAACGTCACCTGCTGGCGAGACGCGACCACTGGCGCTTACATCAACGTTGTGAAAAAGAGCTTCACGTTCACTGGCGGTGGCGGCAGTTTCGTGTTCAAGCAGGGTGATGCGGTTACTCATCCTGGCTCGAACAGTCAGACCGTTGTTCGTTGGACCAGTCCAATCTCGGGCAACATCAATGTGCTCGGTCGCGTCAACGACCTGCATAACTCTTGTGGGGATGGCATTTCTTGGTCGCTGAACCTGGGCGACACCCCTATCCAGTCCGGAAACCTTCCGAACGGTGGCAGCTCGGTCATCAAGGCCAGCGACGTCGCGGTAGACCAGGGGTCTGCTGTTTACCTGGTCATCAACAAGAAGGCTGACCACTCCTGCGATGCCACCAGCCTGGACTTGCTGATCACCAACTGATTGGTGTTCTGCTCAATCAAACAAAGCCCGGCCCAGTGCCGGGTCTTTCATGCCCGTGGAGTTGAGAGCATGGAGCTATTTCACCGCCTGCTCGAAAAACTCGACTGGGCTATTGCGGGCCTCATTGGGGCCGTAGTCGCGAGCTGGTGGCACCGGGACGACCTGACCGACCGGAAGGCCTGGCTGCTGTTCCTGTCCACGGGAGCTGCCTGCGCGCACTACCTGACCGGCATGGTCAGCGCTTACTTCGGAATCGTAGAGCCTCGGAGTGTTGCCGGTGTTGGCTTCCTCCTAGGCACCTTTGGCGGCTCTCTCATTGCCGCTATTCACCGTGCAATCAAAGCCGCCGACCTTTGGTCTCTGATCAAATCGAGGTTCGGGGGAGGTGCGGGATGATCCTCGAATACCTCAATGCGGCATCGTCCGGGGTTATTGCCATCTGGGCGACCTGGTGCGTGCTGAGCGGAAAGGTGCGGGATGGGGTGATCGGCAAGGTCATCTACGCCGTTATCGCGCTGAGCGGATACGCAGTGCTGGCTCGCAGCGATCGGATCTTCTTCGCGCCCTCGGTGGCCGGAACGACCCTGTTGGCTTTCCTGGCCCTGGCCGGAGCCCGGCACATCTTTATCGTCATGTACTGGCATCAGGTCAAAGCCTGGCTGTGTCGGGTGCTGAACTGCGAACACTGCCTAAAGGACTGCCGATACGGTCCGGGCGGCGTAGAGCGGCGCAAGTCGTAGCGCGCCACAAAATTGAGAGGCGCCGTTTCGTGGCGCGACAACCTAAGGATCACCCATGGACAACCAGCACAAGAAGATCACCGGATACCGCGACCTCACCCAGAGCGAGATTGATGGCATGAACTCGATCAAGGCCCTGGAGGCCGATGCCGGCGAACTGTTGAAGCAGATCAGCCAAATCAAAGGCGTGGACCAGCGCACCTTGGCCCTGGCCAAAACCAACCTGCAGCAGGGCTTCATGTGGTTTGTGCGCTCGATCGCCAAGCCAGCCGACCCGTTCGCCTGATAGCTCTGCCCTGAACGAGGCCTGTATGAGCAGCGTGACCCGACTCCGGCACGTCCTGCCGCTGCTGGCAGATGTGGTAGCCGCAACCAATGCCCTGGATGCCAAAGTGATCAAGGCTATCGATGAAGCCAAGAGCGCTGGCCTACCTCAGGGCTTGCTTGCCGCCATTCTGAACGCGCACGCCCATGCGGAGACCCACGTGAAGGTCGTCGAGTTCCAGCGAGAGGGTGCGGTCGCCCTGCGGGGAAGGTAACGGCTTTCGGCATCGGTCCGGCTTCGGATGACCTACAGGCCCTGGCGCTGTTCAAGTTGGCAGAACAACAGCTGATAGACGTGCTGCTTGATCCTGGTTTGTGATGGCATACTGCCTTCTCACGTATAGGAGGATAGGCTCATGGATCTGATCGATATCTTCGGTGATAGCCAGGTGTTGGACTTAGTGCACAACCTTGCTGAATATCGGCAAGAGGTTGAAAAAATGACAAAGGTCGTGGTTCGCCGCCTAGCAACGGTCTGTGCTGACGACGGGCTTCAGGACCGGTGGGCGACTACAGTAAGCGTCGGCGTTGATGGCACGTCTGCTGAATTTGAAACTCCTTTTGGACAAGCTCGGGCTGAGCTGACCCTGGGTATCGAAGATGGAGAGGTTCAAGGTTTCTGGAATATTTGGAAGCGGGTTTACGACGAGGCAGGACAAACTGCGTGGTCGCTGGTCGCAACCATTCGCGTGTTCAGAAGTGGAATGTTCTTCTTGGGCAAAGGCAATCAGAACGGACTGCGTGTTTACCGCGATCTGACCAGGGATCAGGACATGACTGCATATCAAGTAATGGGCGCCATTCTTTACGCGATTGGCGCGCACTAGGAAAAGCATGACAACAAAGCAACCCGACTGGGAGGCGATCGAACGAGCGCTCCGAGCCGGGTTTCTTTTTTTAAGCCTTAACCATTTGCCAGAGAACCACCCCTCCAAGGACGAGTATTAGTGCTGACTTCCAAGTGAAGAGCTTTTTCAGCCATGGCCAAGCCGCGACCGTGCTGAGGATCAAGATCAAAGCAATCTCTGTTTTTTGCATTTCGTAGCTCCACTTACTTTGTGAGCCTCCTATCCTCCGCGGTTAACTCTTCCGTGAGGGCCGTATTCGCCCCGCTTTGCGGTCTGAAATTGATTCGCGTGCGTTTTGAATGGCAGGTGACCGATGGAAAGACCTATTCCTCTTAAATCACTGCTTGGGCTTTCAGAGCTCTCTGATTTCGGAATACGACTGGCGCCAGCTCCTGAAGTGTGGGAGTGGGTTAGCCGCCAGATCCTGGCTAATACTGGCAGCATCCACAACGAAGACCATGCCCACCTGATTGACGCCAACATCGGCGTGCTGTGGGCGTCCAGCGGGTTCGCGAAGCAGGGGAGGGTTGTCTTTGGCCAGGCAGAGCAGCTGATGTTCCGCGCAGGCGGATGGCAGAAGGCCCGGCAAGAGCAGCAGATGCGAGAGTGGTTCGGCGAGGAGCCCGACTACCTCATTACCCTGGCCGCCGACTACTGCGCCCAGTGCACCGACGCTGAGTTCTGCGCCCTGGTCGAGCACGAGCTTTACCACATCGCCCAAGCGACGGATGAGTACGGCGCGCCCAAGTTCACCCAGGACGGACGGCCAAAGCTCTTCCTTCGTGGACACGACGTCGAGGAGTTCGTCGGCGTGGTGAGGCGCTACGGTGCCAGCGAAGACGTACAGCAGCTGGTCGAAGCTGCAAACCGGCCGCCAGAAGTGGCCAAGATCAACATTTCGAGGGCCTGCGGAACCTGTCTGCTCAAGTCGGCCTGATGTGAGACAGGCATGAGACGGAATCCAACCTATGGCAGCCCTGACAAACGATGTGAAAGCCTTCATCGTTCAGGCTTTGGCGTGCTTTGACACGCCGACCCAGGTCTCACAAGCCGTCAAGCAAGAATTCGACATCGATGTGACCCGCCAGCAGGTCGAGCAGCACGACCCAACCAAGCGTGCTGGAGCGAACCTGGCGGCCAAATGGCGAACGCTATTCGAGGACACCCGCAAGCGTTTCCGCGAGGAGACATCCGAGATCCCCATTGCCAACCGGGCATTCCGGCTGCGCGTGCTTGGAAGGATGGCCGAGAAGGCCGAGAACATGAAGAACATGGCCCTGACTGCCCAGCTTCTGGAGCAGGCGGCCAAAGAGGTCGGCGATGTCTACGTAAACCGCCAGACCAAGAACGAGAATCCCCACGACAACGTGCCTCCCACCCGGGTGCAGGTTGATGTGGTGGATGCGAGGAAGCCTGATGCCGTCACTTAACGTGCCCCAGGCGAGCTTCCTCCGGATGGAGAACAAGTTCCGCGGCTTCGTTGCCGGGTTCGGCTCGGGCAAGACCTGGGTAGGCTGCGCGGCGCTGTGCAAGCACGTGTGGGAGTGGCCCCGGATCGACTCCGGCTACTTCGCGCCGACCTACCCGCAGATCCGCGACATCTTCTTTCCGACCATCGAGGAGGTCGCCTTCGACTGGGGCCTGAAGGTTAAGACGAAGGAGAGCGACAAGGAGGTCGAGTTCTACAGCGGCGGCCAGTACCGCAGCACGACTATCTGCCGCTCGATGGAGAAGCCGCAGACGATTGTGGGCTTCAAGATCGGCCACGCCCTGGTCGACGAGCTCGATGTTCTGCCCGCGCTGAAGGCTGAGCACGCCTGGCGCAAGATCATTGCCCGGATGCGCTACAACGTGGCCGGGTTGAAGAACGGCGTGGATGTGACGACGACCCCTGAGGGGTTCAAGTTCGTCTACCAGCAGTTCGTGAAACAGTTGCGCGAGAAGCCGGCCCTGCAGGGCATGTACGGCCTGGTGCAAGCCAGCACGTTCGACAACGAGCTGAACCTGCCGCCAGACTACATCCCGTCGCTGATGGAGTCCTACCCAGCCCAGCTGATCCTGGCCTATCTGAACGGCCAGTTCGTCAACCTGAACTCCGGGTCGATCTACCACACCTACGACCGCAAGCTGAATTCCTGCTTCGACACCGTAGAGCCTGGAGAGCCCCTGTTTATTGGCATGGACTTCAACGTCGGCAAGATGGCGGCGATCGTCCATGTCAAACGGCCAGACGGAAAGCCCAGGGCCGTGGATGAGCTGATCGATGGCTTCGATACACCGGACATGATCCGGCGCATCAAGGAACGCTACTGGCGGTACAACGGCCGGGATTACGAGAAGACCTGCGAGATCAGGATCTACCCCGATGCCTCGGGAGGGTCGCGCAAGTCGGTGAACGCCAGTGAGACGGACATCGCCATCCTGCGGCAGGCTGGCTTCAGCGTGATCGCACCCGATGCCAACCCGCCAGTGAAGGACCGCATCAACGCCATGAACGCGATGTTCTGCAACGCGAATGGCGAACGCCGATACCTGATCAACCCGCTGCGCTGCCCGACCTACGCGGACGGCCTGGAGCAGCAGGTATGGGCGGCCAACGGCGAGCCTGACAAGAAATCCGGCGTGGACCACGCGAACGACGCGGGCGGCTACTTCATCCACCACGACTACCCGATCAGCAGGCCGGTTACCCACGTACCAATCACGTTCACTTTCTGAGGCCACCCATGCCGAACTTCATTCCCCGGGCAGAGTACTCGGAGGCCTTGCCCGGCTGGCAGCTGGTCAAGCGCTGCGTGGCCGGCGCCCGCGAGGTGCGAAAGCACGACGAATACCTGCCGATGCCGGACCCGGAAAACAGGTCCCCGGAGAACCTGGCGCGGTACAAGCAGTACAAGAAGCGGGCGATGTT
>NZ_KV793302.1:0-724 GCF_001808425.1 Pseudomonas sp. HMSC08G10 | reverse complement strand
AGCAGTACAAGAAGCGGGCGATGTTCCTGAACATCACCGGGCGCACGCGTACCGGCCTGCTGGGTGCGGTGTTCCGCAAGACAGCCGAACTGAAACTCCCCGCCGGCGTGGAGTACCTGAAGGAGAACGCCAGCGGCGACGGTACGAGCCTGGAGCAGCTTTCCAAGCGCTCCGTGGGCGAGTGCCTGGACACAGGGCGGGGCGGCTTCCTGGTGGACTTCCCGCCAGTTGAAGGCGTGTCCTCCATGGCCGACATGCAGGGCCGTCGGGCCCTGATCCACCACTACGGCGCGACCTCGATCATCGACTGGGAAGAGCAGGTCATCGATGGCGTGCTGCGCCTGGTCTACGTCTGCCTCCTCGAGTGCGTATCTGAGTTCAGCTCGGAAAACCTCGACCGCACCAAGGAAGACCAATACCGCGTGCTGCTTCTGATCGACGGGAAGTACGTCCAGCGCCTCTACGCCAAGGACGGCAAGACCTACACCGAGACGCAGCCACTCGACAAGAACGGCAAGCCATTCGATCACATCCTGTTCAGCTTCTACGGGGCTGAGGACAACGACGCCAGCGTCGACAAGTCGCCACTGGAAGACCTGGCCGATGTGAACATCCTGCACTACGGCAACAGTGCCACGGTGGAGGAGAGCGGTTTCATCAGCAGCCAGCCAACGCTGTTCATCACCACCGACATCAACGCGGACGATTTCGCCAAGCTGAACCC
>NZ_KV793301.1:0-31380 GCF_001808425.1 Pseudomonas sp. HMSC08G10 | reverse complement strand
CAAGCCCAAGCCCAAGCCCAAGCCCAAGCCCTCACTCATGACAACATTGCCCAGCCCGCGCCCCCACCTCATACCGATCATGATGCCGCACCCAATCCATCGCCCCCCCCTCATTCCTCCCCAACGGCGCAACATCGAGAAAATTGTAAGCCCCCACCAGAATGTCCAACCCCCGCGCATACGTGGAATAGGTGTGATAGACCGCCCCATTCCCGTCCCGGTAGAACGCACTGAGCCCTGGCAGCTCCTGCTCGCTCCCCGCATAGGCCTCGTAGTTGTACTGCCCAGACCCATCCGTGGCGACACTCACCCCAAAGTCCTCGTTGAAACTGCCACCGTGTGACGAGAACCAAGGAAACCGCCACCCCATCCGCCGCCGGAAGTCCTGGAACTGCCCATAGGGCGCCCGCGACACCGCGACCAGCGAAACGTCATGGTGCGCCAGGTGCAGATTGGCACCGTCGAAATGATCGGCCAGGAACGAACACCCCGGGCAGCCCTCGCTCCAACCGTCGGCGAACATGAAGTGATAGACCAGCAGTTGGCTACGCCCGGCAAACAGATCCACCAGCCCCAGCTCGCCATCGGGCCCGTGGAAGCGGTAAGGCTGTTCGACTTTCACCCACGGCAGGGCCCGCCTGGCCGCGGCCACTTCGTCACGTTGATGAGTGAGGGCTTTTTCATGCAGCCAGAGCTGGCGCCGGGCGGCGAGCCACTCGCTTCGGGTCACCACTGGGTGCTTGATGTCTGGATTGTTCATGACGCTGGCTCCACGTGAGGGATTCAGCGAATGGTCGAATGGCGGCTGTTGGATTCGACAAAGGCTTGCCCCCTCACGACGAATGGTGCAGTAGCCCGGATGAATTCGGGTGATATCATAAGGCCACTAATCACAAGGAGCTGTGCATGCGTTGGCGTTGTCTGTCGCTATTTCTGTTGACTCTGCTGCTCAGCGTCACGTCGGCCCAGGCGGCTAACACCCCGTGCTCGGGTCGCAAGGGTGGGATTGCAGGATGTGACGGAGAGATCTTCCTGTGCAACGACGGCTCGATCAGCGCCTCGAAGAAAGACTGCAGCGCGATATACGGAAGCCGTACCGCGCGCCCGGCAGTGCAGTCATTGCGCGCCAGCGACGAAGGCTGCGGATGCGGCAGTGGCAACTACTGCACGGGCCCGCGAGGCGGGGTGTATTGCCTGACACCCTCGGGCAACAAAAGCTACCGTCGGCGCTAGCCGGCCATCTCGTCTATCAATGCCCACAACCGCGTGTCGTTGAAATCTTCGACCACCAATCGCGCCCCGGCAGCGAGCAATCGCTCGGCAGTCTGGGTGGTGGCGATGCCCACTGTGAAGATGCCTGCATCGCTGGCAGCCTTTACGCCGGGCAGAGAGTCCTCGAAGGCCAGGGCTTGGCTGGCCGTGGCTGCGAGGCGCTGCAGGCCAGTCAGGTAGGGCAGCGGGTCGGGCTTGGGGCGGGCCAGTTCCTCGGCCACCAGTACATGTCCGAAACATCCCTCCAGGCCCATGGCTGACAGCATGTGCTCGGCATTGAGGCGGGGCGCATTGGTCACCACGCACATACCGATTTCATGCTGCCGGGCGTAGGTCATCAGGCGTGCCAGTCCGGGCATGGGCGTCAGCCGAGGCGACAGCTCGCGGAACAACGCCTCCTTGCGCTCGGCCAGGGCCAGGCATTGGGCCGGGCTGCAGAGAGGAAAAAGCTCGGCGAACAGCTCTCCGTTGGCCCGCCCGCTGACCTGGGCCTCGAACTGCGCCTGGCTCAGCTCGCGGCCGTCATGCTCGCGCAGCAACTGGCGGAAGGCCTGCAAATGCAGGGTATCGGTATCGGTGAGGGTTCCATCGAGGTCGAACAGCAGGGCGGTCAGCATCGGGTATCCAAAAGGGGAAAACGTCAATCCCGGCCATGATAGCCAAACCGGACGACGAAGGGGGCTGTTCACTGTACGCCGAAAAGAGTACAAATGTACTCCATGGACAACATGACCCCCAAACGCCGCGCCATTCTCGAATTCATCCGCGAGCGCATCGCCGATCACGGCCAGCCTCCCAGCCTGGCCGACATCGCCCAGCGCTTCGGTTTTGCCTCGCGCAGCGTGGCGCGCAAGCACATCACCGCCTTGAGCCAGGCCGGCTTCATCGACGTGACACCCAACCAGGCCCGCGGCATCCGTCTGGCCGAGCCGCTGCGTCGGCCCGAGATCCTCGAAATCCCGGTGCTTGGCCAAGTGGCGGCGGGCGCGCCGATCGGTCCCGACCTGGACATCCACGAGCAGCTGTTGCTCGACCCCAGTCTGTTCCGTCGTACGCCCGACTACCTGCTCAAGGTGCGCGGCGACTCGATGATCGACGACGGCATTTTCGATGGCGATCTGGTCGGCATCCGCCAGCAGGGCGAGGCCCGCGACGGGCAGATCGTGGTCGCCCGCCTGGATGGCGAGGTGACCATCAAGCGCCTTCAGCGCATCCCCGGAGGCTATCGCCTGCTGCCACGCAACCCTGCCTATGCGCCAATCGATGTGGCGTCGGGTCGGGATTTCGTCATCGAAGGCGTGTTCTGTGGCCTGCTGAGGCGTGACTGATGGGCGCGGTAGTCGACCTCGATCGCCTGCTTGACCAGCGTCGGATCTGGCGCGGGCGCCAGGTCCAGGCACGGCCTCAGGGCCTGCAGCCTACCGGCCATGCCTCGCTCGACGATCGGCTGCCCGAAGGCGGCTGGCCGGCTGCTGCACTCACGGAACTGCTGCTGGCCAGTCCTGGCTGCGGTGAGCTGCAATTGCTCTGGCCAAGCCTGGCGCGCCTGACCAGTGAAGGCGGCCGGGTGGTGCTGGTGGCACCACCGTTCATTCCCTATGCGCCGGCCTGGCAGGCGGCCGGTGTCGACCTGCGCTGGTTGGCCCAGGTCGAGGCCCCTGCGGCCGAAGCCTTGTGGGCCGCCGAGCAGTGCCTGCGCTCCGGCAGTTGCGCGGCCGTGCTGTGCTGGCCTGGGCGTGCCGATGACCGAGCCCTGCGGCGCTTGCAGGTGGCTGCCGAGACAGGACAGGCCCTGGCGTTCGTCTGCCGCGGGCAGCAGGCTTTGCACAATCCTTCGCCAGCAGCCTTGCGTATTGCCATCGACACCCGGCCTGCCCAATGGCGGGTGCTCAAATGCCGTGGCGGCTTGTCGCCGGCAGCGCCCATCGCCTGCCCGGTGCGGAGCTGATGCAGCATGCTGTGGGCGTGTATCGTGTTTCCGCAACTGGCGTTGGACAGCGTCCTGCGTGAGCGTAACGACCCTGATGCCCCCCTGGTGCTGATCGGCGGGCCGCAGCAGCGGCGGGTGGTGCAATCGGTCAATGCGGCGGCTGCGGCGCTGGGCCTGCGGGCCGGGCAAACCCTCACGACCGCCCGTGCCCTGGCTGAAGGCTTCACGTGCGTGGAGGCCGACCCTGCGCGCATCGAGCAGCTCCAGCAGTTGCTCGCCACTTGGGCCTACCGCTTCAGTGGCCAGGTCAGTCGGCACTACCCGCGGGCATTGCTCCTGGAGGTCGGTTCAAGTCTGGGGCTGTTCGGGCCCTGGCCGGCGTTCGAGGCACGATTGCGTCTGGAGCTGGACGAACTGGGGCTGCGTCACCGGATTGTCCTGGCCACCAATCCGGTGGCCGCGCGCGTGCTCGCCAATGGTCATGACGGCTTGGCAGTGATGACGGTGGAGGATACGCGGGCTGCCCTGGCATGCATGCCTGTCGACAAGATCGGTCTGCCCCCGGAGGCGGCGACGGCGTTCGCTCGCATGGGGCTGCGCCATCTCGGTGAAGTCCTGGCCCTGCCACGCGATGCGCTGACCCGGCGCTTTGCCGCCCAGGTGCAGGTGCACTTGGACCAGTTGCTCGGCCTGCGCAGCCTGGGCCTGGCCTACCATCAACCAGCGGAGCGCTTCGAGGTGCGGCTGGAGCTGAACTTCGATGTCGAATCGCACCAGGCGTTGTTGTTCCCCTTGCGCCGTCTGCTGAGCGACCTGGCGGTCTTTCTCGCGGGGCGGGACTGCGGCGTCCAGCGCTTCCACCTGTACCTGGAACATGCCCAAGGGCCGGCGACCGAGCTCAAGGTCGGTCTGCTGGCCGCCGAGCGCGATGCTGCCAGACTGTTCGAGCTGGCACGCGGGCGCCTGGAGTCGCTGCGCATTCCTGCGCCGGTACG
The DNA here is from genome assembly GCF_001808425.1 of Pseudomonas sp. HMSC08G10. Classification (NCBI taxonomy): domain Bacteria; kingdom Pseudomonadati; phylum Pseudomonadota; class Gammaproteobacteria; order Pseudomonadales; family Pseudomonadaceae; genus Pseudomonas; species Pseudomonas sp. HMSC08G10. The sequence goes on along the minus strand of NZ_KV793301.1, from coordinate 27,183 downwards.
TAACCTTCGTTTACTGGCCGAGGACCTGCCACCTTTCGTGCCCCAGCTCCAGGCACTGTTCGACCCTCGGGCCCAACAGGCCCAACCCTGGGAGCAGCTGCGCGAACGCCTGCGGGCGCGCCTGGGCGACGATGCGGTCAAGGCGCTGAGCGCCGAAGCCGATCACCGTCCCGAATGCGCTTGGCAGTCGGTGGAGCAGGGGGCCTTGGGCGTATTGCCGGTCGCGCCAGGCAGCCGCCCTGGCTGGCTGCTACCTGAGCCCCAGCCTCTGAGCGAAGCAGGCTTGCGCCGGTTGGGGCGGGCCGAACGTATCGAGTCGGGTTGGTGGGACGGCGGCGACGTGCGTCGTGACTACTACCGCATCGAGACCCGTGATGGTTTGCAGGGGTGGGCCTATGACGACTTGAGCAAGCCCGGGCAGTTGTGGCTGCAGGGGTGGTTCGCATGAGTCTGTTGGATTACGCCGAGCTGCATTGCCTGTCGAATTTCAGCTTCCAGCGCGGGGCCTCCAGTGCCGACGAGCTGTTCAAGCGGGCCAAGGCCTTGGGTTACCAGGCCCTGGCGATCACCGACGAATGCACCCTGGCCGGCATCGTCCGCGCCTGGCAGGCAGCCCGGCAGGAGGGTGTTCGGCTTATCGTCGGGAGCGAAGTACAGCTTCATGGGGGCGCCAAGCTGGTGCTGCTGGTCGAAAGCCTCGAGGGCTACCAGAACCTCTGCGCACTGATCACTCGGGCGCGACGCCGGTCGGAAAAAGGCACCTACCAATTGCTCCGCGAGGACTTGCAAGCCCATTGCCAGGGTCTGCTGGCGCTGTGGGTTGCCCTGCCCGGGGATGCACCGGCCAATGGGCTATGGCTGAAGTCGCTGTTCGGCGAGCGGCTGTGGCTGGCGGTGCACCTGCATCGAGGATGCGACGATGCCCGGCGTCTGCAACAACTGCACGTCCTGGCGGGCCAGGTGGGGATTCGCGCGGTGGCGTGCGGCGACGTACATATGCATGTCCGGGGCCGGCGCGCCCTGCAGGACTGCATGACCGCAATCCGCCAGCATTGCACCCTGGCAGAGGCCGGCCGCTACCTGTACCCCAATGGCGAGCGCCACCTGCGCACCTTGACCGAGCTTGGCGAGCTGTATCCGCCCGACCTGCTGGCCGAAACCCAGGTCATTGCCAACCGCTGTCGCTTCGGCCTGGATGAGCTGAAATACCAGTACCCCAGCGAAGTGGTGCCGCAAGGACACACACCTGCCAGCTGGTTGCGCCATCTGTGCCAGTCGCGCTTGCCCGAGCGCTGGCCGCAAGGTGCCAGCCGCGAGGCGCTGGACACCTTGGACAACGAGCTGCAACTGATCACCGAGCTGGGTTACGAAAGCTACTTTCTCACCGTCTACGACATCGTCGACTTCGCCCGCAAACAGGGCATCCTCTGCCAAGGGCGGGGCTCTGCCGCCAACTCGGTGGTGTGTTTCGTGCTGGGCATCACCGAACTGGACCCGATGGAGCATCGGCTGCTGTTCGAGCGCTTCCTGTCCCGCGAGCGCAACGAGCCGCCGGACATCGACGTGGACTTCGAGCATGACCGTCGGGAAGAGGTCATCCAGTATGTGTTCCGCCGCTATGGCCGTGACCGGGCGGCGCTCACGGCAGTGGTCAACACCTACCATGCCGCCGGCGCGATACGTGATGTGGCTCGGGCCCTGGGGCTGCCGGCCGACCAGGTCGACGCCCTGGCCAAGTGCTGCGGACGCTGGAGCGACCGCATCCCGGATGCTCAGCGCCTGGCCGAGGCGGGTTTCGAGGCACAGAGCCCTTCGCTGCAACGCATCCTGGTGCTGGCTGGCCAGCTGATCGGCTTTCCCAGGCACCTGTCGCAGCACCCAGGGGGCTTCGTCATCTGCCAGCAGCCGCTGGACCGCCTGGTGCCGGTGGAGAACGCCGCCATGGCGCAGCGCACGGTGATCCAGTGGGACAAAGACGACCTCGACCTGGTCGGCCTGCTCAAGGTCGATGTGCTGGCCTTGGGCATGCTCAGCGCCTTGCGCCGCTGCTTCGACCTGTTGGCCCGTCACCGAGACCGGCACCTGACCTTGGCGACCATCCCCAAGGAAGACCCCGCCACCTACGCCATGATCAGCCGCGCCGAGACCATGGGTGTGTTCCAGATCGAGTCGCGGGCGCAGATGGCCATGCTGCCGCGCCTCAAACCCAAGAAGTTCTATGACCTGGTGATCGAGGTGGCCATCGTCCGGCCCGGGCCGATCCAGGGCGACATGGTCCACCCCTACCTGCGCCGACGCCTGAAACAGGAGAAAGTGACCTATCCCTCACCCGAACTGGAAGCCGTGTTCAAGCGCACCCTGGGCGTGCCGTTGTTCCAGGAGCAGGTGATGGAGCTGGCCATGGTCGCTGCCGACTACACCCCGGGCGAGGCGGACCAGCTACGGCGCAGCATGGCTGCCTGGAAACGCCATGGCGGGCTGGAACCGCACCGTGAGCGATTGATCAATGGCATGTTGAAGAACCGCTACGAGCGGGCCTTTGCCGAGCGGATCTTCGAGCAGATCAAGGGCTTTGGCAGTTATGGCTTCCCCGAGTCCCATGCCGCCAGCTTCGCCTTGCTCTGCTATGCCAGCAGTTGGCTCAAGTGCCATGAGCCGGCGATCTTCACCTGTGCGCTGATCAACAGCTGGCCCATGGGCTTCTACAGCCCTGATCAGCTGTTGCAGGAGGCGCGTCGCCAGGGCATCGAGGTGCGTCCGGTGGACGTGTGCCACAGCGAATGGGACTGCACCCTGGAACCGAACGGTGAGGGCACGTTGGCGATTCGCCTGGGGTTGCGGCAGATCCGCGGGTTTAGCGAGGCAGATGCCCGACGCCTCGAGCAGGCGAGGGCGCGTCAGCCCTGGCGTGATGTCGAGGACTTGTGTTTGCGCGCCGAGCTCGACAGCCGCGCCCGTGCCCGCTTGGCCGATGCCGGTGCTTTGCGTGCTTTGGCTCGCGACCGTCATCAGGCACGTTGGCAGGTGGCGGCCGTGCAGGCGCAGCTGCCGTTGTTCGCCCAGGTGGAGGCTGCGCCAGAAGTGGCGGTGGAGTTGCCGGTGCCGAGCGTGGCCGAGGACCTGTTTGCCGATTACGCCACCCTGGGCACGACCCTGGGGCCACATCCCTTGGCGTTGTTGCGGCGAAGTCTTCGGGCATTGGGGTGTCGCAGCTCTGCCGAGCTGGCGGGGGTCGAGCACGGGGACAGCATCGCCGTGGCTGGTGTGGTGGTAGGGCGACAGCGGCCGCAGACCGCCAGCGGCGTGACTTTCGTCACCCTCGAGGATGAGCACGGCATGGTCAACGTGGTGGTCTGGCGTGACCTGGCTGAGCGCCAACGCAGGGCACTGGTCGGGTCGCAACTGCTCAAGGTGAGCGGACGGCTGGAGCAGGAGAAGGGCGTCCGCCACTTGATTGCCCGGCGCCTTGAGGACATCAGCCCCTTATTGCAGGGGCTGGATGTGCGCAGCCGGGATTTTCACTAGCCTCGAACCCGATCGCGGAGAGCGCCGGGCCAAGCAGCCCCGAAGAACGCTCAGACCATCGCCAGGTGCTGCTTGCGCGTCGGCGCCGGGAACGCCTTGTCGATTGCCTGCAGGTCCTCGTCGGTCAGGCTCAGTTCGCCCGCCGCCGCATTGAGCCGTACATGCAGTGGGTCCACCGCTTTGGGAATGGCGATGACGCCTTCGTTGCGCGTCACCCAGGCCAGGCTCACCTGGGCCGGTGTGGCCCCATGCCGCTCGGCGATCTCGGCCAGTACCGGGTGTTGCAGCAAACGCCCGGCCTGGGCCAGCGGGCAGTAGGCCATGGTCGGCAATCGATGCGTCTGGCTCCATGGCAGCAGATCGAACTCGATGCCTCGTTGAGCCGGGTTATACAGCACTTGGTTAGTGGCACAGTCGGGGTTGTCCAGCTCGAGCAGGTCGTCCAGGTCGAAGTTGGACACCCCCCAGCGACGGATCTTGCCCTGCTCGCGCAGGCGCTCGAAGGCTTCGACGGTTTCCTCCAGCGGATACTGGCCGCGCCAGTGCAACAGGTACAGGTCGATGCAGTCGGTGCCCATACGCGTCAGACTCCGCTCGCAGGCAGCGGGAATGCCGCGGCGGCTGGCATTGTGCGGGTAGACCTTGCTGACCAGGAACACCTGTTCTCGGCGTCCGGCGATAGCTTGGCCGACCACCTGCTCGGCGCCGCCTTCGGCGTACATCTCCGCCGTGTCGATCAGTGTCAGGCCCAGTTCGATGCCCTGTTGCAGGGCGGCCACCTCGGCGGCCTTGTGTCGTGGGTCCTCGCCCATGTACCAAGTGCCTTGGCCAATGGCCGGGACGCTGGCGTCTGCCAGATTCACGAAACGCATGTCACCTCCTGTGGATCAGTGTGGGAAAGCACGACGTCGAGCAGCGCTTGCGCTGCGGTGGAAAGCTTGTGGTCGGCCAGGGCAATGACGCCGATGCGTCGCTCCACGCGAGGCTCGACGAGGGCCACGCAGCGCGCGCCCAGCTCCTGCATCTGATTGATGCACAGCGCCGGCACGGCGCTCACGCCCAGGCCGTTGGCGACCATGCGACCTACGGTCGACAGTTGATGGCTCTCGAACGCCGCAGTCAGTTTGCCGTGGCTGGCCGCTACATTCTGCTCCATCAGCAGACGCACCGCCGAAGGACGCTGCAAGGCAATGAAATCCTGGGCCAGCAGATCCTGCCAGGTGACCTGAGGTTGGCTTGCCAGTGGCGAGTCGGCGGGTACCACCGCCACGAAGCGGTCCAGATAAAGGGGATGAAAACGCAAACCGTCGAGATTTTCCGGCTCGAAACCGATACCCAGCTCGACGCGGCGATGGCGCACCAGCTCCAGCACCTGTTCATTGATCACGTCATGCACCGTGACGTTGACCTTGGGGTAGCGCTGACGGAACACCTTCAGCGAGCGCGGCAGCAGGTTGCCGGCAAAGGCGGGCATGGCTGCCACCGAGACCCGCCCCAATTGCAGGGTGAAGCGCTGGCGTAGCATTTCCTCGGTGTCGTCCCAGTCGGCCAGCAGGCGCCGGGCCAAGGGCAATAGCACCTCACCTTCGGGGGTGAGGCTGACGCTGCGGGTGGTGCGGGTTAGCAGCGCACCGCCGAGGTTGTCCTCCAGGGCCTTGATGGTCAGGCTCAAGGCCGGCTGGGAAACATGCAGGTGTTCACCGGCCTGGGCGAAGCTCTGGTACTTGGCCACGGTGATGAAGGCGCGTAACTGCTTGACGTTCATGACGAACCTAATTTTGTTTTGAAAAAATTATCAATCGATGATGAAAACAAAATTAACAAATCAGTCGGCAGCGGTGAAGATGCCTCCACGGTTCCAACAACTACAAAAGGCGACTGAGCATGGCCGGACTGGACAAGCGCGTAGCAACCTATGAAGAGGCCCTCGCAGGCCTGACCGACAACATGACGGTACTGGCCGGCGGCTTCGGCTTGTGCGGCATCCCCGAAAACCTCATCGCCGAAATCAAGCGCCGCGGCGTCAAGGGCCTGACCGTGGTCTCCAACAACTGCGGCGTCGACGGCTTCGGCCTGGGCGTCCTCTTGGAAGACCGCCAGATCCGCAAGATGATCGCATCCTATGTCGGCGAAAACGCCGAGTTCGAACGCCAACTGCTCAGCGGTGAGCTGGAAGTCGAGCTGACCCCTCAAGGCACCCTGGCCGAAAAGATGCGCGCAGGCGGCGCCGGCATCCCGGCGTTCTACACGGCCACCGGCTACGGCACTCCCGTCGCCGAAGGCAAGGAAGTGCGTGAGTTCAAGGGGCGCAAGTACATCCTCGAAGAATCCATCACCGGCGATTTCGCCATCGTCAAAGGTTGGAAGGCCGACCACTACGGCAATGTGGTGTACCGCAACACCGCGCAGAACTTCAACCCGCTGGCCGCCACCGCCGGCAAGATCACCGTGGTCGAGGTCGAGGAGATCGTCGAACCGGGCGTGTTGCTGCCCAGCGAGATCCATACCCCCGGCATCTATGTCGACCGGGTCATCGTCGGCACCTTCGAAAAGCGCATCGAGAAGCGCACCGTCAAGGCCTAACGCGCCGTCCACAGAACAACAAAGAGATCCTGACCATGGCACTGACTCGCGAACAGATGGCGCAACGCGTCGCCCGTGAACTGAAGGACGGTTACTACGTCAACCTCGGTATCGGCATCCCCACCCTGGTGGCCAACTACGTGCCCGCCGACATGGACGTGATGCTGCAATCGGAAAACGGCCTGCTCGGCATGGGCGAGTTCCCCACCGAAGGTACGATCGACGCCGACATGATCAACGCCGGCAAGCAGACCGTCACCGCCCGCCGCGGTGCATCGATCTTCGATTCCGCGCAATCCTTCGCCATGATCCGTGGCGGCCACGTCGACCTCACCGTGCTGGGAGCCTTCGAAGTGGACGTGGAGGGCAACATCGCCTCCTGGATGATTCCTGGCAAGCTGGTCAAGGGCATGGGCGGCGCCATGGACTTGGTAGCTGGTGCCGAGAACATCATCGTCACCATGACCCATGCCTCCAAGGATGGAGAATCCAAGCTGCTGCCGCGCTGTAGCCTGCCGCTGACCGGCGCCGGTTGCATCCGCAAGGTGCTCACCGACCTGGCCTACCTGGAAATCGAAGACGGCGCATTCATCCTGCGCGAGACCGCCCCGGGTGTCAGCGTGGAGGAAATCATCGAGAAGACCGCCGGCAAGCTGATCGTGCCGGATGACGTGAAGGAAATGACCTTCTAAGAAACATCGGCCCTGTGGGAGCGGGTTTGCCCGCGAAAGCGTCAGTCGAGGCGACACCGTCGCCTGAACGGACGTCTTCGCGGGTGAGTCTGTTCCCACAGGGCTTTGTGCTGCTTCAGTGCTTGAAAATCAAAAAAACAAATAAAAGGAAAATCCCGTGGCCGCTGAAATCCAAGACAGCCGCTCCGCCCGTTTTGCCCTGCATTGCTCCAATTGGGCCGAACGCTGGTTCCCCGATTCCTGGGTATTCGCCGCCCTGGCCGTGGTGCTGGTGTGCCTGGGCGCGATGGTCATGGGCGCCAAGCCTACCGATACCGCCAAGGCGTTCGGCGATGGCTTCTGGAGCCTGATCCCATTCACCATGCAAATGGCTTTCGTGGTCATTGGTGGTTATGTGGTGGCCAGTTCGCCGCCCGCTGCGCGGCTGATCGACCGTCTGGCCAGGCTGCCGAAGAACGGTCGCTCGGCGGTGTGCTGGGTGGCGCTGATCTCGATGCTCGCATCCTTGCTCAACTGGGGGCTGTCGTTGGTATTCGGCGGTTTGCTGGTTCGTGCCCTGGCCCGGCGCCAGGACCTGAAGATGGATTACCGCGCCGCAGGCGCTGCCGCCTATCTGGGCCTGGGTGCGGTCTGGGCGCTGGGGCTTTCGTCGTCGGCTGCACAGTTGCAGGCCAACCCGGCCAGTCTGCCGCCGTCGATCCTCGCCATTACGGGGGTGATTCCATTCACCGAGACCATTTTCCTCTGGCAATCCGGCGTCATGCTGGCGGCCTTGGTGATCGTTTCGCTGGTCATCGCCTATGCCACTGCGCCGGGGCCGAACAGTGCCCGCACCGCCGAGCAATGCGGCGTCGACCCAAGCTTTAGCGCGGCACCGGTGGCCCAACGCACCCGTCCGGGCGAGTGGCTGGAGTACAGCCCAATACTGACCCTGCTGCTGGTTGCCCTGGCTGGCGGTTGGCTGTACCAGGAATTCGCCACCAAACCTGCGATCACCGCCATCTCCGGCCTGAATACCTACAACTTCCTGTTCATCATGCTCGGCGCCTTGCTCCACTGGCGTCCACGCAGTTTCCTCGATGCTGTGACCCGCGCGGTGCCGACCACCACCGGGGTGTTGATCCAGTTTCCGTTGTACGGCTCGATCGCCGCGATCCTCACTCAGGTCAAGGGCGTGGATGAACAGACCCTGGCCCACCACATCTCCACGTTCTTCGTGCAGATCGCCTCCCACGACACCTATGCCGTGCTCATGGGGGTGTACTCGGCAGTGCTTGGCTTCTTCATCCCGTCCGGCGGCGGCAAATGGATCATCGAGGCGCCCTACGTGATGCTGGTGGCCAATGACCTGCAGTACCACCTAGGCTGGGCGGTGCAGATCTACAACGCCGCCGAGGCCTTGCCCAACCTGATCAACCCGTTCTACATGCTGCCTCTGCTGGGCGTGCTGGGGCTCAAGGCGCGGGACCTGATCGGCTTTTCGTTCGTGCAATTGCTGGTGCACGTGCCGTTGGTGCTGGTGTTGCTGTGGGCCCTGGGTACGACTTTGCACTATGTGCCACCGGTCATGCCGTAAGGTTTGCAGAGTGTGGGAAGAGGGCGGTGAAAACCGCCCTTTTTTTGCCTGATGAGTGCGCCTTGTCAGTGGTCTCTGGAATGTTTACCCGCTGATGGCTGGCTCAGGTCTCGCGCATGTTGTCGATTCATTTCAAGTCGACGAGCAATTACCCATGCCCATTCACAAACTTGTCCCCGGTCAACCCGATGATGCCAACAGCCCACTTGTTGGTCAGATACTGCCGCGCCCTGAACCCGTCGAGCCGCCACCGGAACCTGACACCACCGCCCCGGGTTTCACGGCAGAGCTGACCCGTGCGCTGGGCCTCAAGCAGATCAAGGCCACCGATCGCATGGTGCTGCGTGATCAACATGGGCGTGTCCTGTGCGTTCATGCAAAGTCCGATGATTGGGGGTGGGTGTATCTGGGTGAGCCGGAACGATATGGCGCTGAACTGGTGCCGTTGGTGGTGCATCTGGACCCGACCAGTCAAAACCTGTCGATGTCCGCGGAAAAGAAGATGGTCGGCTGGTCCTTCTTCGCCGATGGCAACTCGACCGCTGGAGACTATGTATTCGCGGGGTTCAAGGTTTGGACGGACTATCCGCGCCTGCACTTCAGGATCAAGCGAAGTGGGACCACAATCGTCAACCATCGACAAATGTTTGCTTTCACGCTGAGCTGTGAAATCGGCAGCACGCGTATGGCCGTGCAGGCGCCTGCTGGTAAGTGGGGGTGGGTGAAGCTGGTGCCTGAAAGCGACGTCTCCGACGATGACCAGCTTCGGTTCTCTTTGCACAAACTGTCGATTCCGCTTGTCAGGGTGAGAGAGTTGATCAAAGCGACCTGGCCCAATACGACTTTGACGTATCAGACGTCCGTGGATTCGTACTACGAGGCCATATCCGCTCAACAAGCGCGCGGCATCTGGGTTGAGTCAGGCCTCAAGTATTTTAAGTACAAGCCAGAGGTGTTCGATTGCGATGATTTCGCCTTGGCCTACAAATCCAAGGCCGCCAAAACGGCGTACTTGGAAAACAATCTGTATCCCTACTCGGTGGGCATCGTATTCGGGCAGAATGCAAAAGGAGCCCATGCGGCGAATCTGTTCATCGACCAATGGCTGCGCCTGCAACTGCTCGAGCCGCAAAGCGGCGCTGTTCAGCGTGCATCAGAGTGGGCCTATACGCCGTATCACATCATGTTTTGACGTTTTTCCAGGCGCAATGAGGGCGCAGCGATGATCGAGGTATCGCGGTTCTGGCGGGATCCGGCTTTACCCTTCGTTGAAGCCCGGCGAGTGGGGGATGGCCGCCAGGTGTGCTATGCGCCCCATTCCCACGAGAGCTTTTCGATTGGTGTGATCACCGGCGGGCGCAGCACCTACGTGACGGGCACCATACGACGGGAGGTAAGTGCAGGCACCACGGTGCTGATGAACCCCGGCGTGGTCCATACCTGCAACCCCATCAAGGACGAGCCTTGGTCCTATCTGATGCTGTTCGTCGACCTGCCGTGGCTACAGGCCCAGGGCTTTGAACTGCCGTTGGCGACGTACAGCACCTCACCGGTGCTGTACGGCCGACTGCTTGGGGTCTTTGCCACACTGTTCGATGACCAGTGCGCAGACCGTCAAGCCTGCCTGGCCGCGTTTTTCAGGACGTTGCCGGGCGACCTCGACGACGAGCCGACACCGCCGATACAGGCCAATCCCCGGCTGGAAGCTGCTGCTGCGTTCATTCGCGCTCCTCGGCTCGACCCTTTGACGATCGAAGATATCTGCGCTGCCGTCGGCCTGTCGCGGGCTTACCTGATCCGCGCCTTTGGTCAGCGTTTCGGCCTGACACCCCATGGCTACCTGCTCGACCAACGCGTGCAGCACGCCCGGGCCCAATTACGCCAGGGTCGGGCGATCGCCGAAGTCGCGGTGGAGGCAGGCTTTGCCGACCAGGCGCATCTGCAACGGGCATTCAAGCAGCACTTGGCGGCGACCCCTGGGCATTATCGGTCGGGCCGCTAGGGTCAGCCCAAGGCCAGGTACAACGCGCTGGCCAGCAACAAAGCTGCCAGTGCTCGGTTGAACATGCGCATATGCCCAGGGGTGCCCAGGTACTGACGAATCACACTGCCGGCCCAGGCCCAACTAGCAATCGAGACGAAGCAGATCGGCCCATAGATCCAGGCAAACAGCCATAACAAATGCTGCTCCCCCCCTGTATAGGCTCCGATGCCTGCCACAGCGGCCAGCCAGGCCTTGGGATTGAGCCACTGCATGGCCGCGCCATGCCAGGCTGAAGGCGCGTCGTCCTGATGCTCGGTAGTCAACTGGCCATTGTCACAGGCCAGCTTCCAGGCCATGTACAGCAAGAAAAGTACCCCGCCGCCATGCAGCAAGCGGCCCAGCAACGGCCAGCGCAGCAGCAGTTCATGCAGGCCCAGGCCAACCAGCACCAGCAACAGGCAAAAGCCCAGGGTCGCTCCGGCGGCATGGCCAAGGCTTGCGCGCAGGCCATGGCGAGCGCCACTGCCTAGGGCAACGATGTTGACCGGGCCGGGTGAAATGGACGCCGCCAGAGCGAAAGCAGCCATGGACAGGGACAGGCTCATGAGAAATATTCCTTGAATGGTGGGACGCACCATCGTGGCCGAAGGGGGCAGACAGGGTATTGAAGAAAAGTTCCCTACAGCTTTTGTAATAGTTTCACCCTGTCAGAAAAAGCCGCGGTGACTGTAGGATCAACATCCCAATTAGCCATCAAGGTCACCATGAGCACCTTCTCGGAGCCCCCCAGTCTCTGGCCATATCGGCCTTCCTTCCCACGTCCCTGTGACGCCTCCCGCATGAGTACTTCGCAATGGAATGGCTAGCCGATCCTACGGCCTGGCTGGGCCTTGCCACGCTTATCGTGCTCGAACTGGTGCTGGGCATCGACAACCTGGTGTTTATCGCCATCCTGGCCGACAAGCTGCCGCCGCATCAGCGCGACCGTGCGCGGGTCATTGGCCTGAGCCTGGCCTTGATCATGCGTCTGGGGCTGTTGGCCAGTATTTCCTGGATGGTCACCTTGACCGCGCCATTGTTCGAGGTGCTGGGCAAGAGTTTCTCGGGTCGCGACCTGATCATGCTGTTCGGTGGTGTGTTCCTGTTGTTCAAGGCCACCATGGAGTTGCATGAGCGTTTGGAAGGGCATGTGGTGCAGACCAACGGCGCTACCCGGCATGCGGCGTTCTGGCCCATCGTGGCGCAGATCGTGGTGTTGGATGCGGTGTTCTCCCTCGACGCGGTGATTACCGCAGTGGGTATGGTCGAGCATTTGTCGGTGATGATGATCGCAGTGATCTTCTCCATCGGCATCATGATCGTCGCCAGCAAGCCCCTGACCCGCTTCGTCAATGCCCACCCCACAGTGATCATGCTGTGCCTGGGCTTCTTGATGATGATCGGCTTCAGTCTGACAGCCGAGGGCCTGGGCTTCCACATTCCGAAAGGCTACCTGTACGCGGCCATCGGCTTCTCGTTGCTGATCGAGCTGTTCAACCAATTGGCGCGTGCGCGTCGCAAGCGCAGCTTGCAACAGCATCGACCGCTGCGCGAACGAACTGCCCATGCCGTCCTACGGCTGATGGGCGGGCGCCGGGTGGAGGCGGACGAAGTGGGCGATGAGATCGCCGATCTGGTCGAAGGCGGTGGTGAACAGGTGGTCTTCGACCGTCGCGAGCGGGTGATGATCAGTGGCGTGCTGAATCTGGCCGAGCGGCCGATCCGCACCGTGATGACCGTGCGCGTCAAGGTGGATGCCATCGACCTGGCCCTGCCTGCCGATGCCATCGCCCAAGCGCTGGCCCACTCGCCCTATTCACGTCTGCCGCTGATCCGCGATGGGCGGATCGAAGAGCCGTTGGGCTTCGTGCACAAGAAAGAACTGCTCAAGGAATTGCTGTCCGGTGGGCAACCTGACCTGGAGCGCCTGGCACGTGCGCCGCTTAACCTGCTGGAGAGCTTCAGCATCCTCAATGCCTTGGAGCAGATGCGCGCACATTCGACGCATATCGCCTTCGTGGTCAATGAGTTCGGTGACTTCACAGGCTTGCTGACCATGACCGACATCCTTGAGTCGATCGCGGGAGAACTGCCTGACGCCAGTGAAGTGACTGGGCCAGGCATCGTCGAAGAGGGCGGGGCGTTTGTGGTCAGCGGTGCGTTGAACCTGAGCCAAGTACAGGCGCGTACCGGTTTCAGCGCCCGCGCTACTGAGGATTACCAGACCCTCGCGGGTCTGGTCATGAGCTTGCTGGATCGTCTGCCGGTGGTCGGTGATCGTCTGGCCTGCGATGGCTGGACGCTGACGGTGATGGCAGTAGAGGAGCGCAGGGTGCGCCAGGTTCGCCTTACACCGAGCGACGACGCTGGCGTAGCAGGTGCTTGAAGCCTTCAAGCACCAGCACCAGCACTGCGGCCCAGATCGGCAGGTAGGTCAGCCACTGGTCAGGGCCGATGGTCTCGCCCAGCAGCAGGGCTACGCCGACCAACAGCACCGGCTCCACGTAGCTGAGCAGCCCGAACAGACTAAATGGCAGCAAGCGGCTGGCCAGCACGTAGGCGATCAGGGCTGAGGCGCTGATCGCGCCGAGCAACGGGATCAAGCCATAGAGGCCCGGATGTTCGGCCAGGTCGGCCGGCGTGAGTGGGCGCTGCATCACGAAGTACAGCGCCCACGGCAGCAACAGGAACATGTCGCACCACAAACCGCCCAAGTGGTCGGTGCGGCAGCGCCGACGCAGGACGAAGTAGATTGGGTAGCCAATGGTCACCACCAGGGTTTCCCAGGCAAAGCTGCCGTTCTGGTACAGCTCATGCCCCACGCCCAGGACGGCGCACGCTACCGCAACTTTTTGCAGACGCGAAAGGCGCTCGCCATAGACCAGTCGTCCAGTCAGGACCATGGCCAGCGGCAACAGAAAGTAGCCCATGGAAACCTCCAAGCTGCGCCCATGCAAAGGCGCCCAGAGGAACAGCCATAGCTGCACGCCCATCAGCCAGGACGTGCCGATCATCCCCAGTAGCAATGTCGGCGTCTGTTTGACCCGAGCGAGCAAGCCACCGACCAATTTCCAGTCCTTGGTGGCCAGCATGAACAGGGTGAGGCAGGGGAGCGTGAGCAGCGTGCGCCAGCCGAAGATCTCCTCGCCATCCAGTGGAGCCATCAGGGAGGTATAGAAATACATCACGGCGAACAGACAGGACGCCATGACGGATGAAACGATGCCTTTTGACACGAATGCCTCTGTTAATGGATATGAGCGTGTGGATCAGTTGGGCATGATCTCAGGCCGTATGCTGTGCGGCAACCGCGAGCTCCCCGGGCGGGCGGCCAGGGCTTGGAGGAAGTCGTCCACAGGCATCGGTCGGCCGAACAGGTAGCCTTGCTGGAAGCCTACCTGGTGCCGGGCCAGGTAATCGCGTTGAACCTCGGTCTCGACTCCTTCGGCCACGATGCCCAGGCCCAGCTTGCCTGAGAGTTCGATGATGGTGTCGAGAATGTGCTGGGACAACGCATCGCCGCCGATCATGGCCACGAAACTCTGGTCGATCTTCAGGTAGTCGACCTTGAACTGGCGCAGGTAGTTGAGGCTCGACTGGCCCGTGCCGAAGTCGTCCAGAGCGATCATCACTCCCATGTCATGAAGTTTCTCGAACAACTCCAGGGTAATGGGGGTGGCTTCGATCAGCTTGCGCTCGGTCAGCTCCAAGGTCAGCACCACGCGCCCCGGCGGGAAGTGCTGGAGGAAGGTGCGGCAATCATCCAGCAACTCCAAGTCGCGGCAATGATCGGCGGTAATGTTGATGCCTATGTGAAAGCCATCCTCCAGCAGCGCGGCATACGGCGCCAGGGCCTGGGCGGTACGCAGCATCAAAGCGCGGGTCATGGGGACGATCAGGCCGCTGTGTTCGGCATAGGGAATAAAAAGGTCGGGACGCACCAGGCCTTCGCGTGGGTGGTCCCAACGCATCAGGACTTCGACCCCAGCCCAGCGGTAGTCGTCCTTGCGCACCACGGGTTGGAAGTATGGGAGGAATTCATCGGCCTCCAGGGCCCGGCTAAGTTCGGCTCGGGGCGACGAGGCACGCCGGATCTGCCAGTGGCAGACGATGCCGGCGAGGACGCCGAGCAATAACAACAGGCTGAGCAGGGCCGGATAGTGTTCGGAGACGAACTGGACTTTCTTCCCCGTTCCATAGCCGCCATGAACGCTGAACGGGTAGCGGATCGATGCCTGTACCGAGGGTGCGATGGCCGCTGTTGGGGGCGTGCCTTTGTGTACCACACCGTCCTTGCCCATCCAGTGGTCGCCGACCTGAAGCTGCAGTTCTTCTCCAGAACTGACCCACTGCAGTGCGCTGGTCAGGTGGTCGCCGTCGACGGTGGCGATCGCACCGCTGCCCGCGTTGCTGGCGCGATAGGCCAGCAAGGGGTGGTTGGGCGTAACCGAGTTGCCGCTCATCAGCCAGAGGCGACCGTCGGTATAGTCTTGCGCATCTACCGGCTCGTCGAAGTTGCCGAACAGCGAGGAACAATAGAGGGTGTTCTTGTGGAACAGGTTGGTGGAGCGCACGAAGGCGTTCCGGGTGACTTGGCTGCGCAGAGCCAGGTCGATTTCGTCGCAGGGGCGGCCGACCAGCGGCAATAGCTCTTTGGCGGCGTTGGAAATGTTGTCGAGGATATGTTCGACCTGTTCTACCACTTGTCGGGTCGTGGCCTGGCTGGTGTTTTGTAACTCGCGTTGGGACTGCCAGTGCATGATTGCCAGGCCACACAGCAGCGGCAGCGCGCCGACGGCCCAGGGAAGCAGGATTCGCCAGCCCCGACGGGCGGAGCGTTTAACCTTGAAAGGCATGCTGATCTAATCTGATGAAAAACAATGGGCAGAGGATAGCCGTTTGTCGGCCGAAGCGGTGAACTAAAGCGCGACAAATGATTTTACGCACTGTAGAATCCGTTTACGAATACAAGAATAAGGTTCTCCGCGTTCCGGAGGATCAAGCCCGCCGAGAATGGGTCCATATGACATATCAAGGGTTCAAACTCATCATTGGTGACTTCCTTGCCCGCAGCGTGCGCGGCATACCCTGCTCGCCACCACGCCTGTCCGACATCCAAAGCACCTGATTTCACTGTTTTTCGCTTATAGATGAGGACACCAACATGGCTGATATCTTCGACAACCCGATGGGTCTGATGGGCTTTGAGTTCATCGAATTCGCTTCGCCCACCCCGGGCGTCTTGGAGCCGGTCTTCCAGATGCTCGGTTTCACCAAGGTGGCTACCCACCGTTCCAAAGACGTGCACCTGTATCGCCAGGGCGGCATCAACCTGATCCTGAACAACGAACCCAAGAGCATCGCCTCGTACTTTGCCGCCGAGCACGGCCCATCGGTCTGTGGCATGGCGTTTCGTGTTCGCAATGCCCACGAAGCCTACGCCCGAGCCCTGGAGCTGGGGGCCCAGCCGGTCGAAATCGAAACCGGTCCGATGGAGCTGCGTCTGCCAGCGATCAAAGGTATTGGCGGAGCGCCGTTGTACCTGATCGACCGCTTCGAAGAAGGCAGCTCGATCTACGACATCGACTTCAAGTTCATCGAGGGCGTTGACCGCAATCCGAAAGGCGCGGGCCTCAAGCTCATCGACCACCTGACCCATAATGTCTATCGCGGTCGTATGGCCTACTGGGCCGGTTTCTACGAGAAACTGTTCAACTTCCGCGAGATCCGCTACTTCGACATCAAAGGTGAATACACCGGCCTGACCTCGCGTGCCATGACGGCGCCCGATGGCATGATCCGTATTCCGCTGAACGAAGAATCGTCCAAGGGCTCGGGGCAGATCGAAGAGTTCCTGATGCAGTACAACGGTGAGGGCATCCAACACGTGGCCTTCTTCACCGATGACCTGATCAAGACCTGGGATGCCCTCAAAGGTTATGGCATGCGCTTCATGACCGCGCCTCCACAGACCTACTACGAAATGCTCGAAGAGCGCCTGCCAGGTCATGGCGAGCCAGTCGACGAGCTGCAGGCCCGCGGCATCCTGCTCGACGGCTCTTCTGAGGCGGGCGACAAGCGTCTGTTGCTGCAGATCTTCTCCGAGACCCTGCTCGGCCCAGTCTTCTTCGAGTTCATCCAGCGCAAGGGTGACGACGGCTTCGGTGAAGGCAACTTCAAGGCGCTGTTCGAGTCCATCGAGCGTGACCAGGTTCGCCGCGGCGTCCTGAACGTCGAGTAAGTCCCAGGGCACGCTGGGTCATCCCCGGGATGACGCAGCGTGCCTGCCACTGGCACGATTCCTGAAAATTCCCCAATACATCATTGCCCCCGTCAGCAGCCCTATCAGGGCGAGTGAAGGGAGTATCTGCAACATCGATTGACGAATCTCCTGGCTGGTATGGCCCCGCGGATAACCTCCCTTGACCGTGTACCCATGCTTGCTCGACATCGCACTGCGAAAGAACTCCGCTTGCGAAGGGCGTTGGGCTTCACGGCTATCGCCTGCGCTCCACAGGTATGTCTCCCCAAATTCGAGCAGCAGCACCAGGCCATCCTGGAACCCGCGTAGTTCGTTGCGAAGCTCCAGGCCGTAGGCGGTGGCAATCACTCCTGGGTTGGCATAGGTCAGACGCAGTTCGACGACCACATCATTGGGTGTGACCGGCGAGTTGAAGTTGAGCTGCACATGGGCGCTGGGAGTGGTAAAGGCAGGGCTGTAGGACGAAGTGGTTTCGATCGTGCTGCAGTAGGCCTGGCCGTCCTGGGTCAGGACCAGTGACCGAATGCGCGGGTCGCCAGCGACCAGTCGTTCGAGTTTCCCCAGAACCTTCGCACAGGGCTGTCCAGCCAGCGGCAGTGCAGTGGAGGCGGCCGTTTGCAGATGGTCCAACACTCTGTCGACGGTGAAGATAGCTTCCTGAACGGACACCTGGGTGTTTTCTTCGAGTTTTCTTTCCAGCTGGTACACCATCACCAGCAGGCCTGACACCATCGGGACCAGTCCGATCGTCAGGACCAGCAGTATCTCGAGCAGGCTGCGACCTGCGTGAGTGAACCTCGACATCGAAATGTAACCCTCCGACCAGACTGTCCTGAATGGACAGAAGCCGGAAAGATTAACGGGGCAGGTTGCCGGTGGACTGTAGCTGCGATCCGTTTGCGCAGCGGTACATGGCAAAAGACGTTGTCGGAGTCATGCCGGCTTTTTCAGTCGCTCCAGCACCTGTTGCGCTACCTGCAGGCTCGAGGCCGGATTCTGCCCGGTGATCAGCCGGTCGTCGCTGACGACGAAGGCAGCCCACGGGTCCTCATGCTTGCTGTATTTGCCGCCACGGGCGACCAGTTCGTTTTCCGTCAGGAACGGAACGACCTTGTCCAGCTCGGCGAGTTTCTCCTCGGTGTTGGAGAACCCAGTGACCTGTCGCCCCCTAACCAACAAGCTGTTGTCACTGAGCTTGATGTTGAGCAAGCCGACCACGCCATGGCACACCGCAGCCACCACCCCTCCGGCCTCATAGATGCGTCGGGCCAGTTCCTGCAGTGGCGCGTTGTCAGGAAGGTCCCAGACCACACCATGGCCGCCGGCGTAGTAGATCGCGCAATAACTGTCGGCCTTGACTTGGCCGGGAGAAAGGGTGCTGCCCAGGCGATTCATGAAGGCTTTGTCGTCATACCACTGCCAATCGAGCTCGGGCGCCATTTGCAGGCTGTGGGGATCGATCGGTACATAGCCCCCGGCGGGGCTGACGTAGTCGACGCCATAGCCGGCCTTCTGGACCTCGTCGACAAAGTGCACCGCTTCGCCCAGCCACAGACCTGTGGCGCGCCGAAGCGTTGGATACTTCGCCGTATTGGTCAGCACAACCAGGATTTTCTTGCTCATGACCACACTCCCAGCGCCAGGAAAGGGCCCGGATCTGCCCGGGGCAGAGGAAAACCTAATGAGCATAGACGCCCATGGCGGGAAAGCCACGGCCCGGTGCGTGTGCTAGCCTGCTCGGCAGACCGTCGAGCATGGCGGCATGACAGGAGGCAGTATGGACACATTCATGCAGGCGGCCATCGATGAGGCGCGCCAAGGACTTGCCGAAGGGGGCATCCCCATTGGCTCGGTGCTGGTTCATGAGGGGCGGATCATCGGGCGTGGGCATAACCGCCGGGTGCAATGCGGCAGTGCCATCCTGCACGGCGAGATGGATGCCCTGGAACGGGCCGGTCGCCAAAACGCGCAGGTCTACCGCGAGGCTACGCTGTACACGACACTGTCGCCTTGCCCGATGTGCAGTGGCGCCATCTTGCTCTATGGCATCGGCCATGTGGTGGTGGGAGAGAACCGCACGTTCATGGGTGAAGAGCAATTGCTGCAAAGCCGGGGAGTACGCGTAGAAGTGCTGCAGGATGCCTCGTGCGAGCAGATGATGCGCGACTTCATCGAAAACCACCCAGCGCTGTGGAATGAAGACATCGGTCGTTGATCAGGCCTCGCCGAGCATCTGCATGACCCGCGCCTGCAACTGGCTCAGTTCGAACGGTTTGCAGATCAGCTGCATGCCGGGATCGAGAAAGTCGTCGCGAGCCATGGCGGTCTCGGCATAGCCGGTGATGAACAGCACCTGCAGGCCAGGCCGCCGTTTACGGGCGATCTGCGCGAGCTGACGACCGTTCATTCCTGGTAGCCCTACATCACTGATCAGCAAAGCAAACTGTCTTGGCGAGTTCAGCAGTTGCAGGGCTTCATCGGCATTGCAGGCGGCCTGACAGGGGAAACCCTCTTCGCGCAGCGCCTGGAAAACCAGGTTTCGTACATGAGGATCGTCCTCGACGATCAGCACATCACGATTGCCGTCGACGGCTTTCATGGGGTGCGTATCTGTCTTGGGCTTAGCCTGGCCGCGATAGCGTGGTAGGTAGAGGTCGACCTGCGTACCTTGTCCAATCTGGCTGTGCAGCACCACATGGCCGTGAGACTGTTTGCTGAAACCGTAGACCATCGACAGGCCCAGGCCGATACCCTGACCGATCGGTTTGGTGCTGAAGAACGGCTCGAAGGCACGTTCAAGGGTGCCTTGCGACATGCCATGGCCGGTGTCACGGATGCTCAGGCGCAGATAGTCGCCATCGGACAGTCCACCACCGCTGAAACAGGCATCGTCGATATGCTGATTACTGGCTTCGATGTCGAGCTGACCACCGCTTGGCATGGCTTCGCAGGCGTTTAGTACCAGGTTGTCCAGTACTTCACGCAATTGCATCTCGTCTGCCTCCACCAACCAAAGATTCGTTGGCAGGATCAGCTGCAACGTCACGGATACGCTGAGCTTGGCTTGCAGTGATTCTCGCTGGAGCAGGCTGCGCAGATCGATGATTTTTCGTTGCAAGGACTGCCGAGAAGAGAACGCCAGCAACTGATGGGTGAGGCGAGCGGCGCGTGCCACGGCTTCGCGTCCCATGCGCAATACGCCTTCCAACTGCTCGGTACGTCCTTGGAGCAAGCGCTTTTCGATCAGTTCGAAGCTGCCGCCGATGCTGGTGAGCAAGTTGTTGAAGTCATGAGCGATGCCGCCAGCCAGTTGGCCTACGGCGTCCATCTTCCGGGTCTGGCGCCATGCCCGATCCTCATCCTGAGGCCGTTGCCGTTGGTCATCGAGGCGCTGTTGCAGTTCGTACAGGCGGTCACGGGCACGGTACTGCCGGCGCCGTGCATGCAGGGCCACTTGGCTCATCTGAAGGAGCTGGCTATCGTCGACAGGTGATGGCAATTGCAGCAGATGGCCCAGTCGTGAGGTGGGAGGGTCGGTACCTGAAGGGGGGGTATCGAGCAGCAGCAGAACAGGCAGGTCCGACCACTCCGGTTGTTGGTCGATGAACACTTGCAGGGGCGATTGCGGGTCTGTCGGCAGCGTGCTGTTGGCGGCGATCAGTAGGCCTACACCTTCGGCCAGCCATTCGCCCAGGCGCGTGACATTGTCGGTGCACAGGCACACGAAGCCTGCGCCTGTCAGCAGGCGAGACATCTGCGCAGCGATCTGCGCGGGCCCCAGGATGAGGGCCCGTTCGTCTACGAGCACCGCAGCGGCCAAGGGATTCTCCTGACTCTGGTCACCGATACCCACTGGACCACGAACAGACAGCAGGGGTTCCGCCGCCGATGAGCGGCGTTCTACAAGCCTTGCTGGAGCAACGGATCGTCCGGATTCTGCCGCTCGAGTTCGGCCAGCAGCACCTGTACGTTCTGCAGTTGCCCGGTTTCCTTCCAGTACTGAATCAACAGCACCCGCGCACGCCGATTCGCAGGTTCCCGGCTCAGCACGGTCTCTAGCTGTTTCTGCGCAGCCTCGACCTGCTCCAGGTCATGCAAAGTGACGGCCAGGATGTAGCGGTAGTCGAGGTTGTCCGGCTCAAGCTCGACGGCGCGTGAGAAGGCGAGCAGGGCGTACTCTTCCTGATCGTGGCGGGTCAGCCAAAGGCCCAGCTGATGCTGCAGGAACGCTGAGTCCGGGCGCAGGGCCAACGCTTTGGCGAGCACTTGACGAGAGGCGTCGTGCTGGCCCTGGCGTTCGAGCAGTCGAACCTGCGTGGCCAGTGCGTCGAGGTTGTCGGGGGCGATCTTGAGGCTGCGTTGCAGGGCGGCGGCGGCCTGGTCGTAGGCATCTTCATGCAGATACAGACGCGCCAGGTGCACTTGCGCGGCGGCGTCGTCGGGGTGGGCCTCCAGTGCCTGCTGGTACTGCTCCAAGGTGTCCTGCAAGGGGCCGAAGTACAAACCGATGGCATCGGGATCGAGACCCAGCAAGGCATCCACCGCAGCAAAACGCACGCCTTGGTCCTCGTCCTCCAGCAACGGGCCCAGAACCAGACTACGTTGAGCTGCGGGTAACAGCCGGCGAATGCTGGTAATGGCGGCGCGGCGAACCATCGGGTCGTCGTGCTCCAGGTCCTGGCGAGCGAGTTTCAGTGCCTGGGGGGAGGGGTAGTTGGGCAGCTCGGCGTGCAGGGCTGCCCGGCGGATCGGCGCCAGGTCGTTGCGCTGCAGTTGCTGGTAGAGCACCCGCGCTGCACCCGGCTCGCCATCATGAGCTTGGCGCAAGGCCTTGGCATAGCTGTGGGCAGGGATGGCAGGGGCAGTGGGTTGCGGGTCACGCCTCAGGTAGCCGATGACACCCGATACCAGGACCAGCAAGAGCAGGGCAATCAGGTAACGACGGCGGTTGGGCATCGGGCGGTCCGTGGCGGCGGGAAGGCAGAGCTTGGGACAGCCGGACACTAATTGCAACGCCCGTGCGGCAGCTGGCCAGGTCAGATCGTATGGAAAGGTCTGTTAAGATTCGCGCGTTTTCAACTGTGGCCAAGGAGCCGTTTCATGATCATCAGCACCACCAGCCAGCTCGAAGGCCGCCCCGTCGCCGAATACCTGGGTGTGGTCAGCGCCGAATCGGTGCAAGGCATCAACTTCGTGCGCGATTTCTTTGCGCGCTTTCGTGATTTCTTCGGCGGCCGTTCCCAGACTCTGGAAAGCGCCCTGCGCGAGGCGCGTGAGCAGGCCACCGAGGAGCTGAAGGCGCGGGCACGTCAATTGCAAGCCGATGCGGTGCTGGGTGTGGATTTCGAGATCAGCATGCCGTCAGTCCAAGGCGGCATGGTCGTGGTATTCGCAACCGGTACGGCAGTCCGCCTGAAGTAGGGCACTTTGCCACTGGTCGGGTGATGCCGGATTGTCCGGAAGGTCTGCAAATGACCGACTAGTCTCCATTTCAACGGGCCGCCGCTTCTGAGCAAGCAGAGTGCTTGCTGGCGCAGCCATCATTGGAGGGAGCAGGGCATGAGCGAATCCTTTTCCGAAGACATGAACGATGCGTTCCCGATCAACAGCCAAGTGTGGTGTGGCCAGGCGTTCTTGCGCCTGGGGTTCGCCAACATGACCCTGGATGAATCGGAACAACTTAAGCCTGCACATTTGCAGCGCGTCAAAAAGGGCCGTTTCACGCCCCGGTTCCGGACCCGGAAGTAACCCCGCTCAGCGTTCTCGCCTGGCCAGCAATACAGCGGTCAGGCGAGGGCACTTTGGCTCCTGCGCCGACGCTTGCCTGACCGATCGGAGAACTGCATCACGATCGCTGGCAGCTTTTCATCCTGTTTGTTGATCTTGCTCATGGCATCGGTGGGTCGCACTCGCCGGGCGCTCACGGCTGTGCTTTTCTTGCGCCGATTTTCAGCACAAGGAGGTGAATGCATGCGTGTCAGGGAACAGACTTACTGGGAATGGGCCGATGCCCAGTTGCACAGCCGCTGCCATGACGAAGTCCTGAGTGATGGCACCGTGCTCGATATCCAGGTGCGGTTGTCGCGGTTGGGTGCCACGCAATTGTTTCTCGGGCTGTATGCTGGAAACGGCAAAGCCCTGTTGGAGGAGTACTATCCCGCGCGCCCCGGTGAGACCATGACCCGCGCCCTGGTCTGGGGCGTGGAGCGCGCTCGGGCCTTGGCCACCGGCGCCGTGCCGTTGCCCGCGGCCAGGGCTCGGCGACTTCAGGCCTGAGCGCGGCGGTTGCGGCTGGCCTGGACGATACGCTCGGCCGGTACACGCAGCTGGCGCAACAGGTACTCTGCAAAATCCTTGGCCCAAGGCTGCAAGGCAATGGCTTGTTCCATGCAGCTCAGCCAGACGTTGGCGTGCTCTTCGTCGATTGGCCATTGCGCGTGGAATGAGGGAATGGCGATCGAGCCATAGCGCTCGCTGTACAGGCGTGGTCCACCGAGCCAACCGCTCAGAAAGCAGGCCAGTTTGTCCCGTGAGCCTTCAAGGGTGTCAGGGTGCATGCGTCGCACGCTGGATGCGTCAGGACGCTGGTCCATCAGTCGGTAAAAGTCATCGACCAAACGGCGCAGGCCATCGATGCCACCAGCGGCCAAATAGGACGCGTCGCCGGTGCCATAGGCAGGGGTATTCATTGCAGGCTCCAACAAACAGGAGCGAACAGTGTAACAGGCATGAAAAAGCCCGGCCTTGCAGGGCCGGGCTCAAAGAAGGGTGGTACGACTCAGTTCAGTGGGTCTATCACCTTGACTGCCTGCCGCTCACGGGCGGTAGGCCATTCTTGTTGCAGGGTCTGCAGGACGCGACCGACGAACTCGGTGTCGGCGGCGGCCTTCTTGCCGACGTAGCCCTGGCCACGGCGGTAGACCTTGAAGCGGGCGCGCATGCTGGGCATGTGCGATTCGAATTCATCTTCGACCGTGTTGGGTGGTAGACGGTCGAGGCGTACCTCGCCAGTCTGGCTGACCCACAGCAGGTGGTCATCGAGGCTGTCCTTGCGCGCGGCGAACAGCTGGGCCAATTGGTCGATCGTAGGATTGTTGTTCAAATTCATCATAAAGCCCCCATTACCCATCAGTCAGTGATTTTTCACTCGGCGCCACGATGTGTAGCGCACTAACACGGCTGCTACAGCAGCATTGCAACAGGGGCCTTCTCACGCTGCCTTTTGGACAGTTTCCCTCTCCACGGACGGCCTGCGTTACCGCGCAGGCCGTCTGGAACACCCTTGCCACCGCTCCCGATCAGGGAGACGGCCTCATCATGCCCAAGGCTGATGAACGACGTCAACAGGTTTGTAGTGAATATTTTTTGGCACTACATGTTGTCCGACAATCGATCACGCGCAGCGCCTCGAGCTTGTTCTGGGGCTGAAGTGGCTGCTTCGTGTCTCAGTGCTCCAAGGCGGAAAGGATCTGGTAGGCCGCGCGTACCCTGGCTTCATTTGGGTAGTTGCGGTTGGCGAGCAGGACGATCCCCAGTCCCTTGGCCGGGATGAAGGCGTAGTACGCACCGAAACCTCCGGTGGCACCGGTCTTGTTGTACCAAGCGGCTGGTTCGGTGGGCAGGGTCGGTTGCAAACGGACGGTAGGTTGGGGGCTGAGGGCTACCTCAGAGCTGTTGCCTTTAAGCAAGGTTTCCAAGGCGACTGGATACCGGTAGCGCTCCCATCCAAGGCCCTGGGTCATCGGGCCGACCTTGAAGTAGCCCGCCTGGGTGAGGGCGATCGCCTTTTGCAGCGATGGCGCCAGCGAGTCGGCGTTCAACTGCAGGCGCACATAGCGTGCGGCATCGCTCACGGTGGTCTTGATTCCATAAGCTTCGTCCGCCAATGGTCCTGGATTGACCCGCACCGGCTGGTTGCTGGCGTTGTAGCCCTGGGCATAACGCTGTTGTGCAGTGCTAGGTACGGCAAGGTAGGTATCGGTCAGGCCTAGTGCAGGCAAGAGTTGTTCGGTCATGATGTTGGCGAACGATTGTTTCTGCGCACGCGCCGCCAGATCACCAAACAGGCCTAGGCTGGGGTTGGAGTAACAGCGCTGAGTGGCCCGTGCAACACGCGGTTTCCAGTGCTGATAGAAAGCCTGCACCTGCGCTTCGGTCTGAACGTTGTCGGGGAATTGCAGCGGTAGGCAATCGGCGCTATAGGCACCCAGTTCCAGCACACTGGCCTCACCCAGGGACGTGCCTTCAAGGGCCGGATGGTAGCGTTTGGCGGGGGCATCCAGCGCCAGCGTACCCTGGGCGCTGGCAAGCGCAACGAGGGTGGCGGTGTAGGTCTTGCTGAGCGAGCCGACCTCGAACAAAGTGTCGCGTTTCACGGGTTGGGCCTTGGCCTTGTTGGCCACGCCGTACGTGAAGTAGTGCTCCTTGCCATCGGCGATCACGGCCACGGCCATGCCTGCGATGTCGTGTTCACGCATCAAGGGCTCAATAACGTCATCGACCTGTGTGTGCAGCGCGTCGGCCAGGCTGTGCCCGGTCACGGTGGCGAGGCTCAAAGCGAGTGCAAAGCGCACGTAGGGCAGTGGCTTCATGCAAAAGATCCTTTTCAGATTCAGGAAGGTGTGTGGCGTCGCAGGAACTCGCCTGGCGATTGGCCGAAATGCTCGCCAAAGGCAGCGATGAATGCTGAAAGCGAGGCATAGCCACAAGCCAAGGCCACGTCGGTGACGCGTTCTGCGCGCTCCAGCGCTGGCAAGGCACTTAGCAGGCGCACCCGTTGACGCCATAGGCGGAAGGTCAGGCCAGTCTCGCGTAAAAAGCGCCGGCTGAGGGTCTTTTCAGAGATGCCAAGACGCAGCGCCCAGTCGGCCAGGCTGCGGGTATCGTCGGGGGAGGCTTGCAGGCGGCGGCAGATCTGACGCAAGTGACGATCGCGAGGGAGCGGCAGGAGCATCTGTTCTTCCCGGGCACTGGCCAGACGGTCGAGCAGCACCTGCACCAGACGCCCATCGGCGCCTGACTCGTCATAGTGCACGGGCAATTGCGAGAACGCCTGGATCAGTTCGCCCAGCAGCGGTTCCACTACCACCACCCGGCAGGCCATGGCCGGCCAGGGCAGGGTGGCAGGTTCGATATACAGGCTACGGATACAGGTGTTGGGCTCACAGACCACACGGTGGGGAACCTGTGCGGCGATCCAGACGGCCCGTTGGGGGGGCACCAGATACAGTCCTTCGGGCGTGTGCACGCGCAGGATGCCGTTGCGGGCGTGGGAGAGTTGCCCCCATGGATGCCGGTGACGATAGCCCAAGGCAATGTTGGGGAGGCTTTCGGCCTGGCCATAGACCGGTCGTGGTAGGCATTCGAGCTGGTCGAGGCAGGCCTCGGGATGTCCGTTCAGCGACACTAGTGGGGGTTCCGGCGTTAGCGGTAGGGAAGGCGAGACCTTATCGTTTGCTCCTGCATAAATACAACTCGGAATAAACCATGAAGTACGTCAGAAAAATCCTTGATAACTTCACCTTAGCCTTGCTTGGGGTCGTGCTGATCGCCACCTTCTTGCCGTGTTCAGGCGATGGCGCGGTGTTCTTTGGCTGGTTGACCAATTTGGCGATTGGCCTGCTGTTCTTCCTGCACGGCGCCAAGCTGTCGCGTGAAGCGATCATCGCTGGCGCCAGCCATTGGCGGTTGCACCTGCTGGTGTTCGCCTGCACGTTCGTGATGTTTCCGTTGCTGGGCATGGCCTTCAAGCCGTTGTTCGTGCCGTTGGTGGGCAACGAGCTGTATCTGGGCGTGCTTTATCTGTGCGCCTTGCCGGCGACAGTGCAGTCGGCGATTGCCTTCACCTCCCTGGCGCGCGGCAACATTCCGGCAGCGATCTGCAGCGCAGCGGCATCGAGCCTACTGGGGATCTTCCTCACACCGTTGCTGGTGATGCTGCTGCTCGGTGCCGAGGGCGACACCGGGTCGGGGTTGGACGCAGTGTTGAAGATCACGCTGCAACTGCTGGTCCCGTTCGTGGCAGGGCAGGTTGCACGTCGCTGGATCGGGGAATGGGTCAAGCGCAATGCACGGTGGCTGAAGATCGTCGACCAAGGTTCGATCTTGTTGGTGGTCTATACGGCATTCAGTGATGCGGTGGTCACCGGGCTTTGGCATACGGTGTCGGCGCAGCATTTGGCGGGGCTGTTCGTCGTCTGCGGGATCTTGCTTGCAGCGGTGTTGTTCGGGACCCGGCTGCTTGGGCGTGTGTTGGGTTTCAGTGTGGAAGATCGGATCACCATTTTGTTTGCCGGGTCGAAGAAGAGCCTGGCTACGGGGGTGCCGATGGCTCAGGTCTTGTTCGTGGGCGGTGGGATTGGGGCGATGATCTTGCCGTTGATGTTGTTTCATCAGATTCAGTTGATGGTGTGTGCGGTGTTGGCTCAGAAGTACGCTGCGCGTGGGGTTGAGCGGGTTTCGGCGGTTTCCTGATGGTTTTGTGGTTTGGTGGTTTGTGGGCTTATCCGTTTGATTTGGCGAC
>NZ_KV793300.1:0-126604 GCF_001808425.1 Pseudomonas sp. HMSC08G10 | reverse complement strand
CAAGCCCAAGCCCAAGCCCAAGCCCAAGCCCTTAAACCCGATACCCCCGCATGAACAACCCAACCACCTCCCGCACATGCACCTCCGCCTCCTCCACCGTCAACGCCGGCGCACACCCCAGCAGCAACCGATAATCCGGCGCTCCCTTCACCAAGCAGAAGAAATGCTCAGCCGCCCGCAAGGGATTGTCGATCGCCAGCAACCCCCGCTGCGCGACACTGGCCAGCAGCGCTTCCATCCCGGCCAGCACCCGCTTGGGCCCCGCCTCCCAGAAGTACTCGCCAAAGCCAGGGTCCTGGTTCCCCAAGGCAATGATCAACCGGCTCAACTTGACCGACTCGTCACTGCTGATCAACGCCTGGAACCCCCGGGCAATATTCAGCAGCACCTGTTCCAGCGGAACGCCTTCGGGCAGCTCGAAGATCAGGTCAGGCAGTTGGGTCTGACACGTCGCCATGACGGCCGAACCAAACAGCGTCTGCTTGTCGTTGAAATGGCTGTAGACCGTGAGTTTTGAAACACCTGCCGCCGCAGCGACCGCATCCATGCTGGTGTTCGCATAGCCAAGACTCAGGAACAAGGTCTTGGCGGCTTCGAGGATGGCCTCGCGCTTGGCCAGGTCCTTGGGCCGGCCAGGGCCAGTGGGTGCGTCGTTGGACATGGGAATCCGCATCATGATGAAAAGTCCCCCATCTTAACGGGTCGCAGCGCATCCGGCTGCTAAAGGCGCGGATCGTTAATACGTTTTTCTCTGTGTTACCCGCTTCCCGACCCTGATGTCCTAACTTAATATACTCGCCAGTATAAATATTCGAGGCGCTCCTCGCGAAAGGACATCCATCATGTTGCGTCATGCCGTGCCCATCGTTTTACCCGCCACCTTGGCGTTGCTGCTGGTCGCTTGCGGTCAGGAGGCCGCGGCCCCTGCTGTGCCGCGCCCGGCGTTGGTGGTCCAGCCCCAGCCAACGGGTGCTTCGGCCGACAGTTATCCCGGCGAGGTGCGGGCTCGCTTCGAGCCTGAGCTGGCCTTTCGCATTGGCGGCAAGGTGAGCAAGCGCCTGGTGGAGGAGGGGCAGCGGGTCAAGGCCGACCAGCCGCTGGCCGAGCTCGACCCACAGGATGTCCGTCTGCAACTGGAGGCCAACCGCGCCCAGCTCGCTGCCGCCGAAGCCAACTTGGCCCTGGTGCGGGCTGAGCGCGATCGCTACCAGAAGCTGCTGGAGCGGCAGATGGTCAGCCGTTCCCAGTACGACAACGCCGAGAACCTCTATCGCGCAGGCCAGGCGCGTCTCAAGCAGGCCAAGGCGGAATTCGACGTGGCCGGCAACCAGGCGGAGTACGCCGTGCTTCGGGCACCTCAAGCAGGCGTGATCGCCAAGCGTCAGGTCGAGGTGGGTCAGGTTGTGGCGCCAGGACAGACGGTGTTCACCCTGGCCGCCGATGGTGAGCGGGAAGTGCTCATCGGCCTGCCGGAGCAGCAGTTCGCCCGCTTTGGCGTGGGGCAGACGGTGAGCGTGGAGCTGTGGTCGCACCCGAACGCGCGTTATCCGGGGCGCATCCGTGAGCTGTCTCCGGCGGCCGATCCTCGCTCGCGCACCTTCGCTGCGCGGATAGCCTTCACCACCTCCAGCACGCCGGCCGAGCTGGGGCAAAGCGCGCGGGTGTTCATTGCCCACGCTGAACGCGCGCCGCTGTCGGTGCCGCTTTCGGCGGTTACGGCCGAACAGGGGCAGGCCTATGTCTGGCGCATCGGCAAGGACAACCGCCTCGAACGCGTGGTGGTGCGCCTGGGCCCTTATGGCGATGACAGCGTGCCGGTGCTCGAAGGGCTGAAGGCGGATGACTGGGTAGTGGCCGCAGGTGGCCATGTGTTGCGCGAGGGCCAGCAGGTCCGGCCCGTGGACCGTTCCAACCGTGATGTGAACCTGGCGACCAAGGAGTAAGTCCCGATGGGTTTCAACCTTTCCGCCTGGGCCTTGCGCAACCGGCAGATAGTGCTGTTCCTGATGATCCTCCTGGGCGCGATTGGCGCGATGTCCTACACAAAGCTGGGGCAAAGCGAGGATCCACCGTTCACCTTCAAGGCTATGGTCATCCGCACGATATGGCCGGGTGCTACCGCCGAGGAGGTCTCCCGGCAGGTCACCGAGCGCATCGAAAAGAAACTGATGGAAACCGGCGAGTACGAGCGGATCGTGTCGTTCTCGCGTCCAGGCGAGTCCCAGGTGACGTTCATGGCCCGGGACTCCATGCACTCCGATGCCATCCCCGAGCTGTGGTACCAGATCCGCAAGAAGGTCGCGGACATTCGCCATACCTTGCCGCCCGAGATTCAGGGGCCGTTCTTCAACGATGAGTTCGGCACCACCTTCGGCAACATCTATGCACTGACAGGTCCCGGGTTCGATTACGCCGTGCTCAAGGACTACGCCGACCGTATCCAGATCCAACTGCAGCGGGTCAAGGACGTGGGCAAGGTCGAGCTGATCGGCCTGCAGGACGAAAAGATCTGGATCGAGCTCTCGAACCTCAAGCTGGCCACCCTCGGCGTGCCGTTGCAGGCGGTGCAGCAGGCGCTGAGCGAGCAGAACGCGGTGAGCACCGCAGGTTTCTTCGAGACCCCCAGCGAGCGTTTGCAGTTGCGTGTCAGCGGACGTTTCGACAGCGTCGAGCAGATTCGCCAGTTCCCGATCCGCGTAGGTGATCGCACCTTCCGTATCGGGGATGTGGCCGAGGTCCATCGCGGCTTCAACGACCCACCTGCGCCACGCATGCGCTTCATGGGCGAGGACGCAATTGGCCTGGCGGTCTCGATGAAGGACGGTGGCGACATCCTGGTGCTGGGCAAGGCCCTGGAAGGCGAGTTCGCCCGCCTGGCGCGCAACCTGCCGGCGGGCATGGAGTTGCGCAAGGTTTCGGACCAGCCCGCTGCGGTGAAGGCAGGGGTAGGGGAGTTCGTCCAGGTCCTGGTCGAAGCCCTGGCCATCGTGCTGCTGGTGAGTTTTTTCTCCCTGGGCCTTCGCACCGGCCTGGTGGTGGCCCTGGCCATTCCACTGGTGTTGGCCATGACCTTCGCCACGATGCATTACTTCGGCATCGGCCTGCACAAGATCTCCCTTGGCGCACTGGTGCTGGCGCTTGGGCTGCTGGTGGACGATGCCATCATTGCCGTGGAGATGATGGCGATCAAGATGGAGCAGGGGTTCGACCGGCTCAAGGCGGCGAGCTATGCCTGGTCCAGCACGGCATTCCCGATGCTCACTGGCACCCTGATCACGGCGGCGGGCTTCCTGCCGATCGCCACGGCGGCCTCCAGTACTGGCGAATACACACGTTCTATCTTCCAGGTGGTGACCATTGCCTTGCTGACGTCCTGGGTGGCCGCGGTGGTCTTCGTGCCTTACCTGGGCGACCGCCTGCTGCCAGACCTGGCCAAGCGTCACGCCGAGGGCGCGCACGGTCCGGATCCTTATGGCACGCCGTTCTACCAGCGTGTGCGCCGCGTCGTGGAGTGGTGCGTACGCCGGCGCAAGACAGTGATCGTGCTGACGGTCGCGGCTTTCGTTGGCAGCATCCTGCTGTTCCGCTTCGTGCCCCAGCAGTTCTTCCCGGCCTCGGGCCGGCCCGAACTGATGGTCGACCTCAAACTCACCGAAGGTGCATCGCTGGCCAATACGACCGAGCAGGTCAAGCGACTGGAGGCACTGCTCAAGCAGCAGGATGGCATCGCCAACTATGTGGCTTATGTCGGCACGGGGTCGCCGCGCTTCTACCTGCCGTTGGACCAGCAATTGCCGGCGGCGAGCTTTGCCCAGTTCGTGGTACTGGCCAAGAGCCTGGAGGATCGTGAAGCCCTGCGCAGCTGGTTGATCGCCACGCTGGATGCGCAATTCCCCGAGCTGCGTGGACGGGTCACTCGTTTGGAGAACGGTCCGCCGGTGGGCTATCCGGTGCAGTTCCGGGTGACGGGCGAGCATATCGAGAAGGTTCGTGCCCTGGCGCGGGAGGTGGCGGTCAAGGTGCGCGAAAACCCCCATGTGGTGAACGTGCACCTCGATTGGGAGGAGCCGAGCAAGGCGGTGTTCCTGGAGATCGACCAGGACCGCGCCCGGGCCTTGGGCGTAAGCACCGCGCATCTGTCGAGCTTCCTGCAAAGCTCGCTGACCGGCACCACGGTCAGCCAGTACCGCGAAGACAACGAGCTGATCGAGATCCTGCTGCGCGGCACCGGCCAGGAACGCCGTGAGTTGGGCAACCTCGGCAGCCTCGCGTTGCCCACCGACAACGGCCAGAGCGTGGCGTTGTCCCAGGTGGCGACCTTGGAATACGGCTTCGAAGAAGGCGTGATCTGGCACCGCAACCGCCTGCCCACGGTGACCGTGCGGGCCGACATCTATGACAAGGAGCAGCCGGCGACGCTGGTCAAGCAGATCCTGCCAACCTTGCAAACGGTGCGCGATACCTTGCCCGAGGGTTACCTGCTGGAAGTCGGTGGCGCCGTGGAAGATGCCGAGCGCGGCCAGCGTTCGGTGAACGCCGGCATGCCACTGTTCATCGTGGTGGTGCTGACGTTGCTGATGGTGCAGTTGCGCAGTTTCTCGCGCACGGTAATGGTGTTTCTCACCGCGCCCTTGGGGCTGATCGGTGTGACGCTGTTCCTGTTGGTGTTCCGTCAGCCTTTTGGGTTTGTCGCCATGCTCGGCACCATCGCATTGGCGGGGATGATCATGCGTAACTCGGTGATCCTGGTGGACCAGATCGAACAGGACATCGCGGCGGGGCTGGATCGCTGGCAGGCGATCATCGAAGCTACGGTGCGGCGCTTCCGACCGATCGTGCTCACCGCCCTGGCGGCGGTATTGGCAATGATCCCGCTGTCGCGCAGCGTGTTCTACGGACCGATGGCGGTGGCCATCATGGGCGGGTTGATAGTGGCCACCGTGCTGACGCTGTTGTTCCTGCCAGCGTTGTATGCGGCGTGGTTCAGAGTGAGGAAAAGCGGCTAGCTGCAAGTTGCGAGCTGCAAGTCGCAAGGGGGCGAGGCCATGCAGGTCTCGCTTCTTGCTTGTGGCTTGCCGCATGGAACTTGCAGCTTTTAGCTTGCCGCTGCGCGCTTCAAAGCGCGCCGAAGACCTTCTTGGCCAGGCTGGTCGCGGCCTGGGCTGGGTTCTGGCGAATGTTCTGCTCCTGCTTGCCGATCATCTCGAACAGGCCATCGAGCGCTTTCTCGGTCACGTAGTTCTCGATGCTCGCGCTCTTGGCGTCTACCACGCCTAGGGCCACGGCTTGGCCGGCGAAGTTGTTGTACTGCTGCGCCAGGCCAACCTTGTCGGTGGCTTGCTTGACGATTGGCAGGAACTTGGCGCGGATTTCTTCACGGCTGCTCTTGTTCAGGTACTGGGTTGCCGAATCCTGGCCGCCATTGAGGATGTCCTTGGCATCGGTAACGGTCATCTTCTTGACGGCATCGACCAGAATCGCCTGGGCCTGCGGAACCGCTGCTTCGGCCGCCTTGTTCATGCTGTTTTCCAGGGCTTCGACCTGCTCGCCCTTGCCGAACATCTTCATGGCCTTGGCGGCCTTGCCCAGGTTGCCTGGCAATTCGATGCGCACATCCGGGTTGTTGCTGAAGCCGCCAGGCGTGCTCAGTTGCTTGACGGCGATCTGAGCGCCCTGGGTCAGGGCGTCCTTCAGGCCGCCGGTGGCATCTTTCTGGCTCAGGTCGCCGAGCGACAGGGCCAGGGCGCTGGCCGACAGCAGCAGGCCGGCGCACAGGGTGGTGAAGCGCAGGGAGGTGCGAATCATGCTGGGTATTTCCTTATAGCTGGGAGAGGGCGGGCTCAGCGCACCGGGTCGACCTTGATGCGCACAGGCTGCGGATCGCTGCCGTCGAGGTTCACACCGTGGTGTTCGGTGTTGATGAACAGCAGCTTGCCGTCCAGCTCGATGCGTGCGCTGACTGCGTAGCGGTGGCCGGCTTTGATCTGGCTCGGGTCGTAGGTGAGGTGAAACGGCAGCGGCACATTGCCCTTCACCGGGCCGGCCTGGTTGGCCAAGGTCACCGCCGGGGCGTCCATCAGCGAGACGTCTTGCAAACTCACGCTCAGGGTGGCAGCCGGTGGCAGAGCCATGCGTTGCAGATAGTAGACTTCGCCATCCAGGCTGGCCTGGTGGGAGGGTGTGTTGCTGGTGCAGGCTGCGAGCAGGGATACGCCGCACAGCATGAAGAGTTTTTTCATGGAATCTCCGGTGTCCTTGGGGTTGGCTTTTGGCCAACCTCAGGGACTTTAGCGGATTTTTCCGGAGTCTTCAGCGTTGGGGCTACTGCGTCCGGGCTTATCTCAGGCGGGTGCTACCTCCACCGGCTCATCGCGGTGCAGCGCTACCTGGCGGATCGACAAGCGCAGCTCCGCCGACAACACGCGCTTGGCCACGCCCTCGGCGAGTTCGCCGAGCTTGTCGTGATAGCCCAGCTTGCCCTGGCTGTCGGGGCGCAGCACATCCTGGTCGATCAAGGTCTGGATGAAATGGCGGAACAGCGTCTTGTCGAAGAACTCCGGGGCATTCAGGCCATGCAGGATCGACAGGCGCTGGGCCATCATCACGCACAGGTCTTCCAGCTCCTCGGCGCTCAGGGTGTTCTGGCCGCTGTTGAGCAGCAGGGACGTGGCCATGTAGAAGCGTTGCAACGTCTGGGTGATGCTCCGGGCCAGCAAGGTCAACAGGACGAACTGCCGCGAACTTGGGGCCGGGCGCAGGTAGACGCCATTCTCGAAGCGCAGCAGACCCTGTGCTACCAATGCGTCGAGCCATTGGTCGATGACCTCGTCCAATTGCGCGGGTGTCCAGCGCAGGAACAGTTCAGCCTGCAGGTACGGATACAACGCCTTGACGTACTGGCCGACCAGTTCGCGGCTCATGCGTGAGCTGCTCAGGAAGAAGCTCGCCAGCAACGCCGGCAGGGCGAAGATGTGCAGGACGTTGTTGCGGTAGTAGGTCATTAACACTGCGTTGGCTTCATCCAGGTAGAGGATGCGGCCCAGGGCGTCCTTTTGCTCTGAGAGCAGGTCCATGCCCCTGACATGTTCGATCAAGGCCGGGCCGTCACCCTCCGGCAGGGTGGTGTGAGGGGAGTAGGGGACCTGACGCAGCAAGGCCAGGTACAGGTTCAGCACTCGGGTCAGGGCGCGTTCATCCAGGGCCAGGCGGCTGGTGGACAGCAGTGCCAGGGCCACCAGGTTGACCGGATTGATCGCCGCCGCTTCGTTCAGGTGACGTGCCACGGTCTCGCCCAGGCGGGTGGTGGTTTCGTTCAGCCAGGCCGGGCGGAACTGCGGGCCCAGGGCTTGCTCGCGCCAACCGGGTTGCTGCTGGTCGAGGAAGGCATTGAGGCGGATCGGTTCGCCGAAATTGACATAGACCTGGCCAAAACGCTGCTTGAGTGCGCCGATGACCTTGAAGATGTCGAAGATCGACTCTTTCTTCTTGCTCGCCCCGCGCAGCTCGCCCAGGTAGGTGCGGCCTTCGAGCACGCGCTCATAACCGATGTACACCGGCACGAAGACGATCGGTGTGCGCGAGGAGCGTAGGAAGCTGCGCAAGGTGATGGCCAGCATCCCGGTGCGCGGTTGCAGCATGCGCCCGGTGCGCGAGCGCCCGCCTTCGACGAAGTACTCCACCGGGAAGCCCTTGGTGAACAAGGTGTGCAGGTATTCGTTGAACACCGCCGTGTATAGCGGGTTGCCCTTGAAGGTCCGACGCATGAAGAAGGCGCCGCCACGGCGCAGCAGGCCGCCGATCACCGGCATGTTGAGGTTGATGCCGGCGGCGATGTGCGGGGGCGTGAGGCCGTTGCGGAACAACAGGTACGAGAGCAGCAGGTAGTCGATATGGCTGCGGTGGCACGGCACGTAGATCACCTCGTGCCCTGGCGCGATGCCTTGCACCTGCTCGATGTGGTTGACCTTGATGCCGTCGTAGATCTTGTTCCAGAACCAGCTGAGTACCACTTCGAGGAAGCGGATCGCCGTATAGGTGTAGTCCGAGGCGATCTCGTTGCCGTAACGCAGGGCCTGGGCTTCTGCCTTGGCGTAAGGGATCTTCTCGCGTTCGGCCTCGTCGCTGATCGCCTGGCGCACCAGCGGGTCATGGACCAGGCCCTTGACCAGGTTGCGTCGGTGGGAGATGTCCGGGCCGATGACGGCGGTTTTGAGGTTGCGAAAGTGCACGCGCATGATGCGTTGGGCCATGCGCACGGTGCGTTCGTGGCCTTTGTTGTGCTGGATCAGCTCGCGCAGGTGGATCGGCGCGGAGAACTGCACACGGGTCTTGCGCCCCAGGATCAGCACGGTCAGCAGGCGGCGCAGGCGGCCGGTGACCGCCCAGCTGTCGGCGAACAGCAGTTTCCAGGGGCTGGACTCGCTGGCGGGCGACTGGCCCCAGAACACGCTGACCGGAATGATCTGAGCGTCCTCTTCCGGGTGCTGGCTCACTGCGCCGACCAGACGCTCCAGTGTGGGGGGCGCGCCGCGTTTGTCATGACGGCCGAGCCAGTCCGGATCGGGCGTCAGGTAGAAGAAGGCCGCAGGCTCCTGCAGCGAACCGACACTGACCGGCAGCACAGGACGCGGTAGCCCCGCCTTGGTGCATTCGCGATCGACGACGGCCAGGTCCGTCAGCGAAGGCGAAGGCAGGGCGTAGAACACGGGACGGCTGCGATCGAGCTTCAGAGACAGGGATGACTGGTTGATGGTTTCGGAGCGCACCCACAGGTACAACAGGCGACGCAAGGCGCCGAAAATCATTCGGCGCAGGGGGGAACGGGTCATGGGTGTGTGCCCTGGGAGAGATTTTTAAGTGATATTCCAGGCAGTTAGTCTGCCGTATCTGCACAAGTTCGGCAAAATTCGCCAAATCGACGCCCAGTCATGAAATTTTTTTGTTCGCTGTCATATACTCGGTCCGCAGCTTGCAAGATATTTCTGCGAGCTGCGTCGGCACGGGGTTGTGACCTCGTGCTTGCAAGGCGATCTTCAAAATAAAAATCCGGAGTAGTTCAGATGTCGTCTCGTGAGACTGGGAATGTGAAGTGGTTCAACGATGCCAAGGGTTATGGCTTCATTCAGCGTGAAGGTGGGGCGGATGTCTTCGTCCACTATCGTGCTATCCGCGGTGAGGGGCATCGTACCCTGGTCGAGGGACAACAGGTGGAGTACGCCCTTGTGCAAGGCCAGAAAGGCCTGCAGGCTGAGGACGTCGTCGGTCTCTGACCGCCGTCTGGAGCAGTAAGCTTCAAGCTGCAAGCTGTCCGTGGAGCTTGCAGCCTGATGCGATCCAACGTGAAGCTGCGGCGTGTCAGCAGTAGCCTCAGTGGGTGCGCCAGGTGATTTCCTGTTCACCGTCGGCGCTGATGCGGATCCAGCGATCGGCATCTTCTTCACCATCTTCTTCGGCCCAACTGCCGGGTGCGCAGCGCACTTCGACGCCCAGCGCGGCATAGGCGGCGCGAGCACAGGCGATGTCGTCGTCCCATGGTGTCTGGTCGCTTTCGAGGAACAGGCTGTTCCATTTCCCCACAGCCTTGGGTACCCAGGTGACCGGAATGTTACCGGCCATGCATTTCCAGGTCTGGCCACGCTGTTGCCATTCGCTGCAAGTGCCCAATGCCTGGCTGAGCCATTCGGCCACTTGCTTGTGGTCGACGTCGGTGTCCTTGAGGTAGATCTCGATATCGGGTTGGCGCATAAAAAGGCTCCGGGTGTGCTCAGTCTTGGCGCACGAAATAGTCATAACGCATGGAAACCGTCACGTCGAACGGCTCGGGCTGGTCGATCACTCGTGCGCGTCTTTCGGCGCTGGCGCGCCAGCCGTGCGGTGTCATGGCCAGCAGGTCGGCGCGAGCCTTGGGCTCGGCCAGGCTCAGGCGGAACTCGAGCACTTCGCCATGGGCGTGATGCATGCCCTCGGGAATCAGGGCCAGGTGCTTGTCATCGGCGTAAGGCCGTACTTCATCGTAGAGCATCTGGCGCAGTTCCATCAGATGGCCGCTGGTCGGCCCCACCCGCATCAGCCCGCCGCCGGGGCTGAGCAGGCGCTTGGCCTCCTGCCAGTCCAGCGGGCTGAACACGCTGGCGATGAATTGGCAGCTGGCATCGAGCAGCGGCACGCGAGCCATGCTCGCGACCATCCAGGTCACCTGCGGGGCCCGGCGGCACGCGCGCTTGACCGCCTCGCGGGAGATATCCAGCGCATAGCCTTGGGCCTGCGGCAACGCTTGGGCGATCTGCGCGGTGTAATAGCCTTCGCCGCAACCGATGTCGAGCCAGGCGCCGGGCTGGCGTTCGGCGGCCAGTTCAGCCAAGCGCCGGGCGACAGGCGCGTAGTGGCCAGCATCAAGGAAGTCGCGGCGGGCTTCGACCATCGCTTGGTTGTCGCCTGGGTCGCGGCTGTTCTTGTGCTGCACCGGCAGCAGGTTCAGGTAGCCCTGGCGGGCACGGTCGAAGCGGTGCCCGGCGGGGCACACCACGCCGTTGTCGAGCCGAGTCAGGGCGGCCTGGCAGAGGGGGCAGGCAAGCATCAGGCGAGCAACCGTACCAAGGTCTGGTAGTAAATTTCGGTCAGCAGGTCGAGGTCGCTGGCCAGGATGCGTTCGTCGACCTGGTGGATGGTGGCGTTGACAGGGCCGAGCTCGACCACTTGGGTGCCGAGGGTCGCGATGAAGCGCCCGTCGGAGGTACCGCCGCTGGTGGAGGGCTGGGTATCACGACCGGTCACGCCCTTGATGCTGGCCGAAACCGCATCGAGCAGCTCGCCCGGCTCGGTGAGGAATGGCAGGCCCGACAGCGCCCAGTCGATGCTCCACTCCAGCTGATGCTTGTCGAGGATTGCCGCCACGCGAGCCTGCAGGCCCTCGACCGTGGATTCGGTGGAGAAGCGGAAGTTGAACAGCGCGGTCAGCTCGCCCGGCACCACGTTGGTGGCGCCGGTACCGGAATTGAGGTTGGAGATCTGGAAACTGGTCGGCGGGAAGAACGCATTGCCTTCGTCCCAGTGTTCGGCGGCCAGTTCCGCCAGGGCCGGCGCGGCCAGGTGGATCGGGTTGCGCGCCAGGTGCGGATAGGCCACGTGGCCTTGCTTGCCGCGTACGGTCAGCTTGGCGCCGAGCGAGCCGCGACGGCCGTTCTTCACGACATCGCCCAGCAGACTGGTGCTGGAAGGTTCGCCGACGATGCACCAGTCCAAACGCTCGTTGCGTGCCTTGAGGCGTTCGACTACGGCCTTGGTGCCATGGTGCGCCGGGCCTTCCTCGTCACTGGTGATGAGGAAGGCGACCTTGCCGCGGTGGTTCGGGTAGTCCCGCACGAAGCGTTCGCTGGCCACCACCATCGAGGCAAGGCTGCCTTTCATGTCCGCGGCGCCACGGCCGCAGAGCATGCCATCGGCATCGATCAGGGCTTCGAAAGGCTCATGTTGCCAGGCTTGCACCGGGCCGGTGGGGACCACGTCGGTGTGGCCGGCAAAACACAGCACGGGGCCTTCCTGGTTGCCGTGGGTGGCCCAGAAGTTGTCGACGTCCTCGATACGCATCGGCTCGAGTTCGAAACCGACGGCGCCCAGGCGCTGCATCATCTGGGCCTGACAGTCGGCATCGACGGGAGTGACCGAGGGGCGACGGATCAGGTCGCAGGCCAGTTGAAGGGTAGGCGAAAGCTCGGCTGGGGCCGTCATGAAGGACTCCGGGGCAAGGCGGGCGGGAAAACAGGGGCGTTATCTTATATCAAACGAATAAGACGGGCACTGGGAATGGGGCCGCGCTGCGGCCCCTTCGCGACACAAGGCCGCTCCGAGAGAAGTCATCGCTAACCCTGGCGGCACTCCCACAGGGCGTGACCCGGCCAGGCCCTGTGTCAGGTAGCCTTGGCCTCGACGGCCTCATCCCCAGGCTTCGGCAAGGATGACAGCATTGCCATCACCAGCGCCGCCAGGTAAGGCAGCGACTGCACCAACAACATCGCCACCCAGAAGCGCATGTCCGCCCCCGGCAGGCCTTGGACCAGATAAATGCCCAGCGCAGCGCCCCAGAGCAGCAGCATGATGAACAATTCCTCGCGCGCCTCGGAAATCGCCACCAGCAAGCCATGGCTGTCGGCATTCTTGGGGGTGCGGAAGAACGGCATGCTGCTGGTGAAGAAGCCGTACAGCACCGCCTTGGCGATGGTGTGCGACAGCGCAAGCCCGGCCAACGCGGCGGCGAAGGCATCCTTGAGGTTCACGCCGACTGCGCGGCGATAGAGGAAGATGATCTTGCCGACCTTGAAGAAGAACAGCGCCAGTGGCGGGATGGCGAAGATCATCAGCGGTGGGTCGACCCGCTGTGGAACGATGATCATCGCCGCCGACCAGAGCAGGGCGCCGACGGTGAAGAAGATGTTCATGCCATCGGCGATCCACGGCAGCCAGCCGGCGAGGAAGTGGTAGCGCTGGCCACGGGTCAGCTCGCTGCCCTTGCCCCGCAACAGCGCGGCGGCATGGTGCTTGATGATCTGGATTGCGCCATAGGCCCAGCGAAAACGCTGTTTCTTGAAGTCGATGAAGGTGTCGGGCATCAGGCCCTTGCCATAGCTGTTGTGGGCGTAGGCGGCCGAAAGCCCCTTCTCGAACACCCGCAGACCCAACTCGGCATCCTCGCAGATGCACCATTCGGCCCAGCCCAGCTCTTCCAGGACCGAGCGTCGGGTCATGGTCATGGTGCCGTGCTGGATGATCGCGTCTCGGTCGTTGCGAGTGACCATGCCGATGTGGAAGAAGCCCTTGTATTCGCTGTAGCACAGCTTCTTGAAGGCGCTTTCGTGCTGGTCGCGGTAGTCCTGGGGCGACTGCACCACGGCGATCTTCGGGTCGGCGAAGTGCGGCACCATGTGCTTGAGCCAGTTGCGGTCGACACAGTAGTCCGAGTCGATCACCGCGATCACTTCGGCGTCCTTGGCTGTATGAGGGATCAGGTAGTTCAGCGCGCCACCCTTGAAACCGGCCAGCGGTGCGACGTGGAAGAAGCGGAAGCGTTCGCCCAGTCG
Source organism: Pseudomonas sp. HMSC08G10 (assembly GCF_001808425.1). NCBI lineage: Bacteria > Pseudomonadati > Pseudomonadota > Gammaproteobacteria > Pseudomonadales > Pseudomonadaceae > Pseudomonas > Pseudomonas sp. HMSC08G10. The sequence continues at coordinate 113,531 of NZ_KV793300.1, read as the reverse complement.
TTCGCAGTGGGCCTTGAGCGGCTCCCAGACGGCCGGATCCTTGGTGTTGTTGTCGATCACCAGCACTTCGTAGTCCGGGTAGTCCAGGGCGGCGAGGGCATCCAGAGTCTGTTTCACCATTTCCGGCGGTTCGTTGTAGCACGGCACATGGATCGACACCTTGGGCCTGTAGGCCGAATCGCCTTGCACCGGCAGGAACTCGCGCCGGCGCTTGTGGATCCAGACCGCTTCGGCCAGTTCGTGGGCTTCGGTCAGCAGCACGATGAACACGCCCAATGCGCCCAGGGCCAGGAGCACGCCGACGGTCAGGCTGAACCAGGTGCTGTATTGCTGGCTGTAGTCATAGGCGATCCACACCAGCACCGATCCGCACAGGAAGGTAATGAACGTGAGGAAGGTGCGACCGCGCTGGCGCAGTGCCGAGCCGTCGATCAGCAGCACAGTCAGGGCAATCATCGCCAGTACTACAGACGCCACCGCCAGGGCGCGCCACTGCGGGATGGCCACGACCGGCCCCTCGAAGTTGAACTTCTGCTGGCGCGCGGCGTTGTACACGCCCCAGTAGGCACCCACCGAGCCTTCGTCACTGGCTTTCCAGGGTTGGTCGTAAGCCTCGATGACGAAGTAGTTGTAGCCCCGTCGGTTTAGCGTGTTGACCAGCGTGCGCAGGTAGATGGCCTGGTCGGCCTGGGTGGCGTCGGCCCCGCCGCGCATGCGGCCGTTGCTTGGCCAGCCGACTTCGGAAAGCAGCAGGGGTTTGCGGGGGAACTGATGCTTGAGTTCGCGGGCGCGGTCGAGAACGAACTGTAGCGAGTCCTTCATCGGCACGAACTCCCAATAGGGCAGGATGTGTGCGGCGATCAGGTCGACATGCTTGGCCAGTTCGGGGTTTTCCTTCCAGATGTGCCACTGTTCACTGGTCGTGACCGGCACCTTGACCGCAGCACGCACCCGGTCCAGGTACCCGATCAGCGCCTCGGGCGTGACCTCCTTGCGGAACAGCGCCTCGTTGCCCACCACGACCCGGACCACGCTGCGGGAGGTATTGGCCAGTTCGATCGCCTTGGCGATTTCGCGTTCGTTGCGTTCCAGGTCCGGGCTGATCCAGATCCCCAGGGTGATGCGTAGGCCAAGTTCTTCGGCAAGGCGCGGTATGTCGGCCTGGGTGCCCTCGACGGTATAGATGCGGATACTGTCGGTCAGCTTGCTCATCTGTTCCAGGTCTTGGCGGATCTCCTCGTCGCTGGGGTACTGCCCCTTTTGCGGGCTTTGCCCGAGGCGGAACGGCGAATACGAGAAACCAGAGATCTGCTCCGGCCAGGCGGGGGCAGACACTGGACGGTTGATCAGCGCCCAGAAACCGGTGAACAGCGCGGCAATGGCCAGGACCACTACCAGGTTGAGACCGAATTTGCGTGATGACATAGATGTTTCAGATTCCGAAAGGAGAGCGGGGGCGGGCAATGGCTTGGATTTCCCGCTGGAGATGAAGTTCTGAAGCCGCTCGGCTATTGCTCAGGACCACTGCGATAAGTGGGATATTAAAGCAGGATTTGTAGGGGCTTTACTAACCAGCGCCTCGCAAGGGCTGCCAGGTGCGGTGAGCGGGCAGCACGAAAGCCCCAGGGCCCTCCTGTTGGCTTATAATGCGCGCCGTTTTTTCAGGGGGTGATCATGAGCACAGAAGATCCACGCTTCGCCGGCGTTGCCCGGCTGTATGGCGAGCAAGGCCTGGAGCGCCTGCGCCGGGCCCACGTGGCGATCGTCGGTATCGGTGGGGTCGGGTCCTGGGCCGCCGAGGCCATGGCCCGCAGTGGTGTTGGCGAGATCACCCTGTTCGACCTGGATGATGTCTGCGTGAGCAACACCAACCGCCAGGCTCATGCCCTGGAAGGGCAGGTCGGACGGCCCAAGGTCGAGGTCATGGCCGAGCGCCTGCGGGCGATCAACCCGGCCTGTACCGTGCATGCGGTGGCTGACTTCGTTACCCGCGACACCATGATCGAGTACATCACTGAAAATCTCGATTGCGTCATCGACTGCATCGACAGCGTGATGGCCAAGGCCGCATTGATCGCCTGGTGTCGACGTCGCAAGATTGCCATCGTCACGACCGGCGGCGCGGGCGGGCAGATCGACCCGACCCAGGTCCAGATCGGCGATTTGAACAAGACCTTCAATGACCCGCTGGCCTCGCGGGTACGCTCGACCCTGCGGCGCGACTACAACTTCTCGCGCAATGTATCGCGCAACTACGGCGTGCCCTGTGTGTTCTCCAGCGAGCAGCTGCGCTACCCCAAGGGTGATGGCAGCGTGTGCCTGCAAAAGAGCTTCGTGGGCGAGGGCGTGCGCCTGGACTGCTCGGGCGGCTTCGGGGCAGTGATGATGGTCACCGCAACCTTCGGCATGGTCGCGGCGAGCAAGGCGGTGGAAAAACTGGTGGGCGGTGCCCGGCGGCCTTCGGAGCGGGTCAAGGCCGAGTGAGCCGGTGATTGCTCGCCGCCTGACCCATGGGGCCGAGGGGCCAGGGATGACAGTGGCCTCAGGAGCCCTTTCGCAGGTCTACCCGCGAAGAGCCCCCTAGTCACTGACGGCCCGCCAATTCAGCCATTCGCTGCAACACCGCATGAAGGCCATTGGAGCGTGACGGCGAGAGCTGACGCTCCAGCCCCAACTGGGTAAACCAGCCGCGCAGATCGACCTGCGCCAGCTCCGCGCTGGGCAAACCCTGCACCCGCACCAGCAACAGCGCCAACAGCCCGCGCAACAGACGCGCGTCGCTACTGGCCTTGAAGTGCCACTGGCCGTCGACGTGCTCGGCCACTAGCCACACCAGGCTTTCGCAGCCGTGCACACGATGCTCATCGGTTTGCTGTGTTTCTGTCAGCGGCTCCAGGCGATCGCCCCATTGCATCAGTAACCGCGCCCGTTGCTCCCAACCCCGGGCCTGTTCGAAGTGCTCCAGCGCCTGGCTGGCGGCGGTAGGCAGGCTCATCGCAGCAGCTCCAGGCCTTGATCCAGGGCATCGAAGAACTGCTGCAGGTCATCGCTGTCGTTGTACAAAGCCAGGGACACGCGAATCGCCCCCTCCAGGCCCAGCCCTTTGAGCAGTGGCATGGCGCAGTGGTGACCGGCGCGTACGGCAATACCTTGCTCGGTGAGCAGATGAGCGATATCGGCATTGTGCACACCCTCAACCACAAAGCTCACCAGGGCTGCTTGTGGCGTGCCCAGGATGCGAATGCCTTCGCGATCGCCCAGGCCGCGCAGCAGGGAGTGGTGGAGGCTGGTTTCATGGTGGGCCACGGCGGTGGCGTCGAGGCTGGCCAGGTAGTCGAGGGTCGCCCCAAGGCCAATGACTCCGGCGATCGGTGGCGTGCCGGCCTCGAAACCCAGCGGTGCCGAACGGAAACTGGCGCTTTGGTAGTCGGCCAGTTGCACCATCTCACCGCCAAATTGCCAGTGACGCAGCTGCTCCAGTGCCTGCAGACGGCCATAGAGCACACCGACGCCTTCGGGGCCATAGAGTTTGTGGCTGGAAAATACGTAGAAGTCGCAGCCCAGTTGCTGCACGTCATGGCGGCCATGCACCACACCTTGGGCACCGTCGACCACCGTCAGCGCGCCTTGGGCGCGAGCATGGGCGAGCAGGGCCGGCAGTGGCTGCCAGGTGCCCAGCACGTTGGACAGCTGGCTTACCGCCAGCAACCGGGTGCGCGGGCCGATCAGTTGCAGGGCCTGGTCCAGGTCGATGCGGCCATGTTCGTCCAGTGGCAGTACCACCAGGCGCGCACCGCGCCGTCGCGCCAGTTGCTGCCAGGGCAACAGGTTGGCGTGGTGTTCCAGGGCGCTGATTGCAATTTCATCGCCTGCTTCGACGCGGTATTCCAGGCCATAAGCCAGCAGGTTGAGGGCCGAGGTGGCGCCATGGGTGAACACGATCTGCCGGGAATCTGCGGCGTTGAGCCAAGCGGCTACCTTGTCGCGGCTAGCCTCGAAGGCCTGGGTCGCCAACGCGCCAGGCAGGTGCTGGGCACGATGCACATTGGCTGCGCCATGGCCGTAGTAGTGGCTCAGGGCATCGAGCAAAACTTGAGGTTTCTGCGTGGTGGCGGCGCTGTCCAGGTAGGTCTGGTGCTGGCGTTGCAGGGCGGCGATGGCGGGGAAATCGGCACGCCAGGGGGAGGGCTGGAACATGATCGCGGGGCCTGGAATGAAAAATCGGGACTGACACGACGTCAGCCCCGATCTTATCACTTCAAACCCGGGCAGGTTCTCAGTTGTGGGCGTGCAGCGCCTCGTTCAGCTCGATGGCCGACTTGTGGGTCTTGCACTCCACCGCGCCGTTGAGCGAGTTGCGACGGAACAGCAGGTCGGTCTGGCCGGCCAGGTCGCGCGCCTTGACTACCTTGACCAGTTGGTTGTTCTCGTCCAGCAGGTTCACTTTGGTACCGGCGGTGATGTACAGGCCAGCTTCCACGGTGTTGCGGTCGCCCAGCGGGATACCGATACCGGCATTGGCGCCGATCAGGCAGCCTTCGCCGACTTTGATAACGATGTTGCCGCCGCCGGACAGGGTACCCATGGTCGAGCAGCCGCCGCCCAGGTCCGAGCCCTTGCCGACGAACACGCCTGCGGAGACGCGGCCTTCGATCATACCTGGGCCTTCGGTGCCAGCGTTAAAGTTGACGAAGCCTTCGTGCATGATGGTGGTGCCTTCGCCGATGTAGGCGCCCAGGCGTACACGGGCGGTGTCGGCGATACGCACGCCAGCTGGAACCACGTAGTCGGTCATCTTCGGGAACTTGTCCACCGAGAACACTTCCAGCAGCTCGCCCTTGAGGCGCGCTTCCAGTTGCAATTCGGCCAGCTCGCTCAGGTCGACCGCGCCCTGGTTGGTCCAGGCGACGTTCGGCAGCAGCGGGAAGATGCCGGCCAGGCTCACGCCGTGTGGCTTGACCAGGCGGTGCGAAAGCAGGTGCAGCTTCAGGTACGCCTCCGGCGTGGAGGTCAGCGCGCCGTCTTCAGCCAGCACGGTGGCGACCAGCGGCTTGTGGCTTTCGGCCAGGCGGGTCAGCAGTGCGGCCTGGGCGGCGTCCACGCCCTTGACGGCTTCAGCCAGCTGGGCGGCCTGGGCGTTGCTGAAGGCAATGGCCTGGTTGCCGCCTTCGTAGCCGAGGATCGGCGCGATGGCTGCGACCAGCTCGGCAGTCGGGGCGAGGACAGGTTGAGCGTAGAAGACTTCCAGCCAGGTGCCCTGGCGGTTCTGGGTGCCGACACCGAAGGCCAGGCTGAACAGGGTAGTGGACATGCAATTACCTCATGCGAATAAGGGGTTGAAGCGAAGGCGGTTCAGGCCAATGCCGCGGCGTACAGGTCGGGCTTGAAACCCACCAGGGTGCGGTCACCGAGATCGAGCACCGGGCGCTTGATCATCGAAGGCTGGGCCAGCATCAAGTCGACGGCCTTGGCCTGGTCGAGATCGGCCTTGCTGGCGTCGTCCAGCTTGCGGAAGGTGGTGCCGGCGCGGTTTAGGATCACTTCCCAGCCGTGCTCGTTGCACCAGCGGTTCAGGCTGTCGCGGTCGATGCCCTGGGTCTTGTAGTCATGGAAGGCGTAGCTGACGGCGTTTTCGTCAAGCCAGCTACGGGCCTTCTTCATGGTGTCGCAGGCTTTGATGCCGTAGAGAGTGTAAGCCATTGAATTCATCGGGGATCATTGGCTTCCCCAATCCTCCCCATGTTCTCCCGAAAGTCAGTCGCCGGATTATGCGGCATCGTTCCATTGAGCGCCACGGCTGTGGTCGCGCAGGGGTTGTCGCATCGAGAGGAGTAGCATTGTGTTACATATTGACAGGGCAGCTGCGACTATCGTGCAGCGGCTCTAGGTAGCGGAGCACCGCTAACATATTGTTTCAAAGGCTATCTCGCCTGCGCTGTCGTTTGTCCGTTCTAAAGAGGAAGCTTTGCCGATGCAGTCAGCCTATACCGTCCTTATCCTGCTGATGCTGGTGAGCTTGTCGAAACTGGTGGGGCGGGTGATTCCGCTGCCGCTTCCGCTGGTGCAGATCGGCGCCGGCGCTTTGCTGGCCTGGCCGACCCTCGGGCTGCACGTTGCGCTGGATCCGGAGTTGTTCCTGTTCCTGTTCCTGCCGCCCTTGCTGTTCGCCGATGGCTGGCGCATGCCCAAGCGTGAGCTTTGGCGCATCCGTGGTCCGGTGGTGGCACTGGCAGTGGGCCTGGTGCTGTTCACCGTGGTCGGTGCGGGTTACTTCATCCACTGGCTGCTGCCCAGCATTCCCCTGCCGGTGGCGTTCGCCTTGGCGGCGGTGCTTTCGCCTACCGATGCGGTGGCGGTGTCGGCCATCACCCAGGACCGCCTGCCCACGCCATTGATGCACATGCTCCAGGGGGAGGCGCTGATGAACGACGCCTCAGGCCTGGTGACCTTCAAGTTTGCCCTCGTTGCAGCTATCACTGGTGTGTTTTCCTTGGCCGATGCCAGCCTCACGTTCGTGCTGGTCGCTCTGGGTGGTCTGGGCGTGGGGGTGGTATTGAGCTGGCTGGTCGGGCGCCTGCGCATGTGGATGATCGCTCGGGGCTGGGATGACCCGGCGACCCACGTGGTGTTCATGCTGCTGCTGCCGTTCGCCGCTTATGTGCTGGCCGAGCGCCTGGGAGTGTCGGGCATCCTGTCGGCGGTGGCGGCGGGCATGATGCAGAGCTGGCTCGATCTGTTACCGCGCCAGACCAGCACACGTCTGCTCAACCGCAGCGTCTGGTCCCTGCTGGAGTTTGCCTTCAATGGCCTGATCTTCTTGTTGCTAGGGTTGCAGTTGCCGGACATCGTCAAGGCCGTGGTCACCGATGAAGCCACGGTTTGGCCGACCCTGGCTTGGCGATGCCTGGACGTGGTCGCCATTTTCGCGGCATTGATTCTGTTGCGTTTTGTCTGGGTGCAGAGCATCTGGCGCGCCATTGGGGTCGTGCGGCGCTGGCGTGGCAAGCCTGAACTGGTGCTGCTGCCGACGGCTCGCTCCTGCTGGTTGCTGACCTTGGGCGGGGTGCGCGGCGCCGTGACCCTGGCCGGTGTGATGTCGATACCTTTGCTGATGGGGGCCGGCAAGGCCTTCCCTGAGCGCGACCTGCTCATCTTCATTGCCGCTGGGGTGATCCTGCTGTCACTGATTTGCGCGGTGATCACCTTGCCGATCCTGCTGCGTGGCGTTACCCGCAGCCCGGATGATCGCTTGCGCCAAGAGGTACAGGAAGCTTGGCGACGCACTGCAGAAGCGGCGATCCACGCGCTGGAGGCGGAAGAAGTGATTGATGCCAACGCCGCTCAGGATGCAGCCCAGGCCACCATGGCCACCGAGTTGAAGGCGCGTCTGATGGCCGAATACCGTGATGAGCTGGACAGCTACAACGACTCGGCAGAGGCCAGGGCTCTGGCCGAGCAGATGGACCTGTTGGAACGTCGCCTGCGTCTACGTGCGCTGCGCGCCCAGCGGCTTGAACTGTACAACCTGCATCGCCAGCACTTGGTCGGCGATGAAGTGGTGCGCCAGGTGTTGGGCGAGCTAGACCTCAGCGAGGCGAACCTCGGCCAAGTGCGCTGAGGACATCAGTCATGGGGATAGGCCAGGCGCATGAATGTCAGGTCTTTGTCGCTCAGCTGACTGTTCAGCCCAACTTCCCAGTCGCCCAAGGTGTAGGCCTGGGGGACTGGGTAGTGCATGACTGAGCCGGGGTCGTAGTCGGTCTTCACCAGGCCGACGTCGTCACGTGTGCCGATCATTTCCTCCATGACGTGCTGGTGCGTCCAGCCGGGCATCGCGGTGACGCTTTTCAGCACCTCGGGCAGGTTCCAGGGAATGTTTGCGCCAGGGTGCTGATGTTCGTGCTCTGCGCCCAGGGCGTGGCCGAATTCATGCAGCACGACGTGTTCGAAACTCGCCTGCGCCGGTACAACGTTCAGGTTCATGGTTTCGCCCCTGGTTGTCAGCGCGTCGGTGCCCACGAGCGATTCGTTGTGTATCAGCGATGGGTGGGCACGTACCCGGATCTGTGCACGTGGGTCGTCATCCAGCGCAAGGTCGAGCGAGAGGTTGGCGTCGGATTCGTCCAGCCATTGGCTGGCCAGGTCGAAGATATCGTTTTTCAGGCGCCGGTCAGTCGAGCCCAGGAACGAGACCCAAAGGGTACGGCCCGGACGCCAGAGCTTGCCCTGCACGCCGAGGGCGCGTTTGCGGCGGTTGGCCAACGGTGCGTAGCCAGCGTTGCGAGGGTTTTCGGCGATCGCCAGGGCATGTGCTTGGCGCATGTCCAGAGGCGCGCGCCGACGAGGAAAGATCAATGAGGTCAAGGGAAAAGCTCCGCTAGGTCAAAGATGCGGAGCTTTTCCTGTTGCCGGTGGCTATGTGCGGTACTTATTGCTCACGGGCAGGTTCGCTGCCCGGCGCGTCGCATCTCAGCGAGTCAGGAAGGCGCGAATCCGTTCTGCCGCCTCGATGCACTCGGCCAACGGTGCGACCAGCGCCATGCGCACGCGGCCAGCGCCAGGGTTGACCCCGTCCACCTCACGAGACAGATAGGAGCCTGGCACCACAGTCACATGCTCGGCTTCGAACAGGTCGCGGGTGAAGTCAGCATCGCAGCCGGGCACCTTGGCCCACAGGTAGAAGCTGCCGTCGGGACGCTGCACGTCCATCACCGGCTGGAGAATGTCCAACACCGCGTCGTACTTGGCCCGGTACTGGTCGCGGTTCTCGCGCACGTGGGCTTCGTCCTGCCAGGCCGCCACGCTCGCCAGTTGGGTCTGCACCGGCATGGCACAGCCGTGGTAGGTGCGATAGAGCAGGAATGGCTTGATGATCTTGGCATCGCCAGCCACGAAACCGGAGCGCAGGCCCGGCAGGTTGGAGCGTTTGGACAGGCTGTGGAACACCACGCAGCGGGCGAAGTCGCTGCGGCCCAGCTCGGCACAGGCGCTGAGCAGGCCAGGTGGCGGCGCCTCTTCGTCGAAGTACAGCTCGCTGTAGCACTCGTCCGCGGCAATCACGAAGTCATGCTCGTCGGCCAAGGCAATCAGCTTTTTCAGGGTCTCCATTGGCACCAGGGCGCCGGTGGGGTTGCCGGGCGAGCACAGGAAGAGGATTTGGCAACGCTTCCAGACCTCGACCGGCACGGCGTCGAAGTCAGGGTTGAAACCATTGCTTTCCAGGCACGGCAGGTAATGCGGCGTAGCCCCAGCCAGCAGGGCCGCGCCTTCGTAGATCTGGTAGAACGGGTTGGGGCTGACCACCAGGCCGTCATCGGCGCGGTTGACCACGGCCTGGGTGAAGGCGAACAGCGCCTCGCGGGTGCCATTGACCGGCAGGATATGACGGTCGGCATCGAGCCAGCCGGCCGGTACACCGAAGCGTCGCTCGCACCACTGGCCGATGGCCTGGCGCAGGGCTGGCAGGCCGATCGTGCTCGGATACACCGCCAGCTTGTCGAGGTTGTCGGCCATGGCCTGGGCGACGAACGCCGGCGATTCGTGCTTCGGCTCGCCGATCGACAAGGCGATGGCACGCTTGTCCGCCGCAGGCTTCACGCTGCCCAGCAGGGCGCGGAGTTTCTCGAACGGGTAGGGCTGAAGCTGGGTCAGGGCATGGTTCATCGGCGCAAGGTCTCGTCAATCTAATCGTTAAAAGGTCACGCGGGTCGGGCTGGCGTCGCTGGCTTGGCCGGCCTGCAACTGCTTGATGATGGCCTCCTGCAAACGAAGGCACAGTTGCGGGTCGGACAGCGGTTGGTTGTCGGCATCGGTAATGAAGAACACGTCTTCCACGCGTTCGCCCAGTGTGGCGATCTTGGCGTTCTGCAGCGACAGGTCGAACTCCAGGAAGATCCTGCCGACCCTGGCCAGCAGGCCAGGTCGATCGGGCGCGGTGATCTCGAGGATGGTCACCGGCCGCTGGGCGTCGTTGTGGATGGTCACCTGGGGGGCGAAGGTGAAGTGCTTGAGCTGGCGCGGCACCCGACGCTGGATGATGGTCGGGTAGTCCTCAGGGTTGCGCAGGGCTTCGGTCAGGCCATCGCGGATCTGCTTGACCCGCTGCGGGTTGTCGCCGATCGAGCCGCCGTCGTTGTCCAGGACGATATAGGTATCGAGGGTGAACTGGCTGCTGGAGGTGATGATCCGCGCATCGTGGATGTTCAGGTTGAGCTGGGACATCGCGGCTACGGTCACAGCGAAGAAGTCGTGTTGGTCCGGCGCATAGATGAAGATTTGCGTGCCGCCTTCGAACTCGCGCTGGGTGGTTTCCTTGATCAGTACCAGGGGGCCGCCATCGGCTGGCTGCTGGAGAATCGCGTCGCTGTGCCAGGCGACGTCGGCGGCGGTGTGGCGCAGGAAGTAGTCGTCGCCCAATTGAGCCCAGAGCTGCTCCACGTCGTCCGGGTCGGTGCCTTCGCGGACCAGGATATCCAACGCCGCGGTCTGCGTCTGGCGGATCTGCTCTTCGCGGTCCAGCGGGTTTTCCAGGCCCCGGCGCAGGGCGCGCTTGGTCTCGGTGTAGAGCTGGCGCAGCAGGCTGGCGCGCCAGGAGTTCCACAGGCTGGGGTTGGTGGCGTTGATATCGGCCACGGTCAGTACGTAAAGGTAATCCAGGCGCGTCTCGTCGCCCACCAGCAGGGCGAAGTCGTTGATCACCTGCGGGTCCGAGAGGTCCTTGCGCTGGGCGGTGGTGGACATCACCAGGTGCTGCTGCACCAGCCAGACGATCAGTTTGCTGTCCCATGCTGGCAACTGATGGCGCTTGCAGAACGCTTGGGCATCCACCGCGCCCAGCTCGGAGTGGTCGCCCTGACGGCCCTTGCCGATGTCGTGATACAGGCCGGCGAGGTAGATCAGCTCGGGTTTAGGCAGGCGGCCCATGAGCTTGCTGGCCAGCGGGAATTTCTCCGACACCGGGGTGTACTGGAGTTTGCGCAAGTGCTTGATCAGGTTGAGGGTATGGGCATCGACTGTATAGATGTGGAACAGGTCGTGCTGCATCTGCCCGACGATCAGGCCGAATTCCGGCAGGTAGCGGCCCAGAATGCCGTAGCGGTTCATGCGCCGCAGGTTGCGATGGATGCCGATTTCGCACTTGAACAGCTCGATGAACAGGCTGGTGTTGCGGATATCGTTGCGGAACTTGTCATTGATCAGGTGACGGTGTTCGCGCAACTGGCGCACGGTGTCGGCGCGCACGCCCTTGATCTCCGGGTGCTGTGCCATCAGCACGAAGATCTCCAGCATGGCGAACGGCGTGCGTTTGAACACGTTCGGGTTGACCGCTTCGATGTAGCCATCGTGCAGGCGGAAGCGTGCATTGAGCGGCTGGGTGGTGCCGCTGTCTTCGTCAGCGAGGATGACTTCCTCGAAGTGCTGGATAATGAGGTCGCACAGCTGGCTGATGCTCATCACCACCCGGTAGTACTGCTGCATGAACTGTTCGATGGCCCGCTTGGGATTCTCGTCGCTGTAACCGAGCAGAGCGGCGACGCTGCGCTGATGGTCGAACAGCAGGCGGTCCTCGGCGCGCCCTGCAAGCATGTGCAGGGCATAGCGCACGCGCCACAGGAACGCCTGGGACGAAGCCAGCAGCTCGTTCTCGCTTTCCAGCAGGAAGTCTTCGCCGGCCAGGGCATGAAGGTTCAGGGTGCCGTACTGGCGGCGGGCCACCCAGAGGACGGTCTGGATGTCGCGCAGACCGCCCGGAGAGCCTTTGACGTTGGGCTCGAGGTTGTATTCGGTGTCGTTGTACTTGTGGTGACGGGCCTTGAGTTCGGCGCGCTTGGCCAGGAAGAACTCCTTGCTCGGCCACATGTGCTCGGTGCTGGTTACATCCAGCATGCGCTGGCGCAGGGCTTCAGGGCCGGCGATGGTGCGGCTTTCCATCAGGTTGGTGATGACCGTCAGGTCGGCGCGGGCCTGTTCGGCGCATTCATCGACCGTGCGCACGCTCTGGCCGACCTCCAGCCCGATGTCCCAGAGCAGCGTCAGGAAGCGCTCGATGGCGTCGCGGTACTGCTCATGCTCGGCGCTGTCGAGCAGGATCAGCAGGTCGATGTCCGACCAGGGGTGCAGCTCGCCACGGCCGTAGCCGCCGACGGCCACCAGGGCGATACCGGCCTGGTCGCGCCAGTCGAACTGGTTCCAGGCCTGTTGCAGGATGTTGTCGACGAACCAGGCGCGCGCCTCGATGAGAGGGCGGATCTCACAGCCTTCCCGAAAGCGCCGGTCGAGCACCGTGCCCGCCTGGCGGATGGCCTTCTTGAAGGCAGCGATGGGGCTAGCCTTGAGGGCCAGTTCCGCCTGGAACTGGCCGCGGTCGAACAGCTCGGGATCCACCTGGGTCATCGAGTCGCGTTCCTGTGTGATTGGCCCCGGGTCAGGCCGAGGTGCGCGGGAGGGTGTCGTCCTTGCGCAGGGTGAAGATCTCGTAGCCGGTAGCGGTCACCAGAATGGTGTGTTCCCACTGTGCCGAGAGCTTGCGGTCCTTGGTGATGGCGGTCCAGCCGTCGCCCAGCACCTTGGTGTCGGCCTTGCCTTGGTTGATCATCGGTTCGATGGTGAAGGTCATGCCTTCCTTGAGTTCCATGCCGGTGCCGGCGCGGCCGTAGTGCAGCACTTGCGGCTCTTCATGGAACACCTTGCCGATGCCATGACCGCAGAACTCGCGGACCACGGAGAAGCCATTCTTCTCGGCGTGCTTCTGGATGACCTCGCCGATGTCGCCCAGGCGGCAACCCGGTTTGACCAGCTCAATGGCCTTGTACATGCACTCCTGGGTCACCTTGGACAGACGCTCGGCCCACGGGGCGACGGTGCCGACATGGAACATACGGCTGGTATCGCCGTGGTAGCCATCCTTGATCACGGTGACGTCGATGTTGATGGTGTCACCGTCCTTGAGCGGCTTCTCGTTGGGGATGCCGTGGCAGACCACATGATTGATCGAGGTGCAGATCGACTTGGGGAAGCCTTTGTAGTTGAGCGGTGCCGGAATGGCCTGCTGGACATTGACGATGTAGTCGTGGCAGATGCGGTCCAGTTCTTCGGTGGTGACACCGGGCTTGACGTGTTCCTCGATCATCTCGAGGACTTCGGCGGCCAGGCGGCCGGCGATGCGCATCTTCTCGATGTCTTCTGCGGTCTTGATGGTGACGGTCATTACGGGCTCTCTACGGCGCCGCGAGGGCGCGAACAAACGGGAAAGGCCATATTCTATCAGAGGGTGGCTTCAAACCTAGCATTGAGCTGCAAGCTGCAGCCGTCTACATGCGATTTGCTTTGGCTTGTCGCTTGTCGATTCGAACTGTTCTGACTGGGTTCCGTTCGCTCGCGGTCTGTGGTATAAAATGCGCCGCTTTCGGGGGAGGTCCTCCGGAAGCTCAAACCCACACACGTGTCGACACGATGGCCTGGGTGCTCCGAGTCCGATGGGCTCGTGGGTTGGTCATTGGGATACGTGGAGGCCCAACCCGACTTATCAAGGAACTATCATGTCCCAAGTCAACATGCGCGATATGCTGAAGGCCGGTGTGCACTTCGGCCACCAGACCCGTTACTGGAACCCGAAAATGGGCAAGTTCATTTTCGGCGCGCGTAACAAGATCCACATCATCAACCTGGAAAAAACCCTGCCGATGTTCAACGACGCTCTGTCGTTCGTAGAGCGCCTGGCCCAGGGCAAGAACAAGATCCTGTTCGTCGGCACCAAGCGTTCCGCTGGCAAGATCGTCGCCGAGCAAGCTGCTCGTTGCGGTTCGCCATACGTTGACCACCGCTGGTTGGGCGGCATGCTGACCAACTACAAGACCATCCGCGCTTCGATCAAGCGTCTGCGCGACCTGGAAACCCAGGCCGAAGACGGCACTTTCGCCAAGCTGACCAAGAAAGAAGCCCTGATGCGCTCCCGCGACCTGGAAAAACTGGATCGCAGCCTGGGCGGCATCAAGGACATGGGCGGTCTGCCTGACGCACTGTTCGTCATCGACGTTGATCACGAGCGCATCGCGATCACCGAAGCCAACAAGCTGGGCATCCCGGTCATCGGCGTTGTCGATACCAACAGCAGCCCTGAAGGTGTTGATTACATCATCCCAGGTAACGATGACGCCATCCGCGCCATCGAGCTGTACATGACTTCGATGGCTGACGCCGTCATCCGTGGCCGCAACAACGTTGCTGGCGGCACCGAAGTCTACGCTGAAGAAGCGGCGGCACCAGCTGCCGAGTAATTGACGCCTGCGTCTACTTGGCACGCAAAAAGGGGGCTTGGCCCCCTTTTTGCCACCTGAAATCCTCCTGTCAGCATCCCGTCGCATCCTGTAGTGCGCTGACATCAAGACAGTGGATTTCCAGAATTGAACGCCCGTGATGAGCGGGTGGAATGGTTGAAAAACTTTCCAAGAGGATTTTGAAATGGCAGCAATTACTGCAGCGCTGGTAAAAGAACTGCGTGAGCGTACTGGCGAAGGCATGATGGATTGCAAGAAGGCCCTGGAAAAGGCCGGCGGCGACATCGAGAAAGCCATTGATGATATGCGCGCTTCGGGCGCCATCAAGGCTGCCAAGAAGGCTGGTAACGTTGCCGCTGAAGGCGCTATCGCCGTCAAGACCGACGGCAAATCCGCCGTCCTGCTGGAAGTGAACTCGCAGACCGACTTCCTGGCTCTGCAAGACGACTTCAAGAACTTTGTTGCTGAAAGCATCGAAGAAGCCTTCGCCCAGAAGCTGACCGACGCAGCCCCGCTGATCGCCTCGCGCGAAGCCGCTCGTGAAGCCCTGGTCGCCAAGTGCGGCGAGAACGTCAACATCCGTCGCCTGGCGCGCGTTGAAGGTGACGTTGTCGGTGCCTACCTGCACGGCAACAAGATCGGTGCCGCTGTCGTCCTGAAAGGCGGCGACGTCGAGCTGGCCAAGAACATCGCTATGCACGTTGCAGCTTCGAACCCGGAGTTCCTGCTGCCGTCGGAAGTCTCGGCCGAAGCCATCGAGCGCGAGAAGGGCGTCTTCCTGCAGCTGAACGCTGACAAGATCGCTGGCAAGCCAGAAAACATCGTCGAGAACATGATCAAAGGTCGTATCTCGAAGTTCCTGGCCGAAGCCTCGCTGGTCGAGCAGGCGTTCGTCATGAACCCGGAAGTCAAAGTCGGCGAGCTGGCCAAGAAGGCCGGTGCTGAAATCGTTTCCTTCACCTACTTCAAGGTCGGCGAAGGCATCGAGAAGCCTGTCGACAACTTCGCTGAAGAAGTTGCCGCCCAGGTAGCTGCCGCCAAGCAGTAAGACGGACTCGTCTGTCGCCCCAAAGAGGCTGCCCGCTCACGCGCGCAGCCTCTTTGTCAAACCGGAGCCGGGTTTATCCGGCCAGGCTCCGCTGGCGCTGAAGCAGTGCCACGCTACAGTTAGCAGGCTGTTACCCAGCCCGCGCAGAATTTACTTAAGACGCCGCAGGAGAGACTCGCAATGGCCCAGCAGGTGAGTGGTCGCCAACCTCGCTATAAACGCATTTTGCTCAAACTTAGCGGCGAGGCCCTGATGGGCTCGGAAGAATTCGGGATCGACCCGAAAGTACTTGATCGCATGGCCCTGGAAGTCGGTCAGTTGGTCGGTATCGGTGTCCAGGTCGGCCTGGTGATCGGTGGGGGCAACCTGTTCCGCGGCGCAGCGCTCAGCGCAGCCGGCATGGACCGCGTCACCGGTGACCACATGGGGATGCTGGCGACCGTGATGAACGCCCTGGCCATGCGCGACGCGCTGGAGCGCTCGAACATCCCGGCCTTGGTCATGTCCGCCATTTCCATGGTCGGCGTCACCGATCATTACGACCGTCGCAAAGCTATTCGTCACCTCAACTCCGGGGATGTGGTAATTTTCTCCGCCGGTACCGGCAACCCGTTCTTCACCACCGACTCCGCAGCCTGCCTGCGTGCCATCGAAATCGATGCTGATGTGGTGCTGAAGGCGACCAAGGTCGATGGTGTCTACACTGCCGATCCATTCAAGGACCCGCACGCCGAGAAGTTCGATCACCTGACCTACGATGAGGTCCTGGATCGCAAGCTCGGTGTCATGGACCTGACCGCAATCTGCCTGTGCCGCGACCACAAGATGCCATTGCGGGTATTCAACATGAACAAGCCTGGCGCCCTGCTGAACATCGTAGTGGGTGGCGCTGAAGGTACTCTGATCGAGGAAGGCGAAGCATGATCAACGACATCAAGAAAGACGCTCAGGAGCGCATGGGCAAGTCCATCGAGGCCCTGGGCCGCAACCTGGCGGCGATCCGCACCGGTCGCGCCCACCCGAGCATCCTGGATAGCGTCAAGGTGCCGGCCTGGGGTAGCGAGATGCCGCTGAACCAGGTGGCTGCTATCACCGTCGAGGACGCCCGTACCCTGAAGATCGTGGCCCACGACAAGAACCTCAGCGCCGCCATCGAGAAGGCCATCCTGACCTCCGACCTTGGCCTGAACCCGTCGAGCGCTGGCACCACCATTCGTGTGCCGATGCCAGCCCTGACCGAGGAAACCCGTAAGGGTTACACCAAACAGGCCCGTGGCGTTGCCGAAGATGCCAAGGTTTCGGTGCGTAACGTGCGTCGCGATGCCCTGGCCGATCTCAAGAAGCTGGCCAAGGACAAGGAAATCAGCGAAGACGAAGAGCGTCGCGCCGCCGACGAGCTGCAGAAGCTGACCGACAAGTTCATCGCTGAAGTCGACAAGGCTCTGGAAATCAAGGAGAAGGACCTGATGGCCGTTTGAGGCCAGGGGTTTCTCTCATGGAAAAGACCAAGTCAGCGGCATCGCCTTCGGTGCCGCGTCACGTCGCGATCATCATGGATGGCAACAATCGCTGGGCGAAGCGACGCCTGCTGCCCGGCGTCGCCGGGCACAAGGCTGGCGTGGATGCCGTGCGTGCGGTGATCGAAGTCTGTGCCGAGGCCGGGGTCGAGGTGCTGACCTTGTTCGCTTTCTCCAGTGAGAACTGGCAGCGTCCGGCCGATGAAGTCGGTGCGCTGATGGAGCTGTTTTTCACGGCCCTGCGCCGTGAAGCCAAGCGCCTCAACGAGAACAAGATCAGTTTGCGGATCATTGGCGATCGTTCGCGCTTCCATCCTGAGTTGCAGGCTGCAATGCGCGAAGCAGAGGCCCTGACCGCCGGCAATGACCGCTTCATCCTGCAGGTCGCCGCCAACTACGGCGGCCAGTGGGATATCGCCCAGGCTGCGCAGCGCCTGGCGCGTGAAGTCCAGGCGGGCCATCTGCGCCCCGAGGACATCACGCCCGATCTGCTGCAGACGTGCCTGGCCACCGGTGATCTGCCGCTACCCGACTTGTGCATCCGCACCGGGGGCGAGCATCGCATCAGCAACTTCCTGCTGTGGCAGCTGGCTTATGCCGAGCTGTACTTCTCCGACCTGTACTGGCCGGACTTCAAACACGAGGCCATGCGCAACGCCCTGGCCGATTTCGCTTCGCGCCAGCGCCGCTTCGGTAAGACCAGCGAGCAGGTCGAGGCTGGAGCTCGTGCTTAATGCTTAAACAACGCATCATTACCGCGCTGATCCTGCTGCCGATCGCGCTGGGTGGTTTCTTCCTGCTCAATGGTGGGGAGTTCGCCTTGTTCATCGGCCTGGTGGTGACCATTGGTGCCTGGGAGTGGGCGCGGCTGGCAGGGCTGGTGGCCCAACCGCTGCGCCTGGCTTATGCCGCTGTGGTGGCCGGGGCGTTGATGCTGCTCTATCTGATGCCGGATCTCGCACCCTGGGTCTTGGGGGCGTCGGTGATCTGGTGGGCGCTGGCCACCTGGTTGGTCCTTACCTATCCTCGTACCAGCGACCTGTGGGCCAGTGCGGCCTGTCGCCTGCTGATCGGGCTGCTGGTGTTGTTGCCGGCCTGGCAGGGGTTGGTGCTGCTCAAGCATTGGCAGCTGGGCAACTGGCTGATCCTGGCGGTGATGGTTTTGGTCTGGGCGGCTGATATCGGGGCCTACTTCGCCGGGCGCGCCTTCGGCAAGCGCAAGCTGGCGCCGCAGGTCAGCCCGGGCAAGAGCTGGGAAGGTGTCTATGGCGGTATGACCGTCAGCCTGCTGATCGCCCTTGCAGTGGGCCTGGTTCGCGACTGGAGCTTCGGGCAAGTACTGCTTGGGCTGCTGGGCGCCGTCGTCGTGGTGATGTCTTCGGTGATCGGTGACCTGACCGAGAGCATGTTCAAGCGCCGCGAAGGCATCAAGGACAGCAGCAACCTGCTGCCGGGTCATGGTGGCGTGCTTGATCGCATCGATAGCCTGACCGCGGCAATCCCCATGTTCGCCGTGCTGCTCTGGGCGGCCGAATGGGGTGTCATGTGAGTCGTCCGCAACGTATCACAGTGCTGGGAGCCACCGGGTCGATCGGTCTCAGCACCCTGGATGTCATCGCGCGTCATCCTCAGCGTTACCAGGTATTCGCCCTGAGCGGCTACTCCCGTCTCGATGAGCTGTTAGCTCTTTGTGTGCGCCATCGCCCGGCCTATGCGGTGGTGCCCAGCGCTGATGCCGCTGCGCGTATGCGTGACGGTCTGAGCGCTGCCGGTTGCCCCACCGAAGTGTTGGAAGGGGAGGCGGGTCTTTGTCAGGTCGCCTGTGCATCTGAAGTGGATGCCGTGATGGCGGCCATCGTCGGCGCTGCGGGCCTGCGCCCGACCCTGGCTGCCGTCGAGGCGGGCAAGAAGGTATTGCTGGCCAACAAGGAAGCGCTGGTGATGTCCGGTGCGCTGTTCATGGATGCGGTGCGGCGCAGCGGCGCCGTGCTATTGCCGATTGACAGCGAGCACAATGCGATCTTTCAGTGCCTGCCGACCGACCATGGACGGGGCCTGGCCCAGGTGGGCGTGCGTCGTATCCTGCTGACCGCCTCGGGCGGGCCGTTCCGCGAAACGCCCGTCGCCGCGCTGGCAGATGTCACTCCCGAGCAGGCCTGCGCCCATCCCAACTGGTCCATGGGGCGCAAGATCTCTGTCGACTCGGCGAGCATGATGAACAAAGGGCTGGAGCTTATCGAAGCCTGCTGGTTGTTCGATGCAGCTCCGGCCAAAGTGGAAGTGGTGGTCCATCCACAGAGCGTCATCCACTCCCTGGTGGATTACGTCGATGGTTCGGTGCTTGCCCAGTTGGGTAATCCGGACATGCGTACGCCGATCGCCAATGCCCTGGCTTGGCCTGAACGTATCGATTCCGGTGTCGCGCCGTTGGATCTGTTCGCGATCGCTCGTCTGGACTTCCAGGCCCCCGACGAACAGCGCTTCCCCTGCCTGCGCCTGGCGCGTCAGGCTGCCGAGGCCGGTAACAGTGCCCCTGCCGTGCTCAATGCCGCCAACGAAGTGGCCGTGGAGGCATTTCTCCAGCGGCGTATCCGCTTCCCCGAGATCGCGGGTATGATCGAACAGGTGCTTGACCAGGAGCCGGTGGTGGCGCTGCCAACGCTGGATGCGGTATTCGCCGCCGACCAGCGGGCCCGGGAGCTTTCCCGGGAATGGTTGAGGCGCCACGGTTACTGATGCTGGTGGCCTGCATGCTCACGCCTTGCAGGTCGCGAGTTCCAGGGATGGGCTGAACGTCATTCGGAGATGGTTATGACAGCGCTCTACATGATAATCGGCACCCTGGTAGCCCTGGGTGTATTGGTCACTTTCCATGAATTCGGCCATTTCTGGGTCGCCCGGCGCTGCGGCGTCAAGGTGTTGCGGTTCTCCGTAGGTTTCGGCACGCCGCTGGTGCGCTGGCACGACCGCCATGGCACCGAGTTCGTGGTGGCGGCGATCCCCCTGGGTGGTTACGTCAAGATGCTCGATGAGCGTGAGGGAGAGGTACCCCCTGCGCTGCTTGGTCAATCCTTCAACCGCAAGCCGGTTGGCCAGCGCATCGCTATCGTCGCGGCGGGCCCCATTGCCAACTTCCTCCTGGCGATTCTGTTCTTCTGGGTCGTGGCCCTGCTCGGAACCCAGCAGGTTCGCCCGGTCATCGGTTCGGTGGAGTCGGGCAGCCTTGCGGCTTCCGCCGGGCTGATCGCGGGCCAGGAAGTGGTCTCGATCGACGGCAAACCGACCAACGGCTGGTCCGCCGTCAATCTGCAACTGGTGCGCCGCCTTGGCGAGAGCGGGATCTTGCGGGTCGGGGTGCGCGATGAGGGCGCTACCCTCGAGCGTCAGCATGAAATCAATCTTGATCATTGGCTCAAGGGTGTCGACGAGCCGGACCCGATCCAGTCTCTTGGCCTGCGCCCCTGGCGTCCAGTCATCCCTCCCGTGCTCGCGGAGATCGACCCCAAGGGGCCTGCGGCTGCGGCCGGGCTCAAGACTGGTGACACGTTGCTTGCGCTGGACGGAGTTGCCCTGGCGGACTGGCAGCAAGTCGTGGACAGCGTTCGCGCACGTCCCGAGGCCAAGGTGCAGTTGCGCGTAGAGCGTGACGGCGCACAGCTGGAGGTCCCGGTAACCCTTGCACGCCGCGGTGAAGGGCAGGCCTCTGGGGGTTACCTTGGCGCGGGGGTCAAGGGGGTCGAATGGCCTGCAGAAATGCTTCGTGAAATCAGCTACGGGCCGCTGGAGGCGGTGGGCGAGAGCCTTTCCCGAACCTGGAGCATGAGCGTCCTGACCCTTGAATCGCTGAAGAAAATGCTGTTCGGGGAGCTCTCGGTAAAAAACTTGAGCGGACCGATAACCATTGCTAAAGTGGCGGGCGCTTCAGCCCAGTCGGGCGTGGGGGATTTCCTGAATTTCCTGGCCTACCTGAGCATAAGCCTGGGGGTTCTTAACCTGCTGCCCATTCCAGTACTGGATGGGGGGCATTTGCTGTTTTACCTGATCGAGCTGGCGCGCGGTCGTCCGCTCTCGGATCGGGTGCAAGGTTGGGGGGTCCAGATCGGTATCAGTTTGGTCATCGGGGTGATGTTGCTCGCCCTGATCAACGATCTGGGTCGACTATAAAAAGCTTCGCTCAATTGCGAACGAACCTGCCGCCTTATCGCGGCGGGTTGTTTATTGCCAGTTGGAATAAAAGGACTTCATGAAACGTCTGCTGCTAACTGCGGTCCTCTCCGCACTGATGATCGCTGAAGTTCACGCCGAGTCCTTCACCATCTCCGATATTCGCGTCAATGGTCTGCAGCGGGTCTCCGCGGGCAGCGTGTTCGGTGCCTTGCCCTTGAACGTGGGTGACCAGGCTGACGATCGCCGCCTGGTCGAGTCCACGCGCTCCCTGTTCAAGACCGGCTTCTTCCAGGACATCCAGCTGAGCCGCGACGGCAATGTCCTGATCATCAACGTGGTCGAGCGCCCATCGGTTTCGAGCATCGAGATCGAAGGCAACAAGGCCATCAGCACCGAAGACCTGATGAAGGGCCTGAAGCAGTCCGGCCTGGCCGAAGGCGAAATCTTCCAGCGCGCCACCCTCGAAGGTGTGCGTAACGAATTGCAGCGCCAGTACGTGGCCCAGGGTCGCTACTCGGCCGAAGTCGACGCTGAAGTGGTACCGCAACCACGCAACCGTGTCGGCCTGAAGATCAAGATCAACGAAGGCACCGTCGCTGCCATCCAGCACATCAACATCGTTGGCAACAATGTCTTCGATGACGAGGAACTGAGCCAGCTGTTCGAGCTCAAGACCACCAACTGGCTGTCTTTCTTCAAGAACGACGACAAGTATGCCCGCGAGAAGCTCTCCGGTGACCTGGAGCGTCTGCGCTCCTACTACCTGGACCGCGGCTACATCAACATGGACATCGCTTCCACCCAGGTGTCCATCACCCCGGACAAGAAGCACGTCTACATCACCGTCAACATCAACGAAGGCGAGAAGTACACCGTCCGCGACGTGAAGCTCTCCGGCGACCTCAAGGTGCCGGAAGACCAGGTCAAGTCGCTGTTGCTGGTGCAGCCAGGCCAGGTGTTCTCGCGCAAGGTGATGACCACCACCTCCGACCTGATCACCCGTCGTCTGGGTAACGAAGGCTACACCTTCGCCAACGTCAACGGTGTGCCGCAGCCGCACGACGAAGACCATACCGTCGACATCATGTTCGTGGTCGATCCGGGCAAGCGTGCCTACGTCAACCGTATCAACTACCGCGGCAACACCAAGACCGAAGACGAAGTGCTGCGTCGCGAAATGCGCCAGATGGAAGGCGGCTGGGCCTCGACCTACCTGATCGACCAGTCCAAGACCCGTCTGGAGCGCCTGGGCTTCTTCAAGGAAGTTAACGTCGAGACCCCGCCGGTGCCGGGTACCGACGACCAGGTCGACGTCAACTACAGCGTTGAAGAGCAGGCCTCCGGCTCGATCACCGCCAGCGTCGGTTTCGCCCAGAGCGCAGGCCTGATCCTGGGTGGTTCGATCAGCCAGAGCAACTTCCTGGGTACCGGTAACAAGGTTTCCGTTGGTCTGACCCGTTCGGAATACCAGACCCGCTACAACTTCGGCTTCGTAGACCCCTACTGGACCGCCGACGGCGTCAGCCTGGGTTACAACGCCTTCTACCGCAGCACCGACTATGACGACCTCGATGTCGACGTGGCCAGCTATGCGGTGGACAGCCTGGGCGCTGGCGTCAGCGTCGGTTACCCGATCAGCGAAACCTCGCGCCTGACCTTCGGCCTGAACGTACAGCAGGACAAGATCAAGACCGGCAAGTACACCGTCGACGAGATCTTCGACTTCCTGGATAAGGAAGGCGATGACAGCTTCCTGAACTTCAAGGCTTCGGCGGGCTGGTCGGAATCGACCCTCAACAAGGGTGTGCTGGCGACCCGTGGTCACTCCCAGAGCCTGAGCGCCGAGGTAACCACTCCAGGCAGCGACCTGTCGTTCTTCAAGATCGACTACCGCGGCCAGCTGTTCAAGCCAATCACCAACGACTACACCCTGCGCTTGCACACCGAATTGGGCTATGGTGATGGTTTCGGCTCCACCGACGGCCTGCCGTTCTACGAGAACTACTTCGCGGGTGGCTTCAACTCGGTGCGTGGCTTCAAGGACAGTAGTCTGGGCCCCCGCAGTACGCCGAGCCAGGGCACCAAGCCGGGCACCATCAAGGACCCGGACCAGGATCCGCTGCCATTCGGTGGTAACGTCCTTGTCCAGGGCGGTGCCGAGTTGCTGTTCCCGCTGCCGTTCGTCAAAGACCAGCGCTCCCTGCGCACCTCCGTGTTCTGGGACGTGGGTAACGTGTTCGACACCAATTGCGGCAACAAGCCTGATTGCGAAAAGGTCGGTTTCTCGGGCATGGCAAGCTCTGTCGGTCTGGGCGTCACCTGGATCACTGCGCTGGGTCCGCTGAGCTTCAGCCTGGCGATGCCGGTGAAGAAGCCAGACGACGCCGATACCCAGGTGTTCCAATTCTCTCTGGGCCAGACCTTCTAAGGTCGGCCCTTGCTTAACGACAACGGTTTATCCAGGAGTGCATCGTGCGTAAGTTGACCCAACTGGCCGTGATGGCCGCGGCGCTGGTCGCCACCCCGGCTTTCGCCGAAATGAAGGTCGCCGTGCTGAACTATCAGATGGCGCTGCTCGAATCCGACGCGGCCAAGAAGTACGCCGTCGATGCCGAGAAGAAGTTCGGTCCACAACTGACCAAGCTCAAGAACCTGGAAAGCAGTGCCAAAGGCATCCAGGACCGCCTGATCAAGGGTGGCGACAAGATGCAGCAGCAGGAGCGTGAGCGCCTGGAGCTCGAGTTCAAGCAAAAGGCCCGCGACTTCCAGTTCCAGTCCAAGGAGCTGAACGAAGCCAAGGCCGTTGCTGACCGTGACATGCTCAAGCAGCTCAAGCCCAAGCTGGATGGCGCTGTCGAGGAAGTGATCAAGAAAGGTGGCTACGACCTGGTGCTCGAGCGCGGCGCGGTAATCGATGTCAAGCCGCAGTACGACATCACCCGCCAGGTCATCGAGCGCATGAACCAAGCCCGTTGATATGACCGTGACCATGACGCTCGGCCAATTGGCCGAGGCCCTCGGGGCGCAACTCAAAGGCCCCGAGGCGCTGCAGATCACCGGATTGGCCACCTTGCAGGAGGCCACCGCCGGGCAGTTGAGCTTCCTTGCCAACAAGCAGTACCGCAAGTACCTGGACGATTCCCAGGCAGGCGCGGTGTTGCTCAAGGCCGAGGACGCCGAAGGCTTCGCCGGCAACGCACTGATCGTGGCGGACCCATACCTTGCGTATGCCCGCATTTCGCACCTGTTCGATCCAAAGCCCAAGGCTGTGGCGGGAATTCATCCCAGCGCCGTGGTACATGAGGATGCACAGGTCGATGCCAGCGCCAGCATTGGCCCGTTCGCGGTGATCGAAAGCGGCGCGCGGATCGGCGCGAACGTGACGGTCGGCGCCCATTGCTTTATTGGCGCACGTTGCGTGATCGGCGAAGGTGGTTGGCTCGCTCCGCGGGTCACGCTGTATCACGACGTGACCATCGGCAAGCGGGTGGTGATCCAGTCCGGTGCCGTGATCGGTGGGGAAGGCTTTGGCTTTGCCAACGAGAAGGGCGTCTGGCAGAAGATCGCCCAGATCGGCGGTGTGACGCTGGGTGACGACGTTGAGATCGGTGTTAACACCGCCGTTGACCGCGGTGCACTGTCGGACACTCGTATCGGCAATGGCGTCAAGCTCGACAACCAGATCCAGATCGCCCACAACGTGCAGGTCGGTGACCACACGGCAATGGCGGCCTGTGTCGGGATCTCCGGCAGCACGCGCATCGGCAAGCATTGCATGATCGCCGGTGGCGTCGGCATGGTGGGTCACATCGATGTCTGCGACAACGTATTCGTTTCCGGTATGACCATGGTCACCCGTTCGATCACCGAGCCGGGCGGCTATTCTTCCGGCACGGCCATGCAGCCTCTGGCCGAATGGCGCAAGAGCGCCGCGCGTATCCGCCAGTTGGATGAAATGTCCAAGCGTCTCCAGCAGTTGGAAAAACGTGTCGATACCGTGACCTCAGGTGGCCAGCCGACATCAGAAGGCTGATACCATTCCCTGAGCAAGAGTGAACAGACGCTAGCTGGCTCCTCTTTGGATTGCAAAAGGAGCGTGTGGTCAGCACCTGCGCTCCCTATTCTTATTACAGGCTTCCCCCCGAAATGATGGACATCAACGAGATTCGCGAATACCTGCCTCACCGTTACCCGTTCCTGCTGGTGGACCGGGTCACGGATCTGGATTTCGAGGCCCAGAGCATTCGTGCCTACAAGAATGTCAGCATCAACGAGCCGTTCTTCAATGGCCACTTCCCGGCGCATCCAATCATGCCGGGCGTGCTGATCATCGAGGCGATGGCCCAGGCGGCCGGGATTCTCGGATTCAAGATGCTCGATGCCAAGCCGGCGGACGGCACTCTTTACTATTTCGTCGGCTCCGACAAGCTGCGCTTCCGCCAGCCGGTGCTGCCAGGCGACCAGCTGGTGCTGGAAGCCAAGTTCCTCAGCCGCAAGAGCATGATCTGGAAGTTCGAGTGCCGCGCCCTGGTCGACGGCAAGCCGGTCTGCTCGGCAGAGATCACTTGCGCGGAACGCTCCCTATGAGTTCGATTGATCCTCGGGCGATCATCGATCCGTCGGCCAAGATTGCCGACGGTGTCGAGGTAGGCCCCTGGTCGATCGTAGGCCCAGGCGTGGAGATTGGCGAGGGCACCGTCATCGGTCCTCACGTGGTGCTCAAAGGGCCGACCCGCATCGGCAAGCACAACCGAATCTTCCAGTTCTCTTCCATCGGCGAGGACACGCCTGACCTCAAGTACAAGGGCGAACCCACGCGTCTGGTGATCGGGGACCACAATGTGATCCGCGAAGGCGTGACCATTCACCGGGGCACCATCCAGGACCGCTCGGAAACCACGCTGGGCGACCACAACCTGATCATGGCCTATGCCCATATCGGGCATGACAGCGTCATCGGCAACCACTGCATCCTGGTCAACAACACAGCGTTGGCCGGCCATGTGCACGTGGGTGACTGGGCGATCCTGTCCGGCTATACCCTGGTCCACCAGTACTGCCATATCGGTGCCCATGCCTTCTCTGGCATGGGGACGGCCATCGGCAAGGACGTGCCAGCTTTCGTCACGGTGTTCGGCAGCCCTGCCGAGGCACGCAGCATGAACTTCGAGGGCATGCGCCGTCGGGGCTTCAGTGACGAAGTCATCCACGCCCTGCGCCGCGCCTACAAGATCGTCTATCGCCACGGCCTGACTGTGGAAGATGCGATCAACGAGCTGGGCGAGCTTGCTTCCCAATACCCCGAGGTCGAACTGTTCCGTCAGTCGATTCTCAGTTCCGCCCGCGGCATCACCCGCTGACATGGCCCAGCTTTGCGTGGCGCTGGTCGCGGGTGAGGCCAGCGGCGATATTCTTGGCTCCGGTCTGATGCGCGCGCTCAAGGCGCGCCATCCCGATGTGCGTTTCATTGGCGTCGGCGGCCCCTTGATGGAGGCCGAGGGCCTGGTGTCCTACTTCCCCATGGAGCGCCTGGCGGTCATGGGGTTGGTCGAGGTGCTCGGGCGCCTGCGGGAGCTGCTCAAGCGACGCAAGGAACTGATCAGCACCCTCATCGCCGAAAAGCCCGACGTGTTCATCGGTATCGATGCGCCGGATTTCACCCTCAATATCGAACTGAAGCTGCGTCAGGCCGGGATCAAGACCGTGCATTATGTCAGCCCTTCGGTCTGGGCCTGGCGGCAGAAGCGTGTGCTCAAGATCCGCGAAGGCTGCGACCTGATGCTCACCTTGTTCCCCTTCGAAGCGAAATTCTACGAAGAGAAGGGCGTGCCGGTGCGCTTCGTCGGCCATCCGCTGGCGGACACGATCCCGCTCGAAGCCGACCGTCAGGCCGCCCGTGAGGCCATAGGCGCGGGCGAGGGGCCATTGGTGGCCTTGATGCCGGGCAGTCGTGGTGGTGAAGTCGGCCGGCTGGGCGAGTTGTTCCTCGATACGGCCCAGCGTCTGCGTGAGTTGGTGCCGGGCGTGCGTTTCGTCTCGCCCTGCGCCAACCCGGCGCGACGCGCCCAGCTCGAGCAGATGCTGCAGGGCCGCGACCTGCCGGTGACCCTGCTCGATGGCCGCTCGCACCAGGCCCTGGCAGCCTGTGACGCGGTGCTCATCGCTTCAGGTACCGCGACCCTGGAGGCGCTGCTGTACAAGCGGCCTATGGTGGTCGCCTATCGCCTGGCACCCCTGACTTACTGGATTCTCAAGCGCATGGTGAAGAGCCCCTACGTGTCGCTGCCCAACTTGTTGGCCCAGCGCCTGCTGGTGCCGGAGCTGCTGCAGGACGCCGCCACCAGTGAAGCTTTGGCCCAGACCGTGGCGCCGCTGATCAGCAACGGCGCGCAGCAGACCGAAAGTTTCGACCAGATCCACCGCACTCTGCGCCGTGACGCCTCCAACCAAGCGGCCGAGGCGGTGCTGGCCTTGCTGGGAGACCAATAGGATGCAAATGGGGCTGGATTTCAATCTGGTCGAGGAGCTGGTCGCCGGTGTCGATGAAGTTGGTCGCGGCCCGCTCTGCGGAGCGGTGGTCACCGCTGCAGTGATTCTCGATCCGCAGCGGCCGATTCTTGGCCTCAACGATTCGAAGAAGCTCACCGAGGCCAAGCGTGAAGCGCTGTTCGACGAGATCTGCGAAAAAGCCTTGAGCTTTTGCATCGCCCGGGCGGAGGTCGAGGAAATCGACCGACTGAACATTCTCCAGGCCACGATGCTGGCCATGCAACGTGCGGTCGAGGGGCTGAGCATCACGCCCAAGCTCGCCCTGATCGATGGCAACCGCTGCCCCAAGCTGGCGGTGCCGGCGGCGCCTGTGATTCAAGGGGACGCCCAGGTGCCGGCCATCGCGGCTGCCTCGATCCTGGCCAAGGTCACCCGTGATCGTGAGATGAGCGCGTTCGAGCTGATCTATCCGGGCTACGGGATCGGCGGGCACAAAGGGTATCCGACGCCTGTGCACCTTGAGGCGTTGGCGCGTCTGGGGCCGACGCCGATACATCGGCGTTCCTTCGCCCCGGTGCGCGCGGCGTGGGAGGCCCGTGAGGGCATCACCGACTCTTTGATCTGATCGATTGGGGCCGCTTTGCGGCCCCAAAACTTTCATGGCTTTTACGCTACAATCCCGCTCTTGTTGTCTGGCACTGCTATAGGATTTTCCATGTCGGTTTCCTTCGTTCACCTTCGCGTGCACTCCGAATTTTCGCTGGTCGACGGCCTGGTGCGGATCAAGCCGCTGGCCAAGGCACTGGCCGGAATGAACATGCCGGCGGTGGCGATTACCGACCAGAGCAACATGTGCTCCCTGGTGAAGTTCTACAAGACCGCAATGGGCGCCGGCATCAAGCCGATCTGTGGTGCCGACCTCTGGCTGGCTGGCAGCGACCCGGAAGCGCCGCTTTCGCGGATCTGCTTCCTGGCCATGAACCCCAAGGGCTATCGCAACCTCACGGAATTGATCTCCCGCGGCTGGACCGAAGGCCAGCGCAACGGCTTGGTGATCATCCAGCGCGAGTGGATCGCTCCAGCCAGCGAAGGGCTGATCGCGCTGTCCGCTGGCAAGGAAGGCGACATCGGCATGGCGCTCATGGCGGGGCGCCAGGACGAGGCTCAGGCGCTGCTTGGCGATTGGATGGGCATGTTCCCCGACCGTTTCTACGTCGAGGTGCAGCGGACCAATCGCAGCGGTGACGAAGAGTACGTGCATGCCGCCGTGGCGCTGGCCGACCGCTTCGGTGCGCCCTTGGTGGCGACCAACGATGTGCGTTTCATCAAGCAGTCCGACTTCGACGCCCACGAGACCCGCGTCTGCATCGGCGAGGGCTGGACCCTCGACGATCCGCGCCGGCCCCGTGCCTACAGCGACCAGCAGTACCTCAAGTCCGCCGAGGAAATGGCCGAGCTGTTCAGCGACCTGCCGGACGCCATCGCCAATACCGTGGAAATCGCCAAGCGCTGCAACATCACCGTGCAGTTGGGCAAGTACTTCCTCCCCGATTTCCCGACGCCCAACGGCATGGGCATCGACGACTACCTGCGTCACGTCTCCCACGAAGGCCTGGAAGAGCGCCTGGCGGTGCTCTGGCCCAAGGAGACCACGCCCAATTACGAAGAGAAGCGCCAGGTCTATCTGGACCGCCTGAAGTTCGAGCTGGATATCATCATCCAGATGGGCTTCCCCGGTTACTTCCTGATCGTTATGGACTTCATCAAGTGGGCCAAGAACAACGGGGTGCCGGTGGGGCCTGGCCGGGGGTCGGGTGCGGGCTCGCTGGTGGCTTATGTGTTGAAGATCACCGACCTCGACCCGCTGGCCTATGACCTGCTGTTCGAGCGCTTCCTCAACCCAGAACGTATTTCCATGCCCGACTTCGACGTCGACTTCTGCATGGATGGCCGCGACCGGGTGATCGACTACGTGGCCGAGGCCTACGGGCGTAATGCAGTCAGCCAGATCATCACCTTCGGCACCATGGCGGCCAAGGCGGTGGTGCGGGACGTGGCGCGGGTCCAGGGCAAGTCCTATGGTCTGGCCGACCGCCTGTCGAAGATGATCCCGTTCGAAGTGGGCATGACACTGGAGAAGGCCTACGAGCAGGAAGAAATCCTGCGCGACTTCCTCAAGAGCGACGAGGATGCCCGCGAAATCTGGGACATGGCCCTGAAGCTCGAAGGCGTTACCCGAGGCACCGGCAAGCACGCCGGGGGCGTGGTGATCGCGCCGACCAAGCTCACCGACTTCTCGCCGATCGCCTGTGACGAAGAGGGTGGCGGCCTGGTGACCCAGTTCGACAAGGACGACGTCGAGGCTGCGGGCCTGGTGAAGTTCGACTTCCTCGGCCTGCGTACCCTGACCATCATCAAGTGGGCGATGGAGACGATCAACCGCGAGCAGGCCAAGAAGAACCTGCCCGACGTCAACATCGACTTCATCCCGCTGGACGACAAGAAGACCTACGAGCTTTTGCAAAAGGCCGAGACCACGGCCGTGTTCCAGCTCGAATCGCGCGGTATGAAGGAGCTGATCAAGAAGCTCAAGCCCGACTGCCTGGAAGACCTCATCGCACTCGTGGCGCTGTTCCGCCCCGGCCCGCTGCAATCGGGCATGGTGGATGACTTCATCAACCGTAAGCACGGCCGCGCCGAGCTGGCCTACCCGCACCCGGACTACCAGTACGAAGGCCTCAAGCCGGTACTGGCGCCGACCTACGGCATTATCCTGTACCAGGAACAGGTGATGCAGATCGCCCAGGTCATGGCCGGCTATACCTTGGGCGGCGCCGACATGCTGCGTCGCGCCATGGGTAAGAAAAAGCCCGAGGAAATGGCCAAGCAGCGCGGCGGCTTCATTGAAGGTTGCGCCAACAACGGTATCGATGCAGACCTGGCGGGCAACATCTTCGACCTGGTGGAGAAATTCGCAGGTTACGGTTTCAACAAGTCCCACTCCGCCGCCTATGGCCTGGTGTCCTATCAGACAGCCTGGCTCAAGACTCACTACCCGGCGCCGTTCATGGCTGCGGTCCTGTCGGCGGATATGCACAACACCGACAAGGTGGTGGTGCTGATCGAAGAAGTGCGCAGCATGAAGCTGCGCCTGGACGCGCCGGATGTGAACAACTCCGACTTCAAGTTCACGGTCAACGACGATGGCCGCATCGTCTATGGGCTGGGGGCGATCAAGGGCGTCGGCGAGGGCCCGGTCGAGGCCATCGTCGAGGCGCGTGCCGAGGGCGGGCCGTTCAAGGACCTGTTCGACTTCTGCGAGCGCGTCGATCTCAAGCGTATCAACAAGCGAACGCTCGATGCGCTGATCCGCAGTGGCGCGCTTGATCGCCTGGGCCCGTACTTCCATGACGAGATCAAAGCCTACCAAGCCAACATCGATCGCAACCGCGCGGTGCTGCTGTCGGCCCTGGAGGAAGCGATCAAGGCTGCCGAGCAGATCGCCCGTACTGCCGACAGCGGTCACGTGGATCTGTTCGGCGGCCTGTTCGTCGAAGAAGACTCCGACGTCTACGCCAACCACCGCAAGGTGCGCGAGCTGACCCTCAAGGAGCGCCTGCGGGGCGAGAAGGACACCTTGGGCCTGTACCTGACCGGCCACCCTATCGACGAGTACGAGACCGAGATCCGCCGCTTCGCACGCCAGCGCATCATCGATCTCAAACCGTCCCGCGACATCCAGACCGTGGCTGGAATGATCATTGCGCTGCGGGTAATGAAGAACAAGAAGGGCGACAAGATGGGCTTCGTCACCCTCGACGACCGTTCCGGGCGTATCGAGGCTTCTTTGTTTGCCGATGCGTTCATGGCGGCTCAGGCCCTGTTGCAGACGGATGCGATGGTGGTGGTGGAAGGAGAGGTCAGTCACGACGACTTTTCCGGCGGCCTGCGCCTGCGAGTCAAGCAGGTGATGACCATGGAGGATGCCCGCACCAAGCTGGCCGAGAGTCTGCGCCTGAAGGTGGCCCACGAGGCCCTCAAGGGCGACCGACTGGCCTGGCTGGGCGAGCTGATCACCCGCCATCGCGGTGGCTGCCCGATCACCCTGGAGTACACCGGGAGCGAGGCGCGGGCGATGCTGCAGTTTGGCGACGAGTGGTCGATCGACCCCGCCGACGGCCTGATTCAAGCGCTGCGTGACCAGTTCGGACGTGAGAACGTCTTCCTGCAATACCGCTGAACCGACGAATTTTAATCTCGACCTGAATGCGCCTGATCCCTTAAGGTAGGGCGCCAAACGGATCAACCGGCCGGCCGCCTGGCCGTAGACCCAAGACGGATGCCTATGAACCCGAATTTCCTCGATTTCGAACAGCCGATTGCCGACCTGCAAGCCAAGATCGAAGGGCTGCGCCTGGTGGGCAACGACAATTCGCTGAACATCAGCGATGAAATTGCCCGTCTGCAAGACAAGAGCAATACCCTGACCGAAAGCATCTTCGGCAACCTGACCAGCTGGCAGATCGCCCGTCTGGCCCGTCACCCTCGTCGTCCCTATACCCTGGACTACATCGACCACATCTTCACCGAGTTCGAAGAGCTGCACGGCGATCGTCACTTCGCTGACGATGCTGCGATCGTCGGCGGTACCGCGCGCCTGGACGGCAAGCCGGTGATGGTCATCGGTCACCAGAAGGGCCGTGAAGTGCGTGAGAAGGTGCGCCGCAACTTCGGCATGCCGCGTCCGGAAGGCTACCGCAAGGCCTGCCGCCTGATGGAAATGGCCGAGCGCTTCAAGATGCCGATCCTGACCTTCATCGATACCCCGGGTGCCTACCCTGGAATTGACGCCGAAGAGCGCAACCAGAGCGAGGCCATCGCCTGGAACCTGCGTGTGATGGCACGCCTGAAGACCCCGATCATCGCCACCGTCATCGGTGAGGGCGGTTCCGGTGGTGCACTGGCCATCGGCGTCTGCGACCAACTGAACATGCTGCAGTACTCCACCTACTCGGTGATCTCGCCGGAAGGCTGTGCCTCGATCCTGTGGAAGACCGCCGACAAGGCTGCCGATGCTGCCGAGGCAATGGGCATCACCGCCGAGCGCCTGAAGAGCCTGAACATCGTCGACAAGGTCATCAGCGAGCCTCTGGGCGGCGCCCACCGTGACCCTGCGAAGATGTCCGAAAGCATCCGTGCCGATCTGGTCGAGCAGTTGGAGATGCTGGGCAAGTTCGACCACGATGCGCTGCTGGCCCGTCGTTACGACCGCCTGATGAGCTACGGCGTCTGACCCATTCGGGGCTGCGTCGCGCTCATTCGCGGGTAAACCCGCTCTTACAACGACGGCATTGCTCTCAATGGCAGTGCTGTACCTGTGGGAGCGGGTTTACCCGCGAAAAGGGGCGCGACGCACCTGCGATGATCCTCTGCAATGTGAGGTCCTGATGATCAACCTCACCGTTCAACTTTCCCCCTGGCTCAATGCCCCCGCCTGGTACGTCGCCTTCTCCGGCGGCCTTGACTCCACCGTCCTCCTGCATCTGCTGGCCGATTACGCCCGTCGTCATCACGCCCCGCCACTGCGCGCCGTGCACATTCATCATGGCCTGCAAGCCGCTGCTGATGATTGGCCGCAACATTGCCAGTCGATCTGTGATGGGCTAGGTCTCGAGCTCAAGGTCATCCATGTTCAGGTCACGCCCGGTGCCAGCCTGGAACAGGCGGCCCGGGATGCCCGCTACGCCGCATTCGCGCAAGTGCTCGGGGCTGGGGAGGTGATGTTCACAGGTCAGCACCGCGAGGACCAGGCCGAGACCTTGCTCTTTCGTCTGTTGCGCGGTGCCGGACTGCGCGGGCTGGCGGCCATGCCGGCAGCCCGCCCCCTGGGGCAGGGGTGGCTGGCCCGGCCCCTGCTGGCGGTCGGTCGGGCGCAGTTGCTCGCGCAGGCCAATGCACAGGGGCTTTGCTGGACCGAGGATCCCTCCAACGCCAATACCGCCTATGCCCGAAACTACCTGCGCGGCGAGGTATTCCCTGTACTGAATCAGCGTTGGCCTCAGGCCGCGAGCAATCTTGCCCGCAGTGCCGGGCATTTGGGCGAGGCCCTGGGCTTGCTGGACGAGTTGGCGGCAGATGATCTGGCGGGAGCCGCACAAGGGGCACCGTTTGCCTGGCTCGGCCTGGACTCTCTCGATCTGGCCGCGCTTGAGGCGTTATCGCCAGCGCGCCAGCGAAATGCCCTGCAATATTGGTTGAGCCGTCGGACTCGGTTACCCGACGCCCGTCATTGGGCCGGCTGGGACAGCCTGCGTGACGCAGCCGTCGATGCCCAGCCAGTGTGGCGGCTGGGCGATGGTGAGTTGCAGCGCAGTCATGGGCGCATCTGGTGGTTGAAGGGTCAATGGCTGGTGCCGGTCAAGGGCGTTCTGACCTGGGTGGACCCAAGCGTGCCTCTGACGTTACCCGGTAATGGTTGCGTGTCCGTGCAGGGTGATTGTCCGCCAGGTGAGGTGCAGGTGCGCTACCGTCAGGGCGGCGAGATGCTCGAGGTGCCAGGACGGGGCCGTCGTAACCTCAAGCGCTTGCTGAACGAGCTGCAAGTCCCGCATTTCGTGCGCTCGCGTTTGCCACTGCTGTGGCAGAGCGAGCGCCTGTTGGCAGTGGCCAACCTGCCGCTGGCAGGGCAGGGCGGTATCCAGTTGCATTGGCGGCCGCCGACGAGCGTGCAAGGTTTGAGCTGAAGGGTACATTCCGGTAGACTACCCTCCCTTCTTGATACAGCTTCTGTGGGTTCCTCGAAAACACAGCAGTTGCCGATTACCAAGCAGTTTTTTGCTGGGCTGATTCTTAAAATGACGAGCGAGCTCCATGCCGGGGATATCCCTGGTTTGTACAGACGCGGCAGTTGTTCGAGATGCACTGTGATTGACGCAGGTGATCGGGGGCTTCGGCCTTCCTTCGCTTTCTCCGGCGGCGCTGACCGCTTTAACGCAGACTTCTAGGGTTTTTCATGACGCGCTACATATTCGTCACGGGCGGTGTTGTTTCTTCATTGGGGAAAGGCATTGCCTCGGCTTCCTTGGCGGCCATCCTGGAGGCGCGGGGGCTCAAGGTCACCATGCTCAAGCTGGATCCGTACATCAACGTCGACCCCGGCACCATGAGCCCGTTCCAGCATGGTGAAGTGTTCGTCACCCACGATGGCGCCGAGACCGACCTCGACCTGGGCCACTACGAGCGGTTCATCCGCACCACCATGACCCAGAACAACAACTTCACCACCGGCCGTATCTACGAGCATGTGCTGCGCAAGGAGCGCCGTGGTGACTATCTGGGCGCGACCATCCAGGTCATCCCGCACATCACCGACGAGATCAAGCGTCGCATCATCAAGGGCGCCGGCGATGCCGACGTCGCCCTGGTCGAGATCGGCGGCACCGTCGGCGACATCGAGTCGCAGCCGTTCCTCGAGGCGATCCGCCAGCTGCGCGTCGAAGTGGGCTCCAAGCGCGCCATGCTGATGCACCTGACCCTGGTTCCTTACATCGCCACTGCCGGCGAGACCAAGACCAAGCCGACCCAGCATTCGGTCAAGGAACTGCGCTCCATCGGCCTGCAGCCGGACGTGCTGATCTGCCGTTCCGACCACCCGGTCGACGCGTCGTCGCGCCGCAAGATCGCCCTGTTCACCAACGTCGAAGAGCGTGCGGTGATCTCCCTGCAGGACGTCGATACCATCTACAAGATCCCAGGTGTATTGCATGCCCAGGGCCTGGACGACTTCGTCGTCGAGCGCTTCGGCCTGCAGTGCAGCAGCGCCGATTTGTCCGAGTGGGACCAGGTCGTCGATGCCAAGCTGAACCCTGAGCATGAAGTCACCATCGCCATGGTCGGCAAGTACATGGAACTGCTGGATGCGTACAAGTCGCTGATCGAGGCCATGAGCCATGCGGGCATCAAGAACCGCACCAAGGTCAACCTGCGCTACATCGACTCCGAAGACATCGAGAACCAGGGCACCAGCCTGCTCGAAGGCGCCGATGCCATTCTCGTCCCGGGCGGTTTCGGTCTGCGCGGCGTGGAAGGCAAGATCACCGCTGTCCAGTACGCGCGCGAAAACAAGGTGCCGTACCTGGGCATCTGCCTGGGCATGCAGGTCGCAGTCATCGAGTTCGCACGTAACGTGATGGGCTGGAAAGACGCCAACTCCACCGAGTTCGACCGCAACAGCGGCCACCCGGTCGTCGGCCTGATCACCGAATGGGCCGATGCGACCGGCGCGGTCGAGACCCGTTCCGAAGCTTCCGACCTGGGCGGCACCATGCGCCTGGGTGCTCAGGACTGCCAACTGGCGGCCGGCTCCAAGGTCCATGACTGCTATGGCAAGGATGTGATCACCGAGCGTCACCGCCACCGCTACGAAGTGAACAACAACCTGCTGCCACAGCTGGTCGAGGCAGGCTTGGTGGTATCCGGTCGTTCCGAGGACGGTGCGCTGGTTGAAGTGGTCGAGTCCAAGGACCACCCATGGTTCGTCGCTTGCCAGTTCCACCCCGAGTTCACCTCGACCCCACGTGACGGCCACCCGCTGTTCAGTGGTTTCGTCAAGGCGGCCCTGGCCCAGAAGAACAAGGCCTGATCCATGACCCAGAAGATCATTCGCGTCGGTAGCATCGAGATCGCCAACGACAAGCCGTTCGTCCTGTTCGGTGGCATGAACGTCCTGGAGTCCCGTGACCTGGCCCTGAAGGTCTGCGAAGCCTACGTGCGGGTCACCGAGAAGCTCGGTATCCCTTACGTGTTCAAGGCCAGCTTCGACAAGGCCAACCGTTCGTCGATCAACTCCTACCGTGGTCCGGGCATGGAAGAAGGGCTGAAGATCTTCGAAGAGATCAAGCAGACCTTCAAGGTGCCGGTGATCACCGACGTGCACGAGCCCTACCAAGCCGAGCCCGTCGCCAAGGTGTGCGACATCATCCAGCTGCCAGCCTTCCTGTCGCGCCAGACCGACCTGGTCGTGGCGATGGCCAAGACCGGCGCCGTGATCAACATCAAGAAGGCTCAGTTCCTCGCGCCTCAGGAAATGAAGCACATCCTGACCAAGTGCGAAGAAGCCGGTAACGACCAGTTGATCCTCTGCGAGCGTGGTTCGAGCTTCGGCTACAACAACCTCGTCGTGGACATGCTCGGCTTTGGCATCATGAAGCAGTTCGAGTATCCGGTATTCTTCGATGTGACCCATGCCCTGCAGATGCCGGGCGGTCGCTCCGATTCCGCCGGTGGTCGTCGCGCCCAGGTCACCGACCTGGCCAAGGCCGGCATGAGCCAAGGCCTGGCCGGGCTGTTCCTGGAAGCCCACCCGGACCCGGACAACGCCAAGTGCGATGGTCCTTGCGCCCTGCGCCTGGACAAGCTGGAGCCGTTCCTGGCCCAGCTCAAGCAACTGGACGACCTGGTGAAAAGTTTTCCGACGGTAGAGACCGCGTAAAGCTCATTTCTCCGGTAAAGTACCGCCCTCACCCCTGACCGAACGGTCAGGGGTCGCCTTCGCCAGGCCTGCCCGTTCCCGAACTGCCTGGCGAACGCCCAGATTTCCTTAGCTGCGTTGTTTTCGTCAATTCTGGAGTGCTTACAACAATGGCAAAAATCGTCGACATCAAAGGTCGTGAAGTTCTCGATTCGCGTGGCAACCCCACCGTGGAAGCCGATGTTCTGCTCGACAACGGCATCATCGGCAGCGCCTGCGCGCCGTCCGGTGCTTCCACCGGCTCGCGTGAAGCGCTGGAGCTGCGTGATGGCGACAAGAGCCGTTACCTGGGCAAGGGCGTGCTGAAGGCTGTTGCCAACATCAACGGCCCGATCCGCGACCTGCTGCTGGGCAAGGACCCGGCCGACCAGAAGGCCCTGGACCGCGCCATGATCGAACTGGACGGTACCGAGAACAAGGCCAAGCTGGGCGCCAACGCCATCCTGGCCGTCTCCCTGGCTGCCGCCAAGGCTGCTGCCCAGGATCAGGACCTGCCGCTGTACGCACACATCGCCAACCTCAATGGCACCCCAGGCCAGTACTCCATGCCGGTTCCGATGATGAACATCATCAACGGCGGCGAGCACGCCGACAACAACGTCGACATCCAGGAGTTCATGGTTCAGCCGGTTGGCGCCAAGACCTTCTCCGATGCCCTGCGCATGGGTACCGAAATCTTCCACCACCTCAAAGCCGTGCTCAAGGCTCGTGGCCTGAACACCGCTGTGGGTGACGAAGGTGGCTTCGCGCCAAACCTGACCTCCAACGAAGACGCCCTGGGCGCCATCGCCGAGGCCGTCGAGAAGGCCGGCTACAAGCTGGGCACCGACGTGACCCTGGCCCTGGACTGCGCGGCTTCCGAGTTCTACGAAGACGGCAAGTACAACCTGTCTGGCGAAGGCAAGTCGTTCGATGCCGAAGGCTTTGCCGATTACCTCAAGGGCTTGACCGAGCGCTTCCCGATCATCTCGATCGAAGATGGCCTGGACGAGTCCGACTGGGCTGGCTGGAAGATCCTCACCGACAAGATCGGTGCCAAGGTACAGCTGGTCGGCGACGACCTGTTCGTGACCAACACCAAGATCCTCAAGGAAGGCATCGAGAAGGGCATCGGTAACTCGATCCTGATCAAGTTCAACCAGATCGGCTCGCTGACCGAAACCCTGGAAGCCATCCAGATGGCCAAGGCTGCCGGCTACACCGCGGTCATCTCCCACCGTTCGGGTGAAACCGAGGACTCCACCATCGCCGATCTGGCCGTCGGTACCGCTGCTGGCCAGATCAAGACCGGTTCGCTGTGCCGTTCCGACCGCGTCTCGAAGTACAACCAGCTGCTGCGTATCGAAGAGCAACTGGGCGCCAAGGCCGTGTACCGCGGTCGTGCCGAGTTTCGCGGCTGAGCAAGAGATGGTAAAAAGGCAGCAGCCGAGGCCGTCTGAACGTTCGTACTGAGCTGTCAGACGCCTCTTACGGGTTTCTGTCGACGAAGCCTGGCCTCGGCCAGGCTTCGTGCTATTGGAAGCTCGCTGCGGCGGCCTTTTACCTCTGGATATCTTGATGCGCAGTCCCTATTGGTTGTTTCTCGTCCTGCTCCTGCTGCTCGGCGGCCTGCAGTACCGCCTTTGGGTGGGTAACGGCAGCCTGGCGCAAGTGGCCGAGCTCAAGCAGCAGATCGCCGAACAGCATGCCGAGAACGAGCGGCTGCTCGAGCGTAATCGCGTGCTGGATGCTGAAGTTCTGGAGTTGAAAAAAGGTATGGAGACCGTCGAAGAGCGGGCTCGTCACGAATTGGGGATGGTCAAGGAGGGTGAAACCCTCTACCAGTTGCCGCAGAAATGACGCAGACGCTACCGGCTTTCTGGGCCGTGATTCCCGCCGCGGGCGTCGGTGCCCGCATGGCTGCCGATCGTCCCAAGCAGTATCTGCAATTGGGCGGGCAGACCCTTCTCGAGCATAGCCTCGACTGTTTTCTCGACCACCCCTCGCTCAAGGGCGTGGTGGTCAGCATTGCCGCCGATGATCCCTACTGGCCTGGCCTACGCTGTGCCAACGACCCACGCATACAGCGTGCGGCCGGGGGGCGTGAGCGGGCCGACTCGGTGCTCAATGCATTATTGCTTTTGCATGCCCAAGGGGCGGCGGACAGCGACTGGGTGCTGGTGCATGACGCGGCGCGACCGAACCTGGCACGCAGTGATCTGGATCGGTTGCTGTCGGAGTTGGCCGACGATCCTGTCGGAGGTTTACTTGCGGTGCCTGCTCGCGACACGCTCAAGCGTGCCGATGCCAATGGACGGGTCAGTGCCACGGTGGATCGCAGCACCATCTGGCAGGCCTACACGCCGCAGATGTTCCGCCTGGGGGCCTTGCACCGGGCCCTGGCCGAATGCCTGGTCTCCGATGTGGTGGTCACGGACGAGGCCTCGGCCATCGAATGGTCCGGTCAGGCGCCGCGCTTGATTGAAGGGCGCAGCGACAACATAAAGGTCACCCGTCCGGAAGACCTGGAATGGTTGCGCCAGCGCTGGGCCGCCCGTCGCTGAAACCGAACGCTTGCGTCCTCCTCTTCGCAAGTGCCCCCGTGAAGAGGTCATCGGAATCCTCAGTTTTGCCGATACTCTGGCAGCTCCGCCAGCCCTTCCTTCAGGTAGTCCACCAGCCGCCGCACTTTCGGTGACAAGTGCCTTTGCTGCGGGTACAGCGCCCACACAGCCGTGTTCGGTGGCTGGTGCGCTTCGAGCAGCGATACCAGCGCACCGCTGTTGAGGTGCTCGAGTACGTAGTAGTCCGGCAACTGGCACAATCCCATGCCCAACAATGCTGCATCCAGCACGGCCTGCCCGCTGTTGCAGCGCCAGTTGCCCTGCACCCGCTGACTCAACTCCCGCCCATCCTGCTGCAACACCCAGAGGTCGGAACTGCCGATCAGGCAGTTGTGCCGAGTCAGTTCCGACAGGCTGTGGGGGCGACCATAGCGCTCAAGGTAGGCGGGGGAGGCGCACAGGTACATGCGCCGGGGGGCCAGGCGCGTAGCCACTAGGCGTGAGTCCTGCAGTCGCCCGAGGCGTATCGCCAGGTCCATTCCCTCATGCACCAAGTCCAAGGTGCGGTTGCTCAGTTCCACCTCAACGCGCAGTTGCGGATACTGGGCCATGAAGCGCGTCACCAAGGGGACGATGAAGCGTTCTCCATAAGCCACCGCGCAGGTCATGCGCAACAGCCCTTTGGGCTCGCTGGCAAGGTCGCCCATGGCGCGCAGGGCTTCTTCGCGTCCGTCCTGCAAGCGCTGGCAATGTTGCAGGAAGGTCTGCCCTGCCTCGCTCAGGGTCACCCGGCGGGTACTGCGGTACAGAAGCCGTGTCTGCAAGCGCTCTTCCAGACGAGCGATTTGTCGGCTGATGTGCGAGGACGAAACACCCAGACGTTCAGCGGCGGCGGTGAACTGACCTGACTCGGCCACCGCGACGAATTCGTCGATGCCTTCCCAGCGACTGCTCATGGATTATCCCTGTATGGCAATAATGTTTTTACTTGCGCCGGATTATTCATCAAAAGTGCTTGAATTACACTGAGCCGAAGCAATCATCCCTTGTCTGGAGTTCCGTTGATGATCAAGTCCCGCGCCGCTGTTGCCTTCGAGGCCAAGAAACCCCTGGAAATCGTCGAAGTCGACGTGGCCATGCCCAAAGCGGGTGAAGTGCTCCTGCGTGTGGTGGCCAGCGGTGTCTGCCATACCGATGCCTACACCCTGTCGGGCGCCGACCCGGAAGGTATCTTCCCCTCGATCCTGGGCCACGAGGGCGGTGCGATCGTCGAAGCCGTGGGCGAGGGCGTCACCTCGGTCGCTGTCGGCGACCACGTGATCCCGCTGTACACCCCTGAGTGCGGCCAGTGCAAATTCTGCCGCTCGGGCAAGACCAACCTGTGCCAGGCCATCCGCGCCACCCAGGGCAAGGGCCTGATGCCGGATGGCACCACCCGTTTTTCCTATAAAGGCCAGCAACTGTTCCACTACATGGGCACCTCGACGTTCTCCGAGTACACCGTGTTGCCGGAAATCTCCGTGGCCAAAATCGCCAAGGATGCGCCACTGGAGAAGGTCTGCCTGCTCGGATGCGGCGTCACCACTGGTATCGGTGCCGTGCTCAACACCGCTAAGGTCAAGGCTGGCGACACCGTCGCCATCTTCGGTCTGGGCGGCATCGGTCTGTCGGCGATCATCGGTGCGGTGAAGGCCAAGGCTTCGCGCATCATCGCCGTGGACATCAACCCGGCCAAGTTCGAGATCGCGCGCCAGCTCGGCGCCACCGACTGCGTGAACCCGAAGGACTATGACCGTCCGATCCAGGAAGTCATCGTCGACCTCACCGACGGTGGTGTGGACTACTCCTTCGAATGCGTAGGCAACGTCCAGCTGATGCGTGCGGCGCTGGAGTGCTGCCACAAAGGTTGGGGTGAGTCGGTGATCATCGGTGTCGCCGGCGCCGGGCAGGAAATCTCCACCCGTCCGTTCCAGCTGGTGACCGGCCGAGTCTGGCGTGGTTCGGCATTCGGCGGTGTGCGTGGTCGCAGCGAGCTGCCAAGCTACGTGGAAATGTCGCAGAAAGGCGAGATCCCGCTGGATACCTTCATCACCCACACCATGGGCCTGGAGGACATCAACAAAGCCTTCGACCTGATGCATGAAGGCAAGAGCATCCGCAGCGTGATCCATTTCTGAGGTTTGCCCATGAGCCTGGAAAACATCTCCTGCCAGAAAAGCTTCGGCGGCTGGCACAAGCGCTACCGGCACGCCTCCAAGGTCCTGGGTTGCGACATGGTGTTCGCCGTCTACCTGCCGCCGCAGGCCGAGCAGGGCGAGAAACTGCCGGTGTTGTACTGGCTCAGTGGCCTGACGTGCACGGACGAGAACTTCATGCAAAAGGCCGGCGCCCAGCGCCTGGCCGCAGAGCTTGGCCTGATCATCGTTGCCCCCGACACCAGCCCGCGCGGCGAGCAGGTGCCGGGTGACCCGGATGGCGCCTGGGACTTTGGTCTGGGCGCAGGTTTCTACCTCAACGCCACCCAGCAGCCCTGGGCTCAGCACTACCGCATGCACGACTACGTGGTGCAGGAGCTGCCCGCCTTGGTCGAGGCGCATTTTCCAGCCTCCGACCTGCGCAGTATCAGCGGCCACTCCATGGGTGGGCACGGTGCCTTGGTTTGCGCCCTGCGCAACCCTGGGCGCTATCGCTCGGTGTCGGCCTTTTCGCCGATCAGCAATCCGATGGATTGCCCGTGGGGTGAAAAGGCTTTCTCCCGGTACCTGGGGGACGACCGGGCGCGCTGGCGCGAGTGGGATGCCAGCGTACTGCTGGCCGAGACAGCCGCCGGGCAATGCCCGCCGCTGCTGATCGACCAGGGTGACCGGGATGACTTTCTCGAGAAGCAGCTCAAGCCCCAGGCGCTGGAGCAGGCGGCGCGCAAGGGAGGACATGAGCTGACGCTGCGTTTGCAGCCTGGCTATGACCACAGCTACTACTTCATCGCCAGCTTCATCGATGAACACCTGCGCCATCACGCGGTGGCGTTGGGCAGGGTCTGATCCAGGGGCTTCTTTGCGGCCGCTTCGCACCAGCGGGGTCGCTGCGGTAAAGGGGCTGCAAAGCAGCCCCAATATCCAGCAAAGCAGGTAGAATCCAGCCCTGACTCATTCAGGGCTTTTTCTTATGCGTATTGGCCACGGCTACGATGTGCACCGTTTCGGCGACGGTGATTTCATTACCCTGGGTGGGGTGCGTATACCCCACAAATACGGCCTGCTGGCCCATTCCGACGGCGATGTGCTGCTGCATGCGCTCAGCGATGCCCTGCTTGGCGCTGCGGCGTTGGGCGACATCGGCAAGCATTTCCCCGATACCGACCCTCAGTTCAAAGGGGCCGACAGCCGGGCGCTGCTGCGCCATGTGGTCGGCATCGTCCAGGCCAAGGGCTGGAAGGTCGGCAACGTCGACACCACCATCGTCGCCCAGGCACCCAAGATGGCACCGCATATTCCGACCATGCGCCAGTTGATCGCCGAAGACCTGCAGGTCGAACTCGACCAAGTCAACGTCAAGGCCACCACCACCGAGAAGCTGGGTTTCACCGGCCGTGAGGAGGGCATCGCCGTGCATGCGGTGGCCCTGTTGCTGCCAGCATGACCGAACTGGAACTGCTGGGCCCACGGGCCTGGGGGGGCTCCTTGGGCCAGGCGGTGCTCAAGGCAGTGGCTGAGGACTTTCAGGTCGACGAAGTGCTGGACATTCCCCTCTCTGGCCAGGGCGAGCACCTCTGGCTGTGGGTCGAAAAACGTGACCTGAACACCGAGGAAGCGGCCCGTCGCCTGGCGCGTGCCGCCGGCGTGCCGGTTCGCTCGATCAGCTATGCCGGCCTCAAGGACCGACAGGCCCTGACCCGTCAGTGGTTCAGTCTGCACCTGCCGGGCAAGGCCGACCCTGACCTGTCCCGTGCCGAAGATGCAAGCCTGCGCGTACTCAAGCAGGTACGTCACCAGCGCAAGCTCCAGCGCGGGGCCCATTCGGCTAACGGCTTCACCTTGCGCCTCACGGCTCTTGCGGCCGATCACCAAGCCCTCGATGCGCGCCTGGAACAACTCAAGCAGCATGGGGTGCCCAATTACTTCGGCAGCCAACGGTTCGGCCACGAGGGCGGCAACGTGCATGACGCCCGCCAGTGGGCCGAGCGCAACGCATTGCCGGAGCAGCGCAATGTCCGCTCGCGGCTGTTGTCCGCCGCGCGCAGCTACGTGTTCAACCAGGTGCTGGCCGCGCGTGTCGCCAATGGCAGCTGGAACACAGCGCAGGTCGGTGATTTGCTGGCCTTCACAGAAAGCCGCAGTTTCTTCCCGGCGGGTGAGCAGGAATGTACCGATCCACGACTGGCGATTCTTGACTTGCATCCCACCGGGCCGCTCTGGGGCGAAGGCGTCTCACCGACCCGCGGCGATACGTCTATGCTGGAAACAGCCATCGGCGATCGGCATCTGGCGCTGTGCCAGTGGTTGGCACGAGCAGGCATGAATCACGAACGACGCATCCTGCGGCTCCCTATTGGCGGGCTGACGTGGCATTATCCCGAGCCTGATATCCTGCAACTGGAATTCGTCCTTCCGGCCGGATGCTTCGCCACCGTGGTGGTGCGCGAGCTCGTCGATCTGGTGCCGGCAGGGCAGACGGACAGCCCATGCGTATTCTGATTTCGAATGACGACGGTGTTACCGCACCCGGCCTTGCCGCGCTGCATGCTGCGCTGGCGGACTACGCCGAGTGCGTGGTGATTGCCCCGGATCAAGACAAAAGCGGTGCGAGCAGTTCACTGACACTGGACCGGCCGCTGCATCCGCAGACCCTGGCCAACGGCTTCATCAGCCTGAACGGCACGCCCACCGACTGCGTGCATTTAGGGCTTAACGGGTTGTTGCCCGAGACGCCCGATATGGTCGTGTCCGGTATCAACCTGGGAGCCAACCTCGGGGATGACGTGCTCTATTCCGGCACGGTCGCCGCGGCACTGGAGGGGCGCTTCCTGGGCGGCACATCGCTGGCGTTTTCGCTGTTGTCGCGCCTGCCAGACAACCTGCCGACCGCGGCCTACATCGCCCGCCGCCTGGTTGAAGCCCAGTCGCGCCTGGAGCTGCCGCCTCGCACCGTGCTCAACGTGAACATCCCAAACCTGCCTCTGGAACACATTCGTGGCATCCAGCTCACCCGGCTCGGCC
Organism: Pseudomonas sp. HMSC08G10; assembly: GCF_001808425.1. Taxonomy (NCBI): domain Bacteria; kingdom Pseudomonadati; phylum Pseudomonadota; class Gammaproteobacteria; order Pseudomonadales; family Pseudomonadaceae; genus Pseudomonas; species Pseudomonas sp. HMSC08G10. The sequence goes on along the minus strand of NZ_KV793300.1, from coordinate 68,746 downwards.
ATCGGGCGCGGGCAGCGGCGCCGACCAAGGTGGTCAACCCGCGTGGCAAGGAAGGCTACTGGATCGCCGTGGCCGGTGACGCCGAGGACGGCGGGCCGGGGACCGACTTTCACGCGGTGATGCAGGGGTACGTGTCGATCACCCCGCTGCAACTGGACCGCACCTTCAACGAAGCCTTCGAGCGTCTCGATGGCTGGGTGGAGGATCTGCTCTGATGCGCGAACAGGACGATCTGCTGCGCCGAGGCATCGGCATGACCTCCCAGCGTACCCGGGAGCGGTTGATCCAGCGTCTGTACGAGGAAGGCGTCTCGAACACCCAGGTGCTCGAGGTCATCCGTCGCACCCCGCGTCATCTGTTTGTCGACGAGGCCCTGGCGCACCGGGCCTACGAGGACACCGCGCTGCCGATCGGGCATAACCAGACCATTTCCCAGCCGTTCATGGTGGCGCACATGAGTGAGCTGCTGCTGGAGGCCGGGCCGTTGGACAAGGTCTTGGAGATCGGCACGGGGTCGGGTTACCAGACCGCCATTCTCGCGCAACTGGTGGAGCGGGTGTTCTCGGTGGAGCGGATCAAGGTCCTGCAGGACCGGGCCAAGGAGCGCCTGGTCGAGCTCAACCTGCGCAACGTGGTGTTTCGTTGGGGCGACGGCTGTGAAGGATGGCCGGCGCTGGCGCCTTACAACGGCATCATCGTGACAGCCGTGGCGCCGGAGGTTCCCCAAGCCTTGCTGGACCAGCTGGCGCCGGGTGGACGCATGGTGATTCCAGTGGGCGCTGCCGGCGAGTCCCAACAGTTGATGTTGATCGTGCGCGAGGAACATGGGTTCTCCCGTCGCGTACTGGGCGCCGTGCGTTTCGTGCCGCTGCTCAACGGTCCGGTGGCGTGAGGGCGCGCTGAATATTTGCGTCGTCGACGAATTCTTCAGCCGCGAACCTGTCTATCGTGCGGGGTTTCGTCGCGCTTGCCGCGGCACCTGAGCCAGCCACCCAACCCGGTCTGTCTCGTTTATAATTGCAACAATATTGCATTTCGTATCGTCATATCGTTTTTCGGCACCATGAGGGGAGCGCGGGTGGGTCACACAATCATGCGGCAACGCAAGGATCGGTCGGTTTTCAAGCTTCTGGTGATTGCGCTGGCCATGGCGACATCGCTGGCGGGCTGCTCCAGCACCGGTTCGAGTGGCGCTCGTGTGGTGGATCGCAACAACACCGTGCCCAAGCGCCCGACCGTTACCTCAGGCCAATATGTGGTCAAGCCCGGCGATACCCTGTACTCCATCGCCTTCCGCTACGGTTGGGACTACAAAGAGCTGGCCGCGCGCAACGGCATTGCGGCGCCTTATACCATTCGCCCCGGCCAGCCGATCCGCTTCAGCAGCGGCAGCGGTGGTAGCACCACGGTGGTGTCCAGCCCGTCCTCCTCGAGCAAGACCACGGTCACCCGTCGCCCGGTGGCAAGCACCTCCACGCCGCCTGCCAGCAATAGCGGTAAACCGGTCTCCCCACCTGCGACGACCACCGCTCCAGTGATTACCCAGGTACCTGCTGCCGAGCGCTCGGTAGGGGGCTGGAGCTGGCCTGCCAATGGTGTGTTGATTGGAAAATTCGCTTCAAACGGTAGTTTGAATAAAGGCATTGATATCGCCGGTGATTTGGGACAGCCTGTTTTTGCTGCGTCTGGTGGTTCAGTGGTGTATGCCGGAAGTGGCTTGAGGGGCTACGGCGAGCTGATCATCATCAAGCACAACGATACCTACGTCAGTGCCTACGGTCATAACCGCAGGCTTTTGGTTCGGGAGGGGCAGCAGGTCAAGGCAGGGCAGACGATCGCTGAAATGGGGTCCACGGGCACTGATCGGGTGAAGCTGCATTTCGAGATTCGCCGCCAGGGCAAACCCGTCGATCCGCTCCAGTTCTTGCCACGTCGTTGATCTTTGCACCCAGCCTGTTCCTGCTGACGTAGAGGGGACAGGCTCCAGCGCTGCCAGGGAAACAGGTGCCGCTCGAGTCTGAGTTCGAACTCAGCAAAGGACTATAACAATGGCTCTCAGCAAAGAAGTGCCGGAGTTTGACATCGACGATGACCTCCTGTTGATGGAGACGGGCATCGTTTTGGAAACGGATGTGGTGTCAGACGAACCTGCTGTACCTTCGGTTCGGACCAAGGCCAAACAAGGCTCATCGCTCAAACAGCACAAGTACATCGATTACAGCCGGGCGCTCGACGCCACCCAGCTGTATCTCAACGAAATCGGCTTTTCTCCGCTGCTCTCCCCCGAAGAGGAAGTGCATTACGCACGCCTGTCGCAAAAAGGCGATCCGGCTGGCCGTAAACGCATGATCGAGAGCAACCTGCGCCTGGTGGTCAAAATTGCGCGCCGCTACGTTAATCGTGGCCTGTCGCTGCTCGACCTGATCGAAGAGGGCAACCTCGGTCTGATCCGCGCGGTGGAAAAGTTCGATCCGGAGCGCGGTTTCCGTTTCTCGACCTATGCGACCTGGTGGATTCGCCAGACCATCGAACGGGCGATCATGAACCAGACCCGCACCATCCGCCTGCCGATCCACGTGGTCAAGGAGCTCAACGTCTACCTGCGTGCCGCGCGGGAGCTGACCCAGAAGCTCGACCACGAGCCTTCCCCGGAAGAAATCGCCGGGCTTTTGGAAAAACCCGTGGCCGAGGTCAAGCGCATGCTTGGGCTCAACGAGCGTGTCTCTTCGGTGGACGTTTCGCTCGGCCCGGACTCCGACAAGACCCTGCTCGACACGCTGACGGACGATCGCCCGACCGACCCGTGCGAGCTGCTGCAGGACGACGACCTCTCCCAGAGCATCGACCAATGGCTGGGTGAGTTGACCGACAAGCAGCGTGAGGTAGTGGTGCGTCGGTTCGGCTTGCGGGGCCACGAAAGCAGCACCCTTGAGGATGTAGGCCTGGAAATCGGCCTGACCCGAGAGCGCGTGCGGCAGATCCAGGTCGAGGGGCTCAAGCGTCTACGTGAAATCCTTGAAAAGAACGGCCTCTCGAGTGAGTCGCTGTTCCAGTAAGCGCAATCGCAACACCAAAACGCCCCGATAATCTCGGGGCGTTTTTGTATCTGAGAGGATTGTTTATTTCGCTACCTACGTTGCTTTGCGTGTAAGAGATCGCTTACTCGTGGTGTAAGACTTCCCCGTAAGGATCAGTAAATCATTGTCGTTTCTAAGCTATCTATTTATTCAAGTATCTGAAAAGTAATGCTTTTTTAGGCATTAAAAGATGTGTCAGCTGTAGCGTTTTGAGAGGTTTAGCCCTTGCTCGCCGTGCTGGAGTGGCTAGTATTCGAACTGTGTCGACGGACCGGCACAGCCTTCACGGATGAAGGTCATGGACATCGCAAGATGCGATTCATCAGGATGATGTTTAGGACAAGCAGGGACTACGGAAAAAATGTGGGCGGGTCAAACCGCCCCTTTTTTTGCCTTGAATTCAGTGGCAGAGGCTGCGCTTCATGTGGCGTGCAGGGGCTATCCGCTTGGCCTCGAATGAAGTGGTCCTGTCCCTTGGGGCTGCTTTGCAGTCCATCGCCGGCTTTGGCAGTTTGTATGGCGCATTTCCAGAAATGAAAAAGGCCCCGTTTGGGGCCTTTTCGTATCCGGACGCTATCAGCGTTCCAGATCTGCAATCTTGCCAGGCTTGCCGTCCCACTCTTCAGCGTCAGGCAGGGCATCCTTACGCTCAGTGATGTTCGGCCAGATCTCCGCCAGTTCGGCATTGAGCTCGATGAAGTTCTCCATGCCGGCAGGCACTTCGTCTTCCGAGAAAATGGCTTGAGCTGGGCATTCCGGTTCGCACAGGGCGCAGTCGATGCACTCGTCCGGGTGGATGACCAGGAAGTTCGGGCCTTCGTAGAAGCAGTCCACCGGACAGACTTCCACGCAGTCGGTGTACTTGCATTTGATGCAGTTGTCGGTGACGACGAAGGTCATTTCTAATTCTCTCCTCAGGCGACGGCGGCGGCCCTTCCTCATCAGGGCCGCGCGGTTTACAGGCATTGGCTGCAGGCCAGGCTAATAACCTGCAGCACCAGCAAACCGCGGCGGATTCTACCAGTTTGTAGTGGGCGCCGTTATAACAGGTTTTTCAGTTGATATAGCGTTTCGATAGCTTGGCGCGGCGTCATATTGTCCAGGTCCAGCTTGCCCAGCTTCTCGATGGCCGGATGTGGCAGGCTGGCGAACAGGTCGCTCTGATGCGGCACTTGCGGCTCGCCCTTGGCAGCCTTGATCGGCTGCTCATGGGGCAGGCTGGTGGTTTCCAGGCGGCCCAGGTGTTCACGGGCACGCTGGATCACCGGGGAAGGCACGCCAGCCAACTGCGCCACGGCCAGGCCGTAGCTCTGACTGGCAGGGCCCGGGAGGACGTGGTGCAGGAAGACGATCCGCTCGTTGTGCTCGGTGGCGTTCAGGTGCACGTTGGCCACCAGCGGCTCGCTCTCCGGCAGCACGGTCAGCTCGAAGTAATGCGTGGCGAATAGGGTATAGGCACGCAATTGGGCCAGGCGCTCGGCCGCAGCCCAGGCCAGGGAAAGACCGTCGAAGGTACTGGTGCCACGCCCCACTTCGTCCATCAGCACCAGGCTGCGGTCGGTGGCGTTGTGCAGGATGTTCGCGGTTTCGCTCATCTCGACCATGAAGGTCGAGCGGCCGCCGGCCAGGTCGTCGCTGGAGCCGATGCGGGTGAAGATGCGGTCGACCAGCGACAGCTCGCAGCGCGCCGCCGGCACGAAGCTGCCGATGTGCGCCATCAGCACGATCAACGCGGTCTGGCGCATGTAGGTGGATTTACCACCCATGTTCGGGCCGGTGATGATCAGCATGCGTGTGCTGTTGTCCAGCGCCAGGTCATTGGCCACGAATGGCGTGGTGAGTACCTGTTCGACGACCGGATGGCGACCCTGCTCGATGCGCAGGCACGGCTCGTCGACGAAGCTTGGGCAGTTCAAGTCCAGGTTCAGGGCGCGTTCGGCCAGGTTGCTCAGCACGTCCAGCTCGGCCAGGGCGGCGGCGCTGTCCTGAAGCGGTGCCAGGTGGCCGATCAAAGTCTCGAGCAAGGCGTCATAGAGCATCTTTTCCCGGGCCAGGGCGCGGCTCTTGGCCGACAGCGCCTTGTCCTCGAAGGCCTTGAGCTCGGGTGTGATGAAGCGCTCTGCGCCTTTGAGGGTCTGGCGGCGGATGTAGTCGGCTGGCGCCTGCTCGGCTTGCTTGGTGGGCAGTTCGATGAAGTAGCCGTGCACGCGGTTGTAACCGACCTTAAGGTTGGCCAGGCCGGTGCGGGCCTTCTCACGGGCTTCCAGATCGATGAGGAACTGCCCGGCGTTCTCGCTCATGGCCAGCAGCTCGTCCAGCTCGGTGTCGTAGCCGGTCTTGAGCACGCCGCCGTCGCGGATCACCGCTGGCGGGTTGTCGAGAATGGCCCGTTCCAACAGGCTGGCGAGCTCCGGGTAGGTGCCGGCGATGGCGGCCAGGCGTGCCAGGTGCGGCGCTTCGAGCTCGGCCATGGCATTCTGCAGCTCGGGCAGGGCGCCGAGGGCATCGCGCAGGCGCGCGAGATCTCGTGGGCGGGCGTTACGCAGGCCGATGCGGGCGAGGATCCGCTCGATATCGCCGATTTCCTTGAGCTGCGGTTGCAGCTTCTCGAAGCGGTAGCCGTCGAGCAGGCAGCGGATCGAATCCTGGCGAGCCTTGAGCACCTTGAGGTCGCGCAGCGGGCGGTTCAGCCAACGGGTCAACAGGCGACTGGCCATGGCGGTCTGGCAACGGTCGATCACCGATTGCAGGGTGTTTTCGCGCCCCCCGGCCAGGTTGATGTCCAGCTCCAGGTTGCGACGGCTGGCGCCATCCAGGATCACGGTGTCATCCATGCGCTCATGACGCAGGCTGCGCAGGTGAGGCAGGGTGGTGCGTTGGGTTTCCTTCGCGTAGGTCAGCAGGCAGCCGGCGGCGCCGATGGCAAGGGTCAGCTTGTCGCAGCCAAAGCCTTTGAGGTCCTGGGTCGCGAACTGCTGGCACAGACTCTTGCGCGCCGAGTCGCGGTCGAAGTCCCAGGGCGCGCGGCGGCGGCAGCCCGGGCGTTTCTCGGCTGGCAGGCCTTGCGGCCAGTCGTCGGGGATCAACAGTTCCACCGGGTTGATGCGTTCGAGTTCGGCCAGGAGGTTTTCCCAGCCTTTGATCTCCTGCACGGTGAAGTTGCCGCTGGTGATATCCAGCACGGCCAGGCCGAACAGACGCTCGTCCCCAAGCAGCGCGGCGATCAAGTTGTCGCGGCGCTCGTCGAGCAGCGCTTCGTCGCTGACCGTGCCGGGGGTGATGATCCGCACCACTTGGCGTTCCACCGGACCCTTGCTGGTGGCCGGGTCGCCGATCTGCTCGCAGATCACCACCGACTCGCCCAGCTTGACCAACTTGGCCAGATAGCCTTCCAGCGAGTGGAAGGGAATCCCGCACATGGGGATCGACTGGCCGGCGGACTGGCCACGGGCGGTCAGAGTGATATCCAGCAGTTTGGCGGCTTTCTTCGCATCTTCGTAGAAGATCTCGTAGAAATCGCCCATGCGGTAGAACATCAGCTGGTCTGGGTGCTGGTTTTTCAGCTTCCAGTACTGCTGCATCATTGGTGTGTGTGCGGAAAGGTCAGACATTCAAGGCCTTGAAGCTGTCTCAGACAAAATGCGAAACGCCCAAGTCTACAGGTTCTTGTCAGCCGGGCACAGGCCGCCTTGGCCACTTCGGCCTCGTTGAAAGTGCTCAAGCCCCGCGTAGCAAGGCGCGGGGCTTGAGCGTGTCAGGTAGGGGTCAGCGGCGCTGCCAGACCACCGGGAACCAGTCCTCGCGCATGCGTTCGCCGTCGCTCAAATTGATGCCAGGGAAGGGCGGCGAGGTGCGCCCCGGGCGCTGCACGTAGCGTACGTCATCTCCCAAAAAGCGCGTGGAAAAGGCGCGGCGCCGGTTCATGCCTGTGTTGCCGGCGGCGCCATGCACGGTGCGGAAATCGAAGACGATGGCATCGCCAGGTTCCATTTCCGGGGAAAGGATCTGGTACTCGCCGTTCTCCACGTCCGGCATGTCCATGAACAGGTTCTGGCCGTCGGCGTCGGTGGCGCCATAGAAGTCCTGATTGCTGGCCCAGCGTTTGGGGCGCACAGGCTTGGGCCAGAGGTGCGAGCCGAGCACCACGCTCAAGGTGTTGTGGCGGGTAACCGGGTCCAGCGGGATCCAGTAACTGGCGGTCTGCAGGCCCTGGACACAGTAGTAGGGCAGGTCCTGGTGCCAAGGGGTGGGCTTGGCGGTGCCGGGCTCCTTCACCAGGATGTGGTCGTGGAACACCTGTACCTGCTGCGAGCCCATCAACTCGCCGGCAAGCCCAGCGGCCGGCGAGTTCAGTACGAAGTCGGTGAACGCCGGGATGCGCTGCCAGTTGCAATAGTCCTCGAAGAATCGGCCGCTCTCGCCGGAGCCGACGTTCTCGATGGCGAAGGCACTGGGTTCGGCCAGGTTCTGCTCGAAGCCTTCGCGCAGGCGTTCGATCCAGTCCTTGAACACGCCGCGCAGGATCACCGCGCCGTCTCGCTGGAAATCTTCGATGTGGGGATTCATGGGGCAGCCCTCTCGTTGTTGTTGTCGTGGCACCAGCATCGGATGCCGCCGAGGGCCGGGTAAATCACAGAATTCCTATTCGCCACTATAGCTATTCTGTATGCCCCACCTTGTTGTCTTGCCCTGCGATTGGCCGGTTAATAGCCCTGCGCCCTGCGGTTTCCGGGCCTTGCGAGAACCCTTCAACGGCAGCGTGACTGCCGGCCAAGAACAAGAACAATGAGGAGTCCCTGGGATGAACGATCACAACAACTTGCGACGAGGCCTGAGTACCCGGCATATCCGCTTCATGGCATTGGGATCGGCGATCGGCACCGGGCTGTTCTACGGCTCGGCGTCGGCGATCAAGCTGGCCGGGCCGTCGGTACTGCTGGCCTACCTGATCGGCGGCGCGGCGATTTACATGATGATGCGTGCCCTCGGTGAAATGGCGGTGCGCAACCCGGTGTCCGGTTCCTTCGGGCAGTACACCAGCCAATACCTGGGGCGCTACCTGGGCTTTCTGACAGGCTGGAGTTATGCCTTCTCCATGCTGGTGGTGTGCCTTGCGGACGTCACGGCATTCGGGGTGTACATGGGCTTGTGGTTCCCCGACACACCGCGCTGGATCTGGGTATTGGGGATCGTCTGTTTCATTGGCGCGCTAAACCTGTGCAGCGTAAAGGTGTTCGGCGAGATGGAGTTCTGGCTCTCATTGCTCAAGGTCACCGCGATCATCGCGATGATCGCGGCCGGGGGCGCGGTGCTGCTGTTTGGCATCCAGCTGGGTAACGGCGCCGAGGCGGTCACGGGGCTGTCCAACCTGTGGAGCCATGGCGGGTTCTTCCCCAATGGGGTCGGCGGCATGATCGCCTCCTTCACCGTGGTGATGTTCGCCTTCGGCGGCGTCGAAATGATCGGTATCACCGCCGGCGAAGCCAAGGACCCCAAGCGCGTGCTGCCCAAGGCGATCAACTCGGTACCGCTGCGTATCCTGCTGTTCTATGTGCTCACGCTGGTGGTGCTGATGGCCATTTACCCCTGGACCAACATCGGCAGCCAGGGCAGCCCGTTCGTGCAGATCTTCAGCGGCCTGGGCATCGATTCGGCGGCAACCTTGCTCAACATCGTGGTGATTTCAGCGGCGGTATCTGCGATCAACAGCGATATCTTCAGCGCCGGGCGGATGATGTACGGCATGGCCCAGAACGGCCAGGCGCCGGTCGGCTTCTCCCGCTTGTCGCGCTTCGGCGTGCCTTGGATGACCGTGCTGGTGATGGGCGTCGCACTGTTGCTGGGCGTGGTGCTGAACTACCTGGCACCGGAGAACCTGTTCCTGATCCTCGCCGCCGTGGTGACCTTCTCGATCGTCTGGGTGTGGTTGATGATCCTGCTGTCCCAAGTGGCCATGCGCCGCGGCATGAGCCGCGAGGAAATCGCCGCGCTGGACTTCCCGGTGCCGCTGTGGCCCGTCGGGCCGGCCCTGGCGATCGTGTTCATGTTGTTCATCTTCGGCGTGCTGGGCTGGTTCCCGGATACCCGCACCGCAATGTACGTCGGCCTTGGCTGGTTGGCCCTGCTGTCGGTCGGCTACTGGTTGTGGGTGGCGCGCCAGCCACGCCCGGCGCCGGTCAACGCCTGAGCTAGACGGAAAACAGTTCGCTGGCCCAGCGTAGGAATGCCTGGGCCGCAGGGGAGGGGCGCATGGCGCTCGATTGCGCCAGCACCACCGACTGCGGGCTGACCGCTTCACGCAGAGGCCGGCACGCCAGCGGCCGGCCATCGTAGCTCTGGTCGCCTGCAGGCCGTGTGCATGAGAGCGCCACGCCATAGCCATGGGCGACCAGCCCGCGTTGCATCTCGAAGGTCTGGGTCAGTTGCTGGGCGCGTGGCTGCAGGTCGTGGGCCCAGAACAGCGAGAGGAAGTACTCGCGGGTTCGCGCGATGTCTTCGAGGATCAGGCACTCCTCGGCCAGGTCGGCCAACGATACCTGCTCCTGGCGGGCCAAGGGATGGTCCGCCGGCAACAGGGCATACGGCGCCACCTGTGCCAGAACCCGGCGCTCGATCTGTGGGTCCAGGCCTACGTCATAAGTCAGCGCCAATTCTGCCTTGCCCTCGTTCAAGCGCCGGTTGACCCCGGCAAGGTCGGTTTCGAACAAGGTGATGGCGACTTCCGGGTGGCGCTGGCGAAAGCCACTGAGCAGGCGCGGCGCGTACCACGGGCCTAGGTCCTGGAAGCAGATCAGGCTGAGGTTGCCGCGCAGCACTTCCGGCTCATCCCCCGCACTGCGTATGCCGGCCGCCATGGCCAGGATCTCGCGTGCCTGCTCCAGTAGTTGCCGCCCCGCCGGGCTCAGCTCCAGGCCCCGGCTGGCCTGGCGCAGGAACAGCTTTTCGCCCAGGATGGCCTCGAGCTGCGAGATCGCCAGCGACACCGAGGGCTGGGAGATGTGCTTGGCTCGCGCTGCGGCGCTGACGCTGCCCTGTTCGGCGGTGGCGACGAAGTACTCGAGCTGGCGAAAGGTAAAGCCGATCATTGTTGTCTTGACCTCGCTATCGCGGAGAGTCTTCCCGCGGTGTAGGGCTCATGAGAGTACAAGGAAATCCCCACGGTCGGGCGATGGGTATAAGAGAAAGCACGTGCACGGATTGCATTTGCGCTGCGGCACATCCATTATGCACGGTATGCAAAAACGCAACGTAGCCACCGTACTCAAAGCACTGCTCGACCGCCACGGCCTGTCACCGACGGAGCTGCACCGGCGCACGGGCGTTCCCCAATCCACGTTGTCGCGCATCCTCAGCGAGAAGATCGTCGACCCGTCCGACAAGCATGTGTCGAAGATCGCCGAGTACTTCGGCGTCAGTACCGACCAACTGCGCGGGCGCGTCGAGCTGGGCGAGTCCCGCGAGGCGGCGCAGCCGGCCCATGGCCATGCGGACCTGAGCGACATCAGCCTGTGGGACGACGAAACCCCCGTCGAGGATGACGAGGTGTCCGTTCCTTTTCTTCGAGAGGTCGAATTGGCAGCAGGATCAGGAAGATTCGTCATCGAGGAAAGCGAGAAGGCCCGCCTGCGCTTCGGCAAGCGCAGCCTGCGCCACAATGGCGTGCAGTTCGACCAGGCCAAGTGTGTGACCGTGCGCGGCAACAGTATGTTGCCGGTACTGCGTGACGGCGCGACGGTCGGGGTCAACACCGGCAAATGCGCGATTGGCGACATCATCGATGGTGACCTCTACGCCATTAACCACAATGGCCAGTTACGTGTGAAACAGGTCTACCGTCTGCCCACCGGTATTCGCTTGCGCAGCTTCAATCGCGATGAACACCCTGACGAGGACTACAGCTTCCAGCAGATGCAGGAAGAGCAGATCAGCCTGTTGGGCCATGTGTTCTGGTGGGGCATGTACGCTCGCTGAGGCATTTCCTTTTCAAGAAAACCCGCTTTGGCGGGTTTTTTTTCGTCCGCAGAAAATCCCTACAAGCCACGTCGTGCATAGCCTTCATGCATTTCAGCAAATTTTATTCGTTAGAAATATGAATTTATGCATTGACTGTATATGCATCAGTGCATAATCTGTGTCTCAAGCCGGTCGACACCGGTTGTTACACAGGCAGCGATGAACAGGCCTCGACTGTTCAGAGGGTTGGCAACTGGCCCGGGTGTGCAGCGTAAAGCACCACGATCAGTTATCCGGCGGGCAGGTGGCCGCGGTCGGAGACACCAATTCGAAGCGGAACCGCCAGGCGTCACCAGATGTGGCCGGCGGTTCGACAACGCATTACTGAAAAGCCTGGCAGCCCGGGCTTTTTGGAATGCCGAGTTCATACACAACCGTCCCGCCGGTAGCGCCGGCGGGCATTCATACAGGAGGCAGGACAGTGACGAACGAGCAACAGACGTTGCTGGAGATACCGCTCTGGCTGGTGATCGTCCTGGCATTGCTGGGCGGCCTGAGCGGTGAGATGTGGCGTGCCGACAAGGCTGGCGCGCGAGGATGGGCGCTGGTGCGCCGGCTGGCGTTGCGATCCGGGGCTTGCATGGTCTGCGGGGTCTCGACGGTGATGCTGCTGTACGCCAGCGGCATGTCGATCTGGAGCGCCAGCGCCTTTGGCTGCATGACTGCCATGGCAGGCGCCGACGTAGCTATCGGGCTCTACGAGCGCTGGGCGGCCAAACGCCTGGGGTTGCGTGATGTGCCCCAGGCCGATGAGCAATAGGAGGCATTGAAATGAGCGAACTGGCCACTTTGCATGCGGCCCTGACCGCAACGATTCGTGAGGCGATTCCTGAACTTGCGTCAGTCGATATCGCTTCTGATGTCGACAGCAGCACCGTCCTGCCGTCGCTGCGCCATGGCATCGTGCGCATGACCGCGGACGCCGCGCCCCGGGATGGGCGCTCGGTGCTGGTCACTACCTTCGAGGCGGATATTACCCCCGACCTCGGCAACTCTGATGCACGCCTGCAAGGAAGCCTGCTGGCCGCACAACTGATGGACCTGCTGCGCCAGCAGTATTGGGGCCTGGATTTTGTCGAGGCCAGCCGCAATGCGCTGGCGCAGTTCGAGGGTGGCCACTGGATTGTCCGTTGGGAGCAGCCGGTGCTGTTGGGCGAGCCCCAGTGGCACTGGCCTGATCAGCCGCCCGGCATGCTGATGTTGGGCATCGACCCGGACACCGGGTCGGGCAACGAGCACCGTTATATCGCTGCAGAGGACATCCCATGAGCTACGCCAGCGCGATGCATGACCGGATGCTGGCCAGCCTGGTCATCCCTTGCCGCGTTGTTGCGGTAGACCTGACCGCAGCTCGGGTGCGGGTATCCGATGGAGCCTGGACCAGTGCCTGGTTGCGCTGGCATTGCCTGGCCGCCGGTAAGGCACGTCACTGGCGGGCACCGAGCCTGGGCGAGCAGGGCGTGTTGGTCAGTCCCAGCGGTGAGCCGGCCCAGGGCACATTCGTGCCGGGTCTTTACGGCAATGCCGGCAGCGCGCCGGACAACCGCGACCATGTGGAGGTGTGGCGGTTCGAGGACGGCGGCTCGCTCGCCTATGACTGGCAGGCCAAGCGCTACGACATCCACCTGCCTGCCGGCAACGCCAGCATCAAGGTAGGCGCCAGCACCCTACGCGTCAGCGAGGGTGCCATCGAGCTCGACGCCACGGCTATCACCCTGACCGGCCAGGTCGCCATCAACGGGCCGCTGACCGTCAGCGGCGACATCAACGGCGGCGGCAGGATCATCGACACCGCTGGCAACACCGCTAACCACAAGCATTGATTGAGGCCCACTGCATCGGAAATGCCGGCGCCGACAAGCAGGTTTCCTGCTCCGTGGCGTCTGTATCGCGGGTTTAGCCGCGAACAGGTGCAGGCCCTAACCTGGAGAGACTCTTAAATGCGATTCCACCAACGGACCTCGCACCTTGCAACAGGAGGCGCACCATGATCGGCATGGACCGCCGCACCGGCCAACCTTTGGCCGGCATTGCCCACCTTCGTCAGTCCATCGAGGACATCCTGTCCACCCCGCTAGGCAGCAGGCGCATGCGCCCCGAGTACGGTAGCCAGTTGCGTCGCTACGTCGACTTGCCCGTCAACGACGGCTGGAAGAGCGCCGTGCAGGCGGAAGTCGCCCGCGCCTTGGGGCGTTGGGAGCCGCGCCTGAAGCTTGAGCGGGTGCGTGTGCTGTCGGTGCTCGACGGCCAGGTCAACCTCGCCCTCAGCGGCCGTTACCTGGGCGATGACGCCCTGGTGGAGGTCAGCATATGAGCCAGGTGGATTTGTCGAAACTCCCTGCGCCTCAGTTGCTCGAAGACCTTGACTACGAGGCGCTGTACCAAGCCGACCTGGAGGCCTTCCGCGCCCAGATGGGCGACGGGTGGACCGCCCAGTTGGAAAGCGATCCGGTAACCAAGCTGCTGGAGGTCGGGGCCTACCGCAAGCTGCTCAACCGCGCCCGTATCAACGACGCGGCCAAGGCGCTGCTGCTGGCCTACGCCCAAGGGAGCGACCTCGACCAACTGGCGGCCAACGTCAATCTCCAGCGCTTGGTGGTCCAGGCCGAGGACCTGCAGGCGGTGCCGCCGCTGGCGCAGGTGTTGGAAGCCGACGACGCCCTGCGCGAGCGGGTGCAACTGGTCTACGAAGGCCTGACCACCGCCGGCCCGCGCAACAGCTACATCTTGCATGCCCGCAACGCTTCTGGGCTGGTCGCTGACGCGACCGCTGAAAGTCCGTCTCCAGCGGTGGTAGATGTCACCGTGCTGAGCCTTGAGGGTGACGGCGTGGCCAGCGCTGAACTGCTGGAGCAGGTCAGGGTGTATCTCAATGACGACGACATCCGCCCGGTGGCCGATAGGGTCAACGTGCGCAGTGCACAGGTGCTGCCGTATCGCATCGATGCGGTGGTGTACATGACCGACAAGGGGCCGGAATCTGAGGCCGTTCTGGCCGAGTGCAAGCGCCGCCTGAATGCCTGGGTCAATCCGCGTCGTCGCTTGGGCCTGGAGGTGGCGCGTTCCGGCATCGATGCCCAGTTGCATATCGACGGTGTCAGCCGGGTGGAGTTGGGCGGATGGATTGATTTGCGCCCGACCAAAGCCCAGGCGGCTTGGTGCACGGGAATCGATGTGAAGCGGGGAGCCTGACATGCCAAGTCTGCTTCCCCTTAATCAAACACCTCTGGAACGGGCCATCGAGCGGGCCGGCGAGGAAGACCTGAGTGTCGATCTTCGTCTGCTCTATAGCCCGGATAACTGTCCATCACACCTGCTTTATCAACTGGCCTGGACCTGGTCGGTAGACCGCTGGGATGACGGCTGGAGCGACACCATCAAGCGTGCGGTGATCCGCTCGGCTTTTTTCGTCCATGCCCACAAAGGCACCCTCGGCGCGTTGCGCAGGGTGGTCGAGCCATTCGGTTATCTGATCGAGGTCAAGGAATGGTGGGAGTCCGAGCCGCCGGAGGTCCCCGGTACGTTTGCCCTGATGATCGGAGTGTCCGATGCCGGCATCGACGAAGACACCTATGAGCAGCTGTCGTCATTGATCGACGACGCCAGGCCTGTCAGCCGCCACCTGACCGGCTTGACCATCAGCCTTGAAAGCCGTGGCGAGTTCCATTTTGGCTGCGCATGCCAGGACGGCGATGAACTGGACATCTACCCGCTGGCAGAGCGCGATCTTGAGGTCGTCGGCCTGATCAGTCGCGGCGGCCGTGAACATACAATCGATACCTTGGATATTGCACATGGTTGACCAGAATTCACAGTTCTACGCGATTCTCACCAATGTGGGCGCAGCGAAACAGGCAAATGCGGATGCCTTAGGTATCCCATGGAAAATCACTCAGATGGGAGTCGGTGACGCCAACGGGGCGGACCCGACTCCCAGCGCCAGTCAGACCAAGTTAATCAACGAGTGGCGTCGGGCGCCGCTGAACCAGCTGAAAGTGGATGATAAGAACAGCGCCATCATTGTTGCTGAACAAGTCATTCCGGCAGATGTTGGCGGCCGTTGGATTCGTGAGATCGCACTTTACGACGCAGACGGCGACATGATTGCCGTGGCCAATTGTGCGCCCACCTTCAAGCCATTGTTGAGCCAAGGCTCGGGGCGAACCCAGGTGGTGCGCATGAACCTTGTAGTCAGCAGCGCTGCCAATGTGCAGTTGAAGATCGACCCCAGCGTGGTGCTTGCCACTCGTGAGTGGGTGACCGAGGAACTTGCGAGGCAGGACTTCAAGCACTCAGTGCAGGCGGCGACCACCGCGAATATCTCGCTCAGTGGCGTTCAACCCATCGATGGTGTGACGCTGGTGGCAGGAGCGCGGGTACTGGTGAAGAACCAGGCGCAAGCGAAGGATAACGGCCTTTATGAAATGGCTACTGGCGCCTGGACGCGTTGCAAAGATGCCAATACGTCCGCCAAGGTTACGCCAGGGCTTCTGGTACATGTCGAGCAGGGGACAGTCAACGGTGACAGTGCATGGCAGTTGGTCACCGATGGTGTGATCTCGCTGGGCGTGACAGCGTTGGTCTTCGAAATGGCGTTTGGCCGTACCGGAATTCTCGCGGGCACCTATCGTAGCGTCTCCGTGGATAAATATGGCCGAGTGGCAGCGGCTACCAACCCCACCACGGTTGCAGGCTATGGCCTGACCGACGTTTACACCAAGGCCCAAGTTGACACGGCGCTGGACCTCAAGGCCGACCTCGCTTCTCCGACTCTGAGTGGCACGCCGAAATCACCCACGCCGGCGATCAACAGTAACGATACGAGTATTGCCACAACTCAGTTTGCTCGACAGCTATTGGGTGCGTTTGGTTGGGGTGAGGGTGGCATCAGCGGTAGCAATCTACCCAGCGGAACCAATCTTAACAGTGTGACGAAGCCGGGTTCTTACGGACAGACAGCCAATGCCCAAGCCACTCTAATCCTCAATTACCCGGAGCCGGTGGCGGGTACTTTATTGGTGCAGGCCGCTTCCGCAACTATCTGCACGCAACTCTACATCACCTACAACAATGGGCGCGTGTACAGCCGTTCGTGTTATTCAGGTAACTGGTCGACGTGGGCCGAGCTGAGTCTCACCGATTCACCGATCTTTCGTGGAACGCCTACCGCCCCGACTGCGGTGAAGGGCACAAATACCCAGCAACTGGCGACGACCGCCTTTGTCCAAGGGGCAATTGCGGGTCTTGTCGATTCGGCACCCGGGACACTCGATACATTAAAGGAACTGGCCGGAGCATTGGCCAACGACCCGAACTTTGCCACCACCATGACCAATGCGCTGGCGGGCAAGCAGCCACTAGATGCGACCTTGACGGCGTTGGCAGGCGTTAACACGTCGGCGAACCAGTTGATCTACAGCACGGCCACCGACCAGTTCGCGACGACGCCATTGTCGGCGTTCATCCGTTCGTTGTTGGATGATGGTGATGCCGCAGCGGCTCGTGCCACCTTAGGTGCGGCGCAGACATCGCATGGTCATTCCATCGCTGAAATTTCGGGCCTGGGCGCTGCCTTGAATGCAGCCTATGGTCTTGCCCAAGGATCCACGGGTCAGGACCCCAATCTTGCAGCCGACCATGTAATTCTCTCGAACCATGCGAACACCCCGGACCCGACCTATTTCTGGCACATCACGACGACGTTCTATGTCGCAGTTGCTGCTACATCGAATCGTGCGCAATTGGCGATTCAGTACAACGGCGGGAATGCGGTTTATGCGCGGAGCTTCTATGGAAGCCAGTGGACCGCTTGGGCGAGACTCGATAACGGCGTACCTCCTGGCAGTATCATCTATGTCGCCAGATCGACACCCCCGGTGGGCTACATCAAGGCGAACGGTGCAGCAGTAGGACGCGTCGCCTATGCTGGCCTGTTCGCCCAGATTGGTACGACATTCGGGGGCGGCGATGGTAGTACCACCTTCAACGTACCGGATTTGCGTGGCGAGTTTATCCGTGGCCTGGATGATGGTCGTGGCATGGATCCCAGCCGGGTCCTGGGCTCGATACAAGCCGGTCAGAACCTCAGCCACACCCATACTGGTTCTGCTGCCGCTGCTGGCGCTCATACGCACACCATCAGCGGTACAGCGCTGACTGCGGGTGAGCACACCCACACCGCACCTCGTGCTCAGAACAACGACGTAGGTGGTGGTTCACCCAACTTCACCACCGCGAATTTGCTCAATGGCACCACGGCCCCTACCCACGCTGCCGGTGCCCACACTCATTCGATCTCCGGTACTGCCGCAGCTGCTGGCGATCACACGCACGTCGTTACGATTGCCGCGAACGGCGGCAACGAAGCGCGCCCGCGCAACATGGCATTGCTCGCATGCATCAAATACTGACGAGGCAACAATGGACGCCCCTACGATCTACTATGTTCACCCGGACACGCTGGAGTATATCGGTAACGGATTTGCCGATCCGAGCCCACTCGAGGAAGGGAAATGGCTCATACCGGCTTTCGCCTATACCGACGCGCTTCCAGAACAGCGTACTGGTTACGCAATTGTACGTAACCAGTTCCTCGAAGCCTGGGAGCTGGTCGAAGACAACCGTGGCACGGTTTATCTGACTGCTACCGGCGAGGCTCGCGATCATCTCACGTTAGGACCTCTGCCGGCTGAATTGACTCGTGTGCCATATCCAGGTCCTTTCCATATCTGGAACGGAAGCCAGTGGGTCGCGGATGCTGAGGCCCAATACGAAAAAGCTATGGCTGAAGCGATCGCGTTGTGTGACAGAAAGCTCACCGAAGCTGCCGTGCGCATCATGCCGCTGGAAGACGCCGCAGATATCGGTGAGGCGTCCGAAGAAGAGCAGGCCACTCTGCTGGCCTGGAAGCGCTATCGGATCGACCTCAGCCGAGTGAGCCAGCAACCAGGTTATCCCTTGTCTTTCAAATGGCCGACGAGCCCTGACCAAACTCGCGCCGAGCAGCCCTGATGAATCCCTCGGCGCCATGCTCCCAAAACCCTGAAGGCCTTGCCACCACGCAAGGCCTTTTCTTTATCTAAATGGAGAAAATACCTATGACTGGATTCTTCCACGGCGTCACCGTGACCAACGTCGACACCGGCGCACGCAGCATCGCGCTGCCGTCGTCTTCGATCATCGGCTTGGTCGACACCTTCACTGAAGGCCCGGGCGTCACCGCCAAGGCCAACGACTTGGTACTGATCACCAGCGAGCGCGAAGCGGTCGCGGCATTCGGCAAGGACGCGGCGATCACCAAGGCCTGCCGCGCCGTCTATACCCGCGCCAAGGCGGTGATCGTCGCCTGCGGCGTGGCCAAGGTCGAAGACGCTGCCGAGCAGACCGCCGCCATCATCGGCACTGTCCAGAACGACGGCAAGCGTACCGGCCTTCAGGCATTGCTCGATGGCAAGAGCCGCTTCAACGCCCAGCCACGCCTGCTGGTGGCGCCCAAGCACAGCGCCACCGATGCAGTCGGCACGGCCCTGGTGGCATTGGCCGACAAGCTGCGCGGCATCGCCATCATCGACGGCCCCAATACCACTGACGAGGCGGCCATCGCCTACGCCGGCAACTTTGGCGCCAAGCGGGCCTTCATGGTCGACCCAGGCGTGCGTTACTGGGACAACGACAGCGAAGCCACCGTCGACGCGCCGGGCTCGGCCTGGGTCGCCGGCCTGTTCGCCTGGACCGACAACGAATACGGCTTCTGGGCCTCGCCTTCGAACAAGGAATTCGTCGGCATCACCGGCACCGGTCGCCCGGTGGAGTTCCTCGATGGCGACGACAGCTGCCGCGCCAACCTGCTGAACAACGCCAACGTCGCCACCATCATCCGCGACGACGGCTTCCGTCTGTGGGGCAACCGTACGCTGTCGAGCGACCCGAAATGGGCCTTCGTCACCCGCGTGCGGACCCTGGACATCGTCATGGACGCGATTCTGTACGGTCACAAATGGGCCGTCGATCGTGCCATCACCGCCACCTACGTCAAGGACGTCACCGAAGGCCTGCAGGCCTTCATGCGCGACCTGAAGAACCAAGGCGCGATCATCAACTTCGAGGTCTATGCCGACCCCGAGCTGAACACCGCCAGCCAGCTGGAGCAGGGCAAGGTGTATTGGAACATCCGCTTCACCGACGTCCCGCCCGCCGAAAACCCCAACTTCCGCGTTGAAGTCACCAACCAGTGGCTGACCGAAGTTCTCGATTCCGCTGCTTAAGGAGCGCATTACATGGCAATGATTCCCGAAACACTGGCCAACCTGAACCTGTTCGTCGATGGCGTTAGCTTCCAGGGCGATGTCCCCAGCCTGACCCTGCCCAAGCTCACCCTGAAAATGGAGGAGCACCGCCCAGGCGGCATGGACATGCCGGTCGAGATGGACCTGGGCATGGAAAAACTCGAAGCGGCCTTCAGCACCACCGGCGTGCGTCGCGAGTCCCTGAAGTTCTTCGGCCTGGCCGATGCCAGCGCCTTCAACGGTACTTTCCGCGGGGCCTTCAAGGGCCTGAAGGGCAAGATCACCCCAGTGGTCGTCACCCTGCGTGGTGCGCTCAAGGAGGTCGAGATGGGCGATTGGAAGTCCGCTGAAAAAGCCGAGATCAAGCACAGCGTCGCCGTGACCTTCTACAAGCTCGAAGTCGATGGCCGCCCGGTCTACGAGATCGACGCCTTGGGCATGAAGCGCGTGATCAACGGTGTCGATCAACTGGCCGCCCAGCGCGCGGCCCTTGGCTTGTAAGGAGGCCTGACGATGGCTCAAGCGAAAAAGCTTCCGCAATGGCTGACCCTCAGTGCCGACCGCGTGACCGTGCGGCTTTCGCGCCCCAGTGAGGCCAATGGCGTGCAGGTCGACAGCCTGTCGTTGCGCGCCCCGACGGTGCGCGACATCCGCAACGCCCAGGCAGGCGGCGCCAATGACGACGAGCAGCGCGAACTGAACCTGTTCGCCTCCCTCGCCGAAGTCGGTGTCAAGGATCTGGAAGGCCTGGCCCTGAAGGACTACAGCCGCCTGCAGAGTGGCTACTTTCGCCTGGTGCAGGACGACGAGCTTTGACCCTGCCCGGCAGAAGGCCGCCGCCCGGCGGCTGGCCAAGGAGCTGAACTTTTCCGCGAGCGAAATCATGACCATGTCGTACAGCGACATGGTCTGGTGGCTGGCGGAGTGATCAGGAGGAACCTATGGAGAACACATCGGTGCTCACCGTCGGCGTCACCAGCGATCGGGCACTGGGCAGTACCTTCAATACGTTGCGCGCTCAATTCGAACGCTTGCGCATGCCGCTTGAGGGCATGCAAGTCGAGCCGTACATCAGCGAGATCAGCCGTCTGGGGTTGGAGGTCGACAAGACGGCACAGGCCCAAAGACGGCTGGCCAGCGATCAGACATGGGCCTTGAAGGCGCAGGTCGACCAGGTGCGGCGCCTGACCGATGAGATCGAGCGCCTGCGCAAGCTTTGCCTGTCTGCAAGCGAGATTGGCTCCTCGCAGGCGCCGCGCCAGACCGTCGTGATGAGGCCTGTACAGGGGCCTATGGGCAGCGATCCGCCTGAGCCGCGTAGCTCGGAACAGGGATTCATCCCTCTGGAGTCGGCGAATAGTGGTCTGACGGCAGTCAGGGCCGGCATGATCGGCACGGCCACCGTCGGTGCAGGCGTTGCCGCTGCTGCGCTTGGGCGTGCTGCGCACAGGATGTATAAGCGCCAATCACTTAAAAGGCGCCGTGAGATCACCCGTGGCGTTCGGCAGAGCGCTGGCAAGGCGGGCGCCAAGCTGGTCAGCAAACTGGGGTTGGCGACGTTGGAGGACAGTGGCCAGGACCAGGCCGAGGCGGTGGGTGCAGCTCTCGGCGGTGCGCTCGGAAACATGGGAGCGCAATTGCTGGGTGGCCTGACCAAGAACAAGCAGATCCAAATGCATGGGGGTGAGATCGGTGAGCTGATAGGGGAGGGTGTCGGCGGCTTTATCGGCAAGACATTCCATGGCTGGTTTTCCGACACGGTGGGCGCCAACGAGGTGCCTGACGACAGCGCAGTGCAGGCGTCACCGGCCTTATCGCAGCAACCCGCGGAACAAGGGGCGTTTTCTCAGGGGCTGCAGACAAGCAGCCGGGAAGGCATCAACAGGGGATTGGCCATAGGCGGTGCCCTCGTTGGTACCGCAGCGGTGGCGATGGCCGGACGCAAAGCCCATAAAGCTTACTCGCGTCTGCCACGTAAGCGGCGCAATAGACTCGCTGGCGGTCTGCGGGAGAGCGCTGGCAAAGCTGGTGCCAAGCTGATCGGTAATTTGGGTTTGGCCCTGCTTGAGGACAGCGGCGAAGACCAAGCTGAAGCAGTCGGATCCGCGCTTGGCGGTGCGATGGGGAACCTCGGCACGCAGCTGTTGGGAGGCCTGACCAAGAACAAGCGGATCCAGCAGTACGGCGGTGAGATCGGCGAATTGATCGGCGAAGGCGTCGGCGGCTTCATCGGCAAGACGGTCCATGGGGTGTTCTCCGGCACGCCGGCTGCCAATGATCCGTCCGCCACAACAGCCCCCGGTGGTGCCATAAGCCGTTCAGTCTCGGGCCATGCACACCAAGTCGTTGATGAATGGGCGTCGGATGAAAGCGGTGAGCAAGTGGAGGAGGAAGAGGAAGAAGAGGAGGTGGATGAAGCAGCGCCCGAGCCTGCGTTTTCCGAGGCGCAGGAGCCTGCTTCTACAGCCCTCCTGCAAAGGGCTGCCCAGAAGCCTGCTTTCGCCCTAGCCAGCACCGCGTTCACCGGCCTTGCAGGTAAGGCCAGGCCTGGCAGTGCCGGCGCTTCCTTGGCTCGACGGGCGTTCAGACGAGTGCCAGGCGTTGCGTTGCTCGACACCGGCCTGCAACTTGCCGAAACCTTCAACAGCGACGCCACCCAGGAGCAGAAGCTCGAAGGCTATGGCAGCGCTGTCGGTGGTCTGGGTGGTGGCCTTGCTGGTGCAGCCGCCGGTGCGGCTATCGGTTCGGTAGTACCGGTGATCGGGACCGCGATCGGCGGCTTGATCGGAGGCGTGTTGGGCAGCATGGGTGGAGAGGGTATCGGTGGCTGGCTAGGTAGGACGCTGGCCTCGAACAAGGACGAAGCGGCTGGCAAACCTGCCGTGAGCGAGGCGGCGCGGGTACTGGATACTGCCTCTGCGCCGCCAACCTTGCCTGCATCACCCGCTGCGTCGCCGACGCAACCGACTCCTCCCACCACCATCAACCAGCAATTCACCTTCACATCCAATATGCCGGTCACTTTCAACAACAGCCTGGATGATCCTTCGGTCCTCCAGCAACTGGAGATGATCGCCCGGCGTCAGCTGGAAGAGCTGATGCGCCAAGCCCGCTCGGCGCAATTGGCAGACACCCCACATATCGCACTTTGAGGACTATCCATGACCTATATGGAGCAGCTGCAAGCCACGCTGCACGCCCTGGTCAAGGCGGGAGAGGCAGGGCGTCGGCGTGCCGATGCCATGCTCGATCCGATGGCCGAGGCGATCGATCATATCCAGGGCGCCGTCTCCGACCTGGAGGCGTTGCCGGTGGTCGGCCCGATCATTGGGGCCAAACTCCAGCGCACCCTGGGTGCGATCAACCGGGCCCAGGATCAGGTGGCCAAGGTCGTGGCCAAATATGACCAGACGGTGGCAGTGGTACGGCAGGTGCGGGAGCGCATCGACAGTTTTGCCGGCCATGCGGCCAAAGCCGGCGCGGCGATCCGTCGTGTTGTCGGGGCGGTGAGTTCGACGGTGGAGGGCGTGCTGTCGACTCTGGGCTTCGCGCCCGAGGTAACGCCCGCCGCCGAAGCGGTCAAGCCGTTCCCTCACCTGTTGGTTCTGCAACCGTTGAAGCCAGGCGCTGCGCCCTATTATTTCAACCTCGATACCGCTGCCTTCGATCAGTTGCGTCGCCAGACGCGCTATCGCTGGGTCGGGCAAGAGCGCCTGAGCCGCGACAACGCGCAACAGGCTGTCAGCCTGGGCGAGGAGCACATCTACATCCGCGGGGCCATCTACCCCGGCTTCAAGGGCGGCATCGGCCAGTTGCAGGCGCTGCGCAGCATCGGCCGTCAACTGTTGCCCCTGTCCTTGACCACCGGCTACGGCGAGGTGCTCGGCACTTGGTGCCTGACCAGCATCGAAGAGGAGCAGAGCCAACTGTTGGCTGGCGGCATTCCGCGCAAACAAGGGTTTTCACTGGAGTTCGTGAGCTATGGCCAAGACCTGCGCAACCTCTGAGGGCGATCTGCTCGACACGCTCTGCCAGCACTACTACGGGCACCTTGTGGGCTCCGTCGAGGCGGTGCTGGATGCCAACCAAGGACTGGCGGATGAGCCTCAGCCGTTTCGCGCAGGCGTGAGGATTCGACTGCCGGAGCTGCCCGCGGTGGCGAGCGACACCCTGCAACTGTGGGACTGATGCGTGGCCGGTTTCGACCGGGCCGGGCAACGGTTCCTCCCAAGGAGCCTGACATGCAACCGCAATTTCGCATTACCGCCGACGGACACGACGTTACCCTGCTGATCAACGACCGCCTGCTCTCACTGCGCACCACGGACAAGCCTGGCCTTGAGTCGGACGAGTTCGAGTTGCGCATCGATGCCCGTGACGGCGCTGTCGCACTGCCGTCCCGGGGCGCCGTGCTCGAGGTGCACCTGGGCTATGCCGGACAGACACTGAACCTGCTAGGGCGCTACACCGTCGATGAGGTCGAGCTGGCCGGCCCGCCGGACACCCTGGTGATCCGAGGCAAGGCCAGCGACCTGCGTGGCAGCGGCAAGACCATACGCAGCGGCAGTTGGGAGCAGGTCACGCTGCAGCGCATCGTTGCCGACATCGCTGCCCGCAATGGCTGGCAGACGGTGTGCCCCGTGACGCTGCACGTGCCGCGGGTCGATCAGTACAGCGAGTCCGATTTCAATTTCATCACCCGCCTGGCACGGCTGCACGACTGCACTGCGAAGCTTGCCAATGGCCAGCTGTTGGTACTGCCGCGCCAGGGAGGGCAGAGCGCCAGCGGCAAGGCCCTCGGGGTGGTAAGTGTTACGCGCGTCGATGTCAGTCAGTGGCAGTTTCGCCTGGGCGATAAAACCACGCACAAAGCGGTACGCGCCCGCCACCAAGATCCTGCCAGCGGTGAACTCAAGACGGTCGAGCTCGCCAATGGCGATGCGCCGGACGGCCTGCAACCGGTGTACACCGATCGCCATCTCTACCCCAACCGCGCTGCCGCTGAACAAGCGGCCAGGGCCCGCCTGGCCAGCTTCAATCGCGACACCGCCAGCGTGCGCCTGGACATGCCAGGGCGTACCGACCTCTTCGCCGAGCGACGTATCAATCTGCAAGGGTTTCTTCCTGGCCTGGACGGGGACTATCTGGTCGAATCGGTCGAGCAGGTGTTCACCATGTCGGGCTGGCGCACCACCGTGCAATGCAATGGCGGTAATGGGGGGAAGGCAAAAGCAAAAGGGAATGCCCCCAAGCGTAGCGGCCTGATGAAGCAGTAATGGAGAGGGTAGCTGTGCAGATTTCCGGGTGCCTGTGGCGCTCAGCGCTCCCTAAAGTCGTCCTTCAACCCTGAGGACGACAGAGGAGTGTCGAGCGATGTCTGGAGCAATCACCTGCCGAGATATATGTGTCATAGACAATGGAATCACTGCCCAAGAGCACTCGAAACTGCTGGAGTTATTGAGTGGCGCTGTATGGCGATATGGCTGGCCCTATCCGTACTCACCATTGGAGCGTCCTTGTTGGCACAGCTTTATTGCAGGGACGCGTAGAGGCGAACTAGAGGACTGTGAACAAGAACTGCGTGAGCGATCGGAATGGGCATTTCTCGCGGACTGCTGGGCGCGCATAAAGGCCGTTCATATGCCTGAAGCGATCTTACTCGGCGTATACGCAAATGGACAAACCAGCGCTCAGGACGGCCCCATACACCGGGACAATACACCTGACGAACCGGGGCGCACCGTGATGTTGTTCTGTAGTGAACACTGGGCGACCTGCTGGGGCGGTGAATTGATGTTCTATGCAGACGACAAGGAAACAATCCTCACAGCCGTTCAGCCCAAGGCACGACGGGTCGTCGTGTTCAATGGCCAGATACACCATGGTGCCAGGGCTCCTGCCACTAGCTGCAACCGGTTGCGCATGAGCGTTGCATTCAAGACGCTGATTAAGGGGTAGTGTCGTATGGCTAGGACCGTTGAAATAATCCTGGGGTATGTCGACACAACTGCCGGTGCGACGGCGGCAGGAACTTCATTAATCGATCAATACAACAGTGATAAGCAGGGCTTCACCTTGGTGAACCAGAGCGCGCAGACGGGAGCGGCTGTGGCCAATGTAACGTCGATTGTAAAGTTGACAGCTGGGCTCACACCATTCTTGAATCTTCAAACCAATACGTTTGCCGCCACTACCGTTTTGTTGAAGATCACAGCCAAATATCGTGAGGATAAAGGCTTTGATACAGGGGATGTCATTAGTTTGGTTGGTAATTTAGTGGGGGTGGTCGGTAGTTTGATTTTATTAGGGGGGGCAGTAGGGGCGGGAGGGTTTGTCGCTGTGGGTGTGCTTACGAGCTTGGCCGGAGTGGTGACCTCGGATGTTGCGAAGAAAATATACTCATCCTATGTGAAGCCAATCTGGGAAAAGAATTTTCGCGCTAGGCCTAACGCTTCATATCAAAATTATTGGGTTGCGCCTGATTTGAAGCTAGTAACGCTTGCACAGATCAGAGCTGCGTATACAAATCGTATTGCCGTGATTCAATGGGATCCAAAGCGGGGCGTCGTTACAATTACCGGGAAAGACTATCACCTTTATGAAAATTCCGCCGGGTCGGGCGGAGGATATATCGAGAATGGATTTTCGAGGCCGCTGATTTTCCCAGTTTCACAGTCTCTCGGTTGGCGAGTTGACATTGGTCCTATTGAAATCGTAAGCCCTCAGAACAACTTCATTGGTATCGATCGGTACCACTGAGTATAAAATTATCGGTTAAGAGGTCGGTCAAGGGTTTGAGTATGTTTTCGATAAGCTCGTTCGCTCGAATGCTAAAAACACTGCCTCCAAGGCAGCAAATTTTCAATCTGTTGATTGTTGCGGTCGGGCTTTGGGTTTTTGCTGCGCTCTACTACTCGCAGCTGCGAGTGTATGCACCGGTTGATGTAACTAGGCTTGTGAACTTAGAGGGGCGTGTTAACGGCCATGCCTCATCTTGGGAGCATGATCCGGCTATCGTAACACTGGGGATCACTTTCAGGTTGAACGGAGCAAGACACGTCAAGGCAGTGTATGTCAACCAGGCGATCTACCAGCAGACAGGCTTACGGATTGGTTCTAAGGTACTTCTGACCGTTGAAGTCGGCGAGCCAGATATTGTACTGCGTGAACTGGCGACTCAAGAAGGGCTGGTTGTTTTCGATGATGATTTCAATCGACAAATAATCGAGTGGAACAATGAGTCGATCTGGCGAAATGTCGTGCTTTTGGCGCTTGTATCTTTTGCGCCATTTTTCGTGGCACTTAGAGTCGCCTGGAAACATCGTCGGACACTTTTTCAATAATGTCGATCGGCTCGATAAAGCCCGGGTTCGCACCGGGCTTTTTTGTGTCCGAATCCTGCGTGATCAAGGAGATATTCATGCTTACGGAAGACCAACTACTCGCGATCTTCCCCAATGCCCGCCCTGTCGCGGACGTGTTTTTGCCAGCCCTGAACAGCACCCTGCCGCGCTGGGAAATCGACAATCCCAAACGCGTCGCAGCGTTCCTCGCCCAGGTCGGTCATGAATCTGGCCAACTGCGCTACCTCAAGGAGCTGGGCAATGACCGTTACCTCTCGCGTTATGACACGGGCAGCCTGGCCCAGCGGCTGGGCAATACCCCCGAGGCTGATGGTGATGGTCAGCTCTATCGCGGCCGTGGCCTGATCCAGGTGACCGGTCGCAATAACTATCAGGCCTGCAGCCGGGCGCTGTTTGGTGATGAACGCCTGCTGGCGCAGCCGCAGATGCTTGAGCAACCCCGCTGGGCTTGTGAATCGGCGGCGTGGTTCTGGCATTCACGCGGGCTCAATGCGCTGGCGGATCGGGGTGAGTTCAATCGCATCACCCGTCACATCAATGGTGGGCTCAATGGGCTGGAAGATCGTCTGGCCTTGTGGGCACGGGCGCGGGAGGTGCTGTGTTGAGCCGCCTATGGCTGGGGCTGTGTCTGGTGCTCGTGCTGTTGTCTTCGGCATTGACCTGGCAGGTCCAGGCCTGGCGCTACGGCCGGCTGTTCGCGCAGCAGGCCGAGGCTCAAGCCCATGAGGCCCAGGCGCGTGCAGAGGAAGCAGCGCGAGCGCTGCTCGCCGAGCGCGAGGGACGCCAGCAACTCGAACAACGCCTGCAAGGCAGTGAAACACGACATTTCCAGGAGCTCGCCCATGCCCAACAGACTCAAGCTCGCCTGCGTGACCGCCTGGCTACTGCTGACCTGCGGTTGTCAGTCTTGGTCGAACAGGGCGCCAACTGCCCCACAGTGCCTGCCCCCTCCAGCGCCAGCGGCGTGGATCATGGCCCCGTACGCGCCCGACTTGACCCAGCGGATGCTCGACGCATTATCGCCATCACCGACACCGGAGACCGGGGACTGATCGCCCTGCGCGCCTGCCAGGATTACATTCGGGCATTGGCGCGCTGAGCCCTTGCCTGGCCAAGCGAGGGTGGTAGGGTAGAGCGCAGTTTTCAAGGAGCCCAGCCATGGACCCGATCACCGTTCTTTCTACCCGTCTTGGAGAGCACTTGCGGCGCCTCAATGCGCAGGTGAGCACTGCCGAGTCCTGCACCGGTGGCGGCATCGCCGAGGCCATCACCCGCATTCCCGGCAGCTCGGCGTGGTTCGAGGCCGGTTACGTGACTTATTCCAACACCCAGAAGACCCGCCAGCTGGGTGTCCCCGAAGTGTTGTTCGGCCAGGTGGGCGCGGTGAGCCAGGAAGTGGTCGAGGCCATGGTCCGTGGCGCTCAGGCCGCCAGCGGGGCGCGTTTTGCCGTGGCGGTCAGTGGTGTGGCCGGGCCCGATGGCGGTTCACCTGCCAAACCGGTGGGTACCGTGTGGCTGGCATGGGCCGATGGCAACCATGTGATCAGCGAGCGCCGGCACTTCGACGGCGACCGCGAAGCGGTGCGCCGACAGACGGTGATCGCCGCGTTAGACGGCTTGTTACAGCTTGGTGTGGAGTAAATCACCCGACGGGGGTTTGCCAAAGCGAATCCCTGTGGAATAATACTGGCTACTTATACAGTTATTTCCGGCCGCAGGGCCGCCCGTCGAACACGTGAGGATTTCAATGGACGACAACAAGAAGCGCGCCTTGGCTGCTGCCCTGGGTCAGATCGAACGCCAATTCGGCAAGGGCGCGGTCATGCGCATGGGCGACCACGAGCGTCAGGCCATCCCGGCCATTTCCACTGGCTCCCTGGGCCTGGACATCGCCCTTGGCATCGGCGGCTTGCCTAAAGGCCGTATCGTTGAAATCTACGGTCCGGAATCCTCGGGTAAGACCACACTGACCCTGTCGGTTATCGCCGAAGCCCAGAAAAACGGCGCCACCTGCGCCTTCGTCGATGCCGAGCACGCCCTTGATCCCGAGTACGCCGGCAAGCTGGGCGTCAATGTCGATGACCTGCTGGTCTCCCAGCCAGATACCGGCGAGCAAGCCCTGGAAATCACCGACATGCTGGTGCGTTCCAACGCCGTTGACGTGATCATTGTCGACTCCGTGGCCGCGCTGGTCCCGAAGGCCGAAATCGAAGGCGAAATGGGTGACATGCACGTGGGCCTGCAGGCTCGCCTGATGTCCCAAGCGCTGCGCAAGATCACCGGTAACATCAAGAACGCCAACTGCCTGGTCATCTTCATCAACCAGATCCGTATGAAGATCGGTGTGATGTTCGGTAGCCCGGAAACCACCACCGGTGGTAACGCATTGAAGTTCTACGCCTCCGTGCGTCTGGACATCCGTCGTACCGGCGCTGTCAAGGAAGGCGACGAGGTAGTGGGTAGCGAGACCCGCGTCAAGATCGTCAAGAACAAGGTTTCGCCGCCGTTCCGCCAGGCCGAGTTCCAGATCCTCTATGGCAAGGGTATCTACCGCAACGGTGAGATCATCGACCTGGGTGTATCCCAAGGCCTGGTGGAAAAATCCGGTGCTTGGTACAGCTACCAAGGCAACAAGATCGGTCAGGGCAAGGCCAACGCTGCCAAGTTCCTGCAAGACAACCCAGCTGTAGGGGCGGAGATCGAGAAACAAATCCGTGAAAAACTGCTCAACGCAGGTGCCGTCGCCGCTGCTGGCAAGGCCGCCGCTGCTGAAGCCGATGCCGACGACATGGCTGACGCCGACGCCGGCTATTGATTGGCCCCATGTCCGTCGTACTCGACAACCCCGTCGCCGTTCGGCGGACAGCCATGGACCTGCTCGCACGCCGCGAGCATGGTCGTGTCGAGCTGACACGTAAGTTGCGTCAGCGCGGCGCACCGGATGAGCTGATCGAGCCTGCGCTCGATCGGCTTGCCGAAGAGGGGCTCCTCAGTGAGGCACGCTACCTCGAAAGCTTCATTTCCTATCGTTCCAATGCCGGCTACGGCCCAGCGCGTATTCGCGAAGAGTTAGGGCAACGCGGCCTGAACCGTGGTGACATCGACCAGGCTCTGCGTGAAAGCGGAGTGGACTGGGCGGCCCGGCTGCAGGAAGTCTGGCAACGCAAGTTCGCCGGGCAACGTCCCCATGATCCCCGAAGCCGTGCCCAGCAGACCCGATTTCTTGCCTACCGTGGATTCCCCATGGAGCTGATCGGCCGTCTGCTCAGCGGCCGCAATCTTGACGACTGATTCTTCAGTTTCCCGCTGTCCCCTTTCTCAATCGACCTTCAAGGCTTCCCTTGCTCGCTGTGTGGTGTGCATGGGCTGGGGCTTGGCCCAGTTTTCCGGCAGATTGATGAAGTCCACTAGTTCGCGTAGGCGGCCCTGATCACGACCATTGAAGGCAAAGGTCAATCGGGTCAGGTGGTTGAAGTTACCTATCTCGTGCTCGAGGCCGCTGTCTGGTTGTTGATGGTACTTGCCGCTCAGGCGTAGATCGGCGAATCCTTCCTGGATGTCGTAGAGCGCTGCATCGCTCAAGGGATGATGCATGCGAATCACGAACTGGTTCTTCAACCAGCGGCTGGAGTGGTAGTTGCTGTAGAACTGGTTGATCTCCTCCACCGCTTCGTCGGCGCTGTGGACCAGGCGCACCAGCTTCATGTCGCTGGGCAGAATGTAGCGGTTTTCCTCCAGTTGCTTGCTGATGAACGCCAGCGCGTCCCGCCAGAAGGTTCCGCCTGGCGAGTCCAGCAATACCACTGGCACCAGAGGGCTTTTGCCTGTCTGGATCAAGGTGAGTACCTCGAGAGCTTCATCCAGAGTGCCGAACCCACCTGGGCAGAGCACCAGGGCATCGGCTTCCTTGACGAAGAACAGTTTGCGAATGAAGAAGAAATGGAAGGGCAGTAACTGGTCAGTGCCATCCACTGTGGCATTGGCATGTTGCTCGAAAGGCAGGGTGATGTTGAATCCCAGGCTGTGCCCGGTGCCGGCGCCTTCATGGGCTGCGGCCATGATGCCTCCGCCGGCACCGGTAATGACCATCAGGTCGGAGCGTGCCAGGGTTGCGCCCAGTTCACGGGCAAGCGCATACATGGGGTGTTCCAATGGCGTACGCGCCGAGCCGAAAACGGTGACCTTCCGCCGTCCCTTGTAGCGTTCCAGGGTGCGGAAGGAATGGTCGAGTTCGCGCAGGGCCTGCAGCGTGATCTTGGCGTTCCAGCGGTTGGTGTCGTCGTGGGCCATGCGCAGGATGGTCAGCATCATGTCGCGGTACAGCGGCAGGTTGGGGCTGTTGGGCGCGACCAGTTGCAGCTGTTCATCAATCTTGCTCAGGTCGATGCCGTTGTCCCTGAAATGATTGAACAAGAGTTCGTTCGGTTGGTAAGGCATTCAACGTCTCCTTCTGCAGCAGAACCTCTGACCGGGACGATGGGGTATCCCGGCCGCGACACTGCGTGTGTCGCTGGCTGCCGTTGCTCGAGTATGCAACCCGAGCATTGCAGTGGGCCTTCAAGGCCATGATGCAGTGACAAATGTCCATCACATTGTTGTTATCGCAGTGCAAGAGCGCCGCGCCTGGGCAGTCTCCTCGGGTGCCGGAAATGCACGGGTATTTGCTATCAATCTAGACCCAAGCGTTAGATCGTGCCGATTGAAGACAGTGCGATGTCCGATAACAGCGCAGTTTTCCCGCTCGTCGGGAGGGGGCCAGCTGTAACGCAGCTCTGGTTAACTGGAAACGCAACGTCTCGATGCAGGAGGTCGCGGTATGCATCGGTTGATCATCGAGGTGGACAGGCAGCTATATCTGCTGCTGGAGCGGGCTGCCCAGGCCCATCACGTGAGCCTGGAAGCGGAGTGCTTACGCAGGTTGGAAGTCGCAGAGCGGCACTCGCGTTATCTCCAGGCTCTGCTGGCGGAGTTGCGCGCCGATGAAGAACAGCGGCGCGCCAGTAACAACGACAGGGTTGCCTGAGTTACTTCTTCTTGTTACCCGCCACGCAGCTGGAGGCGTCGAAGGCTTGGTCCATGATCGGCTGGTTGGTCTTGTAGACCGAGAACCGATAGACCAGGACCGCGCCCTTGGACATCAGCTGACGATAGCCATTGTTGCGGCACACGCTGTCGCCCAGCTGGCTGCGAACCTGTTCCGGGTTGGCGCGCATCCGCTCGGCGTGGCTCTCGCGTACGCTCAGGTGGTTGACCAACGCCCGGCCTTTCTCGACGGTATAGCCTTGGTCGAGGATATCTTCGTTGATGGCACGCGGGGTGCCGACGCTGCTTTCCTTGGCGACCTTCTGCAGCATCTGGTTCAGCTCGTATTCCTGCTTGGAGGCCGCCTGGGCCGCCAGTGGCAGTGCGAGCAGCAGGCTCAAGGTCGGGATGGTAAGACGCAGCATGAATCTCTCCTGGTTCGATGACTGGCACTTTGACCTGCGCCAGCGAGCGGCGTTCCATGAAACCACCCGCCTGTGGGATATCCCAGGTCGCCAAAATCGCGATTATAAAGGAGGCGTCCGTCCACCTGCACGGCAAATGACAACGCCTCTGGTAGACTGGCGGCTTGTTTCCCGCCGAGTTGCAACCGTGCCTGTTTCCTTCCTTCTGCGAGGCGTGCAGCCATGAGCCACGCCGTAGCACGCCTGCGCGCCGAACGCCTGGCCCGCAGCAACAAGCCCTTCATTGCCCGTGGTTCGCGCGCGGTGCGTTGTCCGGATTGCCGCGTGATCGCCAGCCACTGCCTGTGTGCCTTTAAGCCCAAGGTCACCGCCGACGCCGGCATGTGTCTGGTGATGCATGACACAGAGCCACTCAAGCCGACCAATACTGGCTGGCTGATCGCTGATCTGGTAGAGGACACCTCGGCCTTTGGCTGGCTCCGTACCGACGTCGACCCGCGCCTGCTCGCATTGCTTGACGACCCCAAATGGCAGCCCTACATCGTCTTCCCCGGTGAGTTCGTCGCGCCAGAGCGGGTTGTCAGCGAGGTGGTGCGCGAGCCGGGCAAACGCCCGTTGTTCATTCTGCTCGACGCCACCTGGACCGAAGCCCGCAAGATGTTTCGCAAGAGCCCTTATCTGGACCGCTTCCCAGTTCTGAGCCTGCAGGCCGAGCAGATGTCGCGTTACAAGCTGCGCCGTTCCAAGCGTGATGACCATTTCTGTACCGCCGAGGTTGCGGCAATGTGCCTGGAACTGGCCGGTGACCAACGCGCCAGCGAGGCGCTGGACGCCTACCTGGATGTGTTCAGCCTGCATTATTTGAGTGCCAAGCGGCACTTGCCGCTGGATCTGGACGACGACGCGCATCGGCGGTTGCATACCTTCCTATAGTCCAAGGGGCAGGCGCGGTGGATTGGTTCATAATGACCAGGCTGGCAGCCAAGGAGGCGGGGACGACCGGGCAATTGGCTTGACCGCCCGGACCGTGCTCGGCATTCTTGGCGCCGATTCGGGCACGACGAAGATGCTGTTTTCCCGGACTTCGCCGTGCCATTGCGGCCGGCGGCCTTGCCGTTTGCGCCTTGAGTTGCTCGCCAGGCATTCCTCCACCCCTCGCGCCTGGCACAGAACAGGATCCTTAGATCGATGGCCACATACGAAATCCTGATTGCCGATGACCACCCACTGTTTCGTAGCGCCCTGCGCCAGGCCGTTACCCTCGGCCTGGGGCCGGATGTACGTCTGGTCGAGGTGGCGAGCATCGCCGAGCTGGAAACCCGCCTGTCCGAGAAGGCCGACTGGGATCTGGTCCTGTTGGACCTGAACATGCCCGGCGCCTATGGTTTCTCCGGCTTGGTCCTGCTGCGTGGGCAGTACCCGCAGATTCCGGTGGTCATGGTCTCGGCGCAGGAAGAGGCGGCCGTGGTGGTCAAGTCTCGCGAGTTCGGTGCCAGTGGTTTCATCCCCAAGTCGAGCAACCTGGACGTCATCCAGGATGCAGTGCAGAAAGTGCTCGATGGCGACGTGTGGTGGCCGCCACAGGCGTTCGAGAAGGTCGATGTCTCGGCCGAGGCCAAGGCTGCGAGCGAAGGTCTGGCCAGTCTGACGCCGCAGCAGTTCCGGGTGCTGACCATGGTCTGTGAAGGTTTGCTGAACAAGCAGATCGCCTACGAATTGAGCGTGTCGGAGGCGACCATCAAGGCCCACGTGACGGCAATCTTCCGCAAGCTGGGGGTGCGTACCCGTACTCAGGCAGCGTTGCTGCTGCAACAACTCGAATCGGTTCCGGCTAACTAAGTTCCCGTATATTCACGCTTTTTTGACCCGGGTTGGACTAATCTGCTGGCCCTTTAATCGGTGAAGTAACCGTCCATGTCGCCATTCAAGGGCCAGACCGGCCTTAAACGTATCTTCAATGCCGCCGGCTATTCGTTGGACGGCCTGCGTACCGCTTTCAAGGGCGAGGCGGCGTTCCGCCAGCTGGTGCTGGCCAACGTCGTACTGATTCCGTTGGCCTTCTGGCTGCCCGTCACCCGTGTGGAGCGTGCGATCCTTATCGCCGTATGCTTGCTGGGATTGATCGTCGAGTTGCTCAATTCTGCGGTTGAGGCGGCCATCGACCGTATCTCCCTGGAGCGCCACCCCTTGTCCAAGAATGCCAAGGACATGGGCAGCGCCGCGCAACTGGTCGCGATGACCATGGTGGCGCTGGTGTGGGGTGTAATCCTGCTCTGATCAGGCAATCGGCGGCAGGACGATCTCGTCACTGCGGCTGACGCCGGCGGTGAAGTTACGGCACAGCTCCAGGAATTCGCGCATGGCCGAGGTCTGGTATTTCTGCTTGTGCCAGATGAAATAGAACTGCCGCGACAAGTCCAGTTCCGGCGTTTCCACCGCCACCAGGCTGCCACGCCGGAACGCGTCGCGCAGGGCAAGGCGCGAGATGCAGCCGATGCCCAAGCCGGACTCAACGGCGCGTTTGATCGCCTCGGTGTGTTCCAGCTCCAGGCGGATGTTCAGGTTGGCGCGGTGATGACGCATGGCCTGGTCGAACGTCAGCCGCGTCCCCGAGCCTTGCTCGCGAAGAATCCACGCCTCGTGGGACAAGGTCTCCACATCTGCCCGGCCCACCTTGGCCAAGGGATGCTGAGGCGCGCAGAACACCACCAGTTCATCTTCCACCCAGGGTTGCACTTCCAGATCCGGGTGGTTGCAGTCGCCTTCGATTAGACCCAGGTCAATTTCATAGTGCGCGACCTGCTGCACGATATGTACGGTGTTCTGCACATGGAGTTTGACCTGACTCTCCGGGTGACCCTGCATGAAGCTGCCGATCAGCAGGGTTGCCAAGTAGTTGCCGATGGTCAAGGTGGCACCGACCGAGAGCGATCCGAAGCCGGACTTGCCATTGAGCAGGTCCTCGATCTCCTTGGCCTGGTCGAGCAGGGCAACGGCCTGGGGCAGCAATTGATGGCCCAAGGCGTTGAGGCTCAGCCGTTTACCCGCGCGGTCGAATAACTGGCAGCTCGATTGACGCTCCAGTTCAGTGATCGAGGTGCTGGCGGCCGATTGCGACAACGCCAACAGGCTCGCGGCCCGGGACACGCTTTGGTGCTGGGCGACGGCGACAAAGACTTGCAGCTGACGAAGCGTGAATCGCATATCTATATAACCGATAAGACATATCTTGATAATCCATTTAACAGATATTGTCGCTGCCCCTAAAATATCGCGCAATAGTGCGCTAGGTCCGCGCCGCGTCTTTCTTCAGGAGCCCCATCGATGAGCAACATGAACCACGAACGTGTCCTCAGTGTGCACCACTGGAACGACACTCTGTTCAGCTTCAAGTGCACCCGTGATCCGGGCCTGCGCTTCGAGAACGGTCAGTTCGTGATGATCGGCCTGCAACAGGACAACGGCCGTCCGCTCATGCGCGCCTATTCCATCGCTTCGCCTAACTGGGAAGAGCACCTGGAGTTCTTCAGCATCAAGGTGCCGGATGGCCCGCTGACCTCTCAGCTGCAGCACCTGAAGGAAGGTGACGAGATCATCATCAGCAAGAAGCCCACCGGTACCTTGGTCCTCGACGACCTGAACCCGGGCAAGCACCTTTACCTGCTGAGCACCGGCACCGGTCTGGCGCCGTTCATGAGCGTCATCCAGGATCCGGAAACCTACGAGCGCTTCGAAAAAGTGATCCTGGTTCACGGCGTGCGCTACGTCAACGAAGTCGCCTACCGTGAGTTCATCACCGAGCACCTGCCACAGAACGAGTTCTTCGGCGAGGCAGTTCGCGACAAGCTGATCTACTACCCGACCGTGACCCGCGAGCCGTTCGAGAATCAGGGCCGTCTGACCGACCTGATGCGCAGCGGCAAGCTGTTCAGCGACATCGGCCTGCCACCGATCAACCCACAGGACGACCGCGCCATGATCTGTGGTAGCCCGAGCATGCTCGACGAAACCGCCGAGGTTCTCGACAGCTTCGGTCTGAAGATCTCCCCACGCATGCGTGAGCCAGGTGACTACCTGATCGAGCGTGCTTTCGTCGAAAAGTAAGACGAATCGCACAACGCAAAAACGCAGGCTATGGCCTGCGTTTTTTTATGTCCGGAAAACGGTACTGCCGGCGGCTGCACCGCCGGGAGTTTTCCGAAAGGCTTAAGCGTCCGGTACGACTTCCAGAACACGGATCTGGTCTGGTTTCGGGTAGTGCCAGCGCACCTGGACATCCCAGAACTTCACCCCATACACCCGATCAGCTGGCGGTACCTGGTAAGCCGGGCGTGGGTCCTGCGCCAGGCACTGCTCGATCAGCTCGACCAATGGCTCTCGAAGACGCAAGGCATGTGTATGGGCCTGGGGTAGGGCGGCCTCGCTCCAGGTCACGGCAATAGGTTCAGGCGCATCGCTGGCCATCTGGTTGGTTGCATCATCGATGCAGTCGGCGTAGGGCACATAAGGCTTGATGTCCAGTACCGGCGTCCCGTCGAGCAGGTCGATCCCCGACAGCAGCAGACGACCTGCCTCGACACCCTCCAGGCGCACCACTGACTGGCCGATACCATTGGGTCTGTGGGTGGCACGGGTGGCGAACACGCCCATGCTCTTGTTGCCCCCTAGGCGCGGCGGGCGCACCTTCAGGCGGGGCTTGTCTTCCAGGGCCTGGTGGAACAGGAACAACAGCCAGACATGGCTTACCTGTTCGAGCCCGGCGACGGCATCACCCTGGTCGAACGGGGGCAGCAGCTCCAGCACGCCACGTGCGGCGGGCGCCAGCTGCGGCTGGCGAGGTATGGCGAACTTCTCCTTGAAGCAGGAGCGGACGATGCCAACCGGGGAGACCGTATGTCGCATCGTGCTCAGCCGCGCACACGCAGGGTCAGGCCCTTGAGGAAGTTGCGCAGCAGCTGGTCGCCACAAGGTCGGTAGTTGTCATGGCCGACTTTGCGGAACAGCGCGCTGAGTTCGGGTTTGGACACCGGGAAGTTGACCGACTTCAGAATCACATGCAGGTCTTCTTCCTTGAGCTCGAAGGCCACACGCAACTTCTTGAGGATGGTGTTGTTGCTCACCGGTACTTCGATCGGTTGCGCCGGGCGGCTGTCGTCGCGGCCTCGACGGTGAATCACCAACCCGTCGAGAAAATGCGCCATGACCCGCTCCGGGCAACGCACGTAGCCGGCTTCATCTTCTTTCTTCAGGTAGGTGGCGACCGCTTCGGCGGAAACTTCGAGGCCGGTCAGCCCAATGATCTCGGCCATTTGGGCGTCGCTGACCTTGAGCATGTAGCGCAGGCTGCGCAGGACATCGTTGTGGTTCATGGTGACAAATCCTGTTCAGGCGCCACGCCAGCAGTGGCGTGGCGATAATGCTAGGGGCAGTGTGGCCGGGTGCGGATACATGGCATACAGGGCCTAGAAGCGTTCGTTGGACGCCAGGTAGCGCCACTGCCCGGCGGGCAGCTTGCCCATGGACACACCGCCCAGGCGGATACGGCGCATACCCAGCACCTTGAGTCCAAGGGCGGCGCACAAGGCGCCGATCTGCCCGGGCCGCGGATTCTTCAGGGCCAGGCGCAGATGGCTTTCGTTCTGCCAACTGGCCTTGGCCTTGGGCAGTTCCTGACCGCTGCGGCTGATGCCACGGGCAAGGCGCTGCAAGGCCTCTGCCGACGCCTGGCCTTCGACCTGGACGATGTACTCCTGCTCCATCCGATGAAGATCGGCCTCGAGCTTGCGGGTGACTCGCCAGTCCTGGGTGTAGAGCTGCATACCGGTTGCGCCGGGTTCCAGAGGCGCGACACAGGACAACCTGGCGAAGTGACCATGCAGCGGGCGCACCGAAGGCGGATGGGCTTCGCTGAGGGTAGCCATGGTCATGCTGCTGCGACCTGTCTCGGCATTCTGACCGGCCGTTTGATTGAGCAGGAGCGTGACCGGTGGCAGTTGCTCGGCGCGTGCTCCCGGGAGCAGTGCAACCGGCTCGGCCCCGACCTTGTAGTGGGGTTGCTCGACCACGACGCCATCCACCGTGACCCAGCCGCCCTCGATGTACAGCTCGGCCTCGCGGCGGGAGCAACCAAGTTGCTCGATGAGGCGTTTGGAGAGGCGCACGGGTTCTGACATGAAGGCAATTCGCAAAATGAGGCAGGGAAGGCCGCCATTGTACCTGTCTGGACGATCTTGGGGCTGGGAATCTATGTCATTTACGCCATTTCAGGAGTGGCGTACGGCATCCTGCATCCAAAGCTCAAGAGCCTGTGCGAATCAGGGTCATGTGCAGTAAGGGATAGGGCTGACCTAGTCCATCGGTTTCCGAACGCCCGGTGACTTCGAACCCTTCGTGCAGGTAGAACCCCAGGGCCTGGGGGTTTTGCTCGTTGACATCCAGGCGCTCGGCATTGAGTTCGTCGACGGCATAGCGCAACAGCCGTTTGCCGATGCCCTGGCCACGGTACTCGGGGGCGACGAAGAGCATGTCCACCCGGCCATTGGCGACGCCGGCAAAACCAAGAATGCGCCTGGTGCTGTCCCTGCAGCAGACCAGCATCACGGCGTCCAGATAACGGCGTAGCACATGTTCGCGCAGCAGCACGATATAGGCATCGGGCATGAAGTCGTGGGTGGCGCGCACCGAGGCCTCCCAGATCCGCACCAGTTCCGGGTAGTCGCTCACATTTGGCGTTTGAAGCGTCAGTGCCGGTTGCATCGCATTGCTCCTGCTGGGTCCTGAGGAAAACATAGATGCAAAAAAAAGCCCCGCCAGTGGCGGGGCTTGATCGGGGCTGACCTGAGGAGGCTCAGATCGGTTCTGCCCACATGTCGTATTCGTCGGCATCGACGATGCGGCAGCGCACCTTGTCGCCTGGCTTGAAGCCATGATCGCCATCGATGAACACGCTGCCGTCGATTTCCGGGGCATCGAAGAAGCTGCGGCCAACCGAGCCCTGCTCCTCGACTTCGTCGATCAGCACGTCGATTTCCTTGCCGATACGCAGTTGCAGGCGTGCGGCGCTGATGGCCTGCTGATGTGCCATGAAGCGGTCCCAGCGCTCCTGCTTGATTTCGTCCGGGACTTCTTCCAGGCCCAGATCGTTGGCCGGGGCGCCTTCGACCGGCGAGTACTGGAAGCAGCCGACGCGATCGAGCTGGGCTTCGGTCAGCCAGTCGAGCAGGTATTGGAAGTCTTCTTCGGTTTCACCGGGGAAGCCGACGATGAAGGTGGAGCGGATCACCAGCTCAGGGCACTGCTCGCGCCAGCTCTTGATGCGGGCCAGGGTACGGTCTTCGAAGGCCGGACGCTTCATGGCCTTGAGCACCTTGGGGCTGGCGTGCTGGAAGGGAATGTCCAGGTACGGCAGGATCTTGCCGGCGGCCATCAGGGGGATCACGTCGTCGACGTTCGGGTATGGGTAGACATAATGCAGGCGCACCCAGGCACCGAGGCTGCTCAGGGCCTCGCACAACTCGAGCATGCGGGTCTTGACCGGGCGACCGTTCCAGAAATCGGTCTTGTACTTGACGTCCACACCGTAGGCGCTGGTGTCCTGAGAGATCACCAGGATCTCCTTGACGCCGGCCTTGACCAGGCGCTCGGCCTCGCTCAGCACTTCGCCGACCGGGCGGCTAACCAATTTGCCGCGCATCGACGGGATGATGCAGAAGCTGCAGCTGTGGTTGCAGCCTTCGGAAATCTTCAGGTAGGCGTAGTGACGCGGGGTCAGCTTGACGCCCTGGGGCGGGACCAGATCGATCAGCGGGTTGTGGTCCTGACGCGGTGGAACCACTTCGTGTACGGCATTGACTACCTGCTCGTACTGTTGCGGGCCGCTGACCGACAGCACGCTCGGGTGCACGTCGCGGATATTGCCTTCCTCGACACCCATGCAACCGGTGACGATGACCTTGCCGTTTTCCTTGATCGCCTCGCCGATCACCTCCAGGGACTCGGCCTTGGCGCTGTCGATGAAGCCGCAGGTGTTGACCACCACCACGTCGGCGTCCTCGTAGGTAGGCACGACTTCATAGCCCTCCATGCGCAGCTGGGTCAGGATGCGCTCGGAGTCAACGAGAGCCTTGGGGCAACCCAGGCTGACGAAACCGACCTTCGGGGTGGCGGGAGTGGTGGACATGGCTAACCTCGGTATTGAAGACAGATCGCCCAGCCGCTGACGGGGGCGATACTGATGGGCGCTTTTGGCGCCTCTGATCAAAAAGTGCGCAATTCTAGCGAGCGCAAGGTCGCTTTACCAGCAGAAATACGACGAACGCTGCGCTATGCTTCGCGCCGTTGCGCGGGGGCATTCGGGATGGCTCGGCGCGGGTGCAACTCAAATGGGTCTAGAAGGCCTTCTGCGGGAGTGGTCGATGGTTCAGGCAAGCAGTCACGCCGAAGGTGGGCAGGGGGCGACACGCTCGCTGGGCCTGCTCGTAGCAGCTGTTGGGGTGGTGTATGGCGATATCGGTACCAGCCCGCTGTACACCCTCAAAGAGGTCTTCACCGGGGGGTATGGGGTACAGGTCAACCATGATGGCGTGCTGGGCATCCTGTCGCTGATTCTGTGGTCGCTGTTGTGGGTGGTTTCGTTCAAGTACGTGATGTTCATCCTGCGTGCCGATAACCAGGGGGAAGGCGGCACGATGGCATTGACCGCACTGGCGCGCCGGGCGACGGCCAATTACCCGAAGCTCAGGGCGCTGATGGTCGGTTGCGGTCTGGTCGGTGCCTCGTTGTTCTACGGTGACAGCATGATCACCCCGGCGGTGTCGGTGCTTTCGGCGGTTGAGGGCATGGGGCTTGCCTTCGACGGAATCGATCATTGGGTGGTGCCGGTCTCGCTGGTGGTGCTGGTGGCATTGTTCCTGGTGCAGAAGCATGGCACAGAGAAAATCGGCAAGCTGTTCGGGCCGATCATGGTCACTTGGTTCGTGGTGTTGGGGGCGCTCGGGGTGCATGGCATCGCGCAGAGTCCGGAAGTGCTCAAGGCGTTCAATCCGGGCTGGGCGCTGAACTTCTTCATTGTTCACCCGGGCATGGGCGTGGCGATCCTCGGGGCGGTGGTACTGGCGCTGACCGGTGCCGAGGCGCTGTACGCCGACATGGGGCATTTCGGCCGCAAACCGATTGCTCGGGCCTGGTTCGCACTGGTGCTGCCGGCCTTGGTACTCAACTATTTCGGACAGGGCGCGATGCTGCTGCAAAACCCGGAAGCGGCGCGCAACCCCTTCTACCTGCTGGCGCCGGGCTGGGCACTGTTGCCGCTGGTGGGGCTGGCCACGCTGGCGACGGTGATCGCTTCCCAGGCGGTGATTTCCGGGGCCTTTTCCCTGACCCGCCAGGCCATCCAGCTTGGCTACATCCCGCGGATGCAGATCCAGCACACTTCGAGCGACGAGCAAGGGCAGATCTACATCAGTGCGGTGAACTGGACCTTGATGGTCGGCGTCGTGTTGCTGGTGATCGGCTTCGAGTCGTCCGGCGCATTGGCCGCAGCCTATGGCGTTGCGGTGACCGGCACCATGTTGATGACCACCATTCTGGTGTCGGCAGTGATGCTGCTGCTGTGGAAGTGGCCACCGGTGCTGGCGGTGCCGATTCTGTTGGGCTTCTTGTTTGTCGATGGATTGTTCTTCGCCGCCAACGTGCCGAAGATCGTGCAGGGCGGCGCGTTCCCTGTGCTGGCGGGGATCGTGCTGTTCGTCCTGATGAGTACCTGGAAGCGCGGTAAACAGATTCTGGTGGACCGTATCGACGAGGGAGCCCTGCCGTTGCCCGTGTTCATCAGCAGTATCCGCGTACAGCCGCCACATCGCGTCGAGGGCACGGCGGTGTTTCTCACTGCGCGGGCAGACGCTGTGCCCCATGCGCTGTTGCACAACATGCTGCATAACCAGGTGCTGCACAGCCAGGTGGTGCTGTTGACGGTGGTCAGTGAGGACCGGCCGCGGGTGCCGGAGCACGAGCGCTTTGAAGTGGAGGCCTATGGTGATGGGTTCTTCCGCGTGTTGCTGCACTTTGGCTTCATGGATGAACCGGACGTGCCGGCGGCGCTGAAGCTGTGCCACCTGGACGGACTCGATTTCAGCCCGATGCGTACCACCTACTTCCTCAGCCGCGAGACAGTGATCGCCTCGCGCCTGGAGGGCATGGCGCGCTGGCGGGGCAATCTGTTCGCGTTCCTGCTCAAGAATGCCAACGGTAATCTTCGGTTCTTCAACCTGCCGCTGAACCGGGTGATCGAATTGGGAACGCAGGTCGAGATCTGATTCCCTAGGGGCATTCGGACAGCTGATCGCAGGGCAAGCCCGTGATCAGCCGTCCGAGGCGGCCCGCAGGTTTATTTCAGTTCTGTTCCGCCA
The DNA here is from genome assembly GCF_001808425.1 of Pseudomonas sp. HMSC08G10. Lineage (NCBI taxonomy): Bacteria > Pseudomonadati > Pseudomonadota > Gammaproteobacteria > Pseudomonadales > Pseudomonadaceae > Pseudomonas > Pseudomonas sp. HMSC08G10. The sequence continues at coordinate 26,154 of NZ_KV793300.1, read as the reverse complement.
CGCTGGACTTCCCCTGGCGCGTCTCGATCTCGCTGATCAGGCGCTTGGCCAGGGCTGGATAGTTCTCGTCGAAGTGATGCCCGCCAGGCAGCTTCAGGCGTTCACCGACTGCGGTCTTGTCGGTACACCCACTTTCATCGGTCTCCTCGACACCATAGACGCACACCACCTTGGGCGCTGGCAGCTTGGCCATTTCCGGGCCGGTCGGGGCTTCCTGACCTTCCTTGCCCAACCAGCCCTCGACCTCGATCTCGAAGCTGCCGCTGCGGGCAAACGCCAGCAAGATCACGGCATCGATCCGCTGTTTGTCTTCATCCGGCAGGCGGTTGTAGATCGCCGGCAGCACGTCGGCGCCGAAGGAGTAGCCGGTGAGCACGAAGCGCTTGGTGCCCCATTTCTGGCGATAGTGCTGCATCAGCTCAGAGAGGTCGGCGGCGCTCTGTTCCGGCGTCTTGTGCTGCCAGTAGTAGCGCAGCGTATCGATCCCTACGACCGGGTAGCCGAGCTTGGCCATTTCGCCGGCGACGTCGCGGTCCAGGTCACGCCAGCCGCCATCCCCGGAGAGGAATAGGGTGACGGTGTCGGTGGTCTGCCCGGCGGGGACCTCAACTACCGGAATGCTCAGTGCATTGCCGTCCTTGCCGATCAGGGCCTGGGCCAGTTGAGCTTTGAGCACCTGGGGCAGGTGAATGTCGTAGTCGGAGATGCTCGTCTCGGCGTTCGCCTGGTCGCGCACGAATGCGGCACTGGCATCGTCGGGATTGTCATTCCACGCAACGCTCCAATGGCCGTGGGCGGCGGATTTGGGCAGGGGCTGGCAACCGGGTTGTTCGAGGGTGAAGTCCACGGAGATGGCGCGGGCCTTGTCATCGCTCTGGGTGGCCAGCCATCGCCAGGCCTGCGCAGCGCCAGGGCCGATTCCAGCCACCAAGTTCGGCGGTGCGGCCAGCTCGCCCATGGCCTGGTCCAGTGCGCGCTGCTGCTTGACGCAGTCGCCAGGCGGCAGAAGCACCTGGACCAGCTGGGCCTCGCCGGCCTGGCTCAGGTCCAGCAATTGTTTGTCGCTGAGCGCCTGGTCCTGGGGCACGGCGATGGCCACGCGGGCCTTGGCGTGTACGCCCGGTATGGCGCGGACCAGGCTGCTGCCATCGCCCAGGGTCAGGTGTTCCAGGCGGGCCTCGGGCGCTGGGCGGGTCCACAGCCAGAAGGTCGCGGCACCGGCCAGCAAGGCCAGGAGCAGGGCGCCGGTCAGGTAAAGCCAATAGCGTCGGATCATCAACGTTTCACCAATCCAGTCAGGCCGCCTGCGATCAGGGCGGCGGTATCGGCCAGTGCCACCAACGGGTCGAGCCCGGCCGGCACAGCCATGTAGCGGGGTTCCCAATCCGGTTGGAACTTGTCCTTGAAGCGACGTAGCCCCTGGAAGTTGTACAGCTGCTCGCCGCGCTGGAACACCATTGAACCCAGGCGTTGGGTCAGGGGGGCGCCACGTCGGGGCTGAAGGCCGGAGAGCGGGACCATCCCGAGGCTGAAGCGGGCGTAGTCGTGGTTTTTGTAGTGCAGGATCAAACCGATCATCATGAATTCCATGGTCAGCTTGGGGGCTTGCGGATGGGCACGCATCAGGTCCAGGCTCGCCAGCTCTTTGCTCTGGGTTTCCAGCAGGTTGGCAAAGGCCACCGGTAGGCCTTGAAAGCGGATCAACGCGATACGGAAATGCTGCAGGTACTCGGGGCTGAAGCGACCGAGGGAAAAGCCTTTTTCACGTACGTTCTTGCCACCGAGCCAGGCGTCGGAAATTTCCTTGAGTGCCTCCAGCGGGGCATCGCCTGGCTCATGGATCTCCAGGGTCAGCCCGTCACGGCCGCCGCGGTTCCAGGTATAGCGCAGGTCTTTCATCTCCTTGCCCTTGGCTTCGAGGTCGAAACGGCGCAGATCGACCCGCGCTTCTTCGCCGAGCTTGAGTGCCGTCAGGCCGATATCCATGTAGAACGGCAGATTCTCCGCGCGGACTTGATAGAACACTGGGCGGGCGTGGTGCAGATCGCACAGATCACGGAATTGCCAGATCATCTCGGCGCGCTCTTGGGCGGGGCCGATCGGGTCGTACAGGGCGACCAGGCTGCGGCCGCGACGGGCATACATAAGGAAGGCCTTGTGGTTGGGGTGGAACAGCAAGGCTTTGTCGCCGGTGAGTGCCAGGCCACCGTCGGGTTGGTCGGAGGCCATCAGAATGCCCTTGGCCTGTTGCAGTTCCTCATCGTTGGGCAAGTGAATCACGGGCCGTGCGGTGCGCAGCAGCCAAGTCAGCGCGACGACCACTAACAGCACTGCACTGCCCATGGCGGCGCGCAGGCCACGTGGTGCGTCGGCATCGAGGGTGAACTGCCACCACAGTTCGTGGCTGTAGGGCACATCCTGGTAGGCGAACAGCAGCAGCCAGACTGAGGCGCCGACCACACAAACGCTTGCCACCAGGTACACCGGCGAGAAGGGCAGCTCCAGCAACCGGCTTGGGCGATAGAACGAGCGACGGAACAAGGCCAGCAGCGCCACTGTGAAGATCAGCACGCTGGCTTCTTCCCAATCGAAACCCTTGAGCAACGACAGCAGCGCGCCTACCAGCAGCAGGACAGTGGTCAGCAGCCAGGCGGCCGACAGTCGCCGGCGTAGCCCTTGAGCCAGTAGCAGGCACAGCACCCCGATGAGGCTGGCGCCAAAATGCGAAGCGTCGATCAGGCGATGGGGCACCAGAAAGCCCATGTGCTCAAGGCGCGTGTCGATCTCGGGCGTGGCCCCGGAGAACAACAGCACGACGCCTGACAGAAACACCAGGATTGCCAGCACCGGCGCGGCAAGCCCGGCGGCTGCATTGATCGCTTGGCGGGCGAACAGCAGACGGCGGGCTTCGCTCGCCAACAGCAGCACACAGGCCACCAGCAAGGGCAGGACCACATAGATCAGGCGATACAACAGTAAGGCAGCTGCCAGTGGCGCGGCGCCCAGTTGATTGGCGAAGGCGGCCAGGAGAATGGCTTCGAACACCCCCACGCCACCTGGCACATGGCTGAGTACACCGGCGGCCAGGGCGAGCAGGTAGACCAGGACGAAGGCGCCGAAAGGCGGAGCTTCGGGCAGCAGCAGGTAAAGCACGGTAGCGGCGGCGACGACGTCTAGGGCGGTGATCAACAACTGCAGGGCGGCTAAGCGGGCGCCTGGTAGTCGCAGGGTGCGCCGTCCAAACTGCACCACCAGGCTATCGGGCAGAGGTTGCTCGTCCAGGCGGCGGCGATAGAGGCCGATTACCAATACGGCCGTCAGCGCCAGCACTGCCACGGCGATACTGGCCAGCAACGGGGCAGGCAGGCGCAGGGCGGTGGCGGCTCCTTGCAGGTTGCTCAATGTCGCCAGCGCTGCCAGAGGGGGCAGGGCGCAGCCTAGGGATAGGCTGGCGAACACGGTCATCCGTGCGATTTCAGCGGCGCCTAGCCCATGCCGCGCATACAGACGATAACGTACCGAGCCACCGGACAGGATCGACAGCCCGACCGCGTTACCAATGGCAAAGGCGCTGAACCCGCCCAGCGCCAATGTGCGGGCCGGTAGCTGCACTGCGGCGTAACGGCTGGCGGACCATTCATAGCCCAGCAAAGTCACAAAGCCCACGACGGTCGCCAGCAAGGCGCCCGCCAAAGATCGTGTCGGCACGCTGAGCATGGCGTCGTGAAGGGCATAAATGTCCAGTTCGCTCAGCAAGTGCCGGCAGGCGATCAAGGCCATGCTGAACAGCAGCAACGTCAAGGCCAGCCCCAAGGGTTGGCGATAACGGCTCAGCCGCTCCAGCCAGGGCAGACGGCGGGCGGCGTTGGGAAGCGCGGTGGCGAGAGGCTCCTGAGGTTCGGAGTCGTGTGAAATCATGGATAACCTCGGGCCAGGAGCGCGAGGTTGGGCAGAGGTGCGGCCAAGTGAAAGTCCCTTCGGAAAACGTATCCAGATATTACTCCTGCCCGGCCCGCTTTCTGCGGTTTGGCAGGGTTAAAGATAGTTCATCCGGCGAGGCCCACTTGAGGCGAAGTGGGGAAGTATTCACGGGGCCAAAAGCAACAACCCCCGCGCTGCGTTAGCAGCGCGGGGTTTGTTCTGACGAATATGGTTGCGGGAGCCGGATTTGAACCGACGACCTTCGGGTTATGAGCCCGACGAGCTACCAGGCTGCTCCATCCCGCGTCAGTGGATGCGCATTCTACGGAATTCCGAGTGGCTGTCAAGCATTACTCTTTGATTTCTCGTAGATTTTTTCTAAGACAAGAAAAAAGGCCACTGTATCGACAGTGGCCTTTTTCTGAATCTGGTTGCGGGAGCCGGATTTGAACCGACGACCTTCGGGTTATGAGCCCGACGAGCTACCAGGCTGCTCCATCCCGCGCCTGTGAGATCGAATTCTACGGAAATCCTCTGCCATGTCAAGCGCTATTTCGGAAAAACCCTTTTTTGTTCAATCTCTTAGCGTTTGAATAAGGGCTGCAGCTCAGCAATGACGGGGCTTGCATCGGATTGGAAGGCTTTCCGACAGGCCGGCTCTGGAACACATGGCGACTCGCCGGTAGTATCTGTATGAATTTACAGTGCTGACGGTCATCCATGTCCTTGCGCAAGATCATTCACATCGACTGCGATTGTTTCTATGCCGCAATCGAAATGCGCGACGACCCGCGTTTGGCAGGGCGCCCGATGGCCGTGGGCGGGGCGCCTGAGCAGCGCGGGGTGATCGCGACCTGCAATTATGAGGCGCGTGCCTATGGTGTGCGATCGGCCATGTCTTCGCGTCATGCGCTCAAGCTCTGTCCAGACCTGTTGATCGTCAAGCCGCGCTTTGAGTCTTATCGCGAGGCCTCTCGGGAAATCCACGCGATTTTTCGTGACTACACCGACTTGATCGAGCCTCTGTCGCTGGACGAGGCCTACCTGGATGTCAGCGACAGCCAATGGTTCGCCGGCAGCGCCACGCGTATTGCTGAAGACATTCGTAAGCGGGTCGCTCGGACGCTGCACATCACGGTTTCGGCTGGCGTGGCGCCGAATAAGTTCTTGGCCAAGATCGCCAGCGACTGGCGCAAGCCCAATGGTTTGTTCGTGATAACCCCCGACCAGGTGGAAGCATTCGTAGCAGCCTTGCCGGTCGCAAGGCTGCACGGCGTGGGCAAGGTCACGGCGGACAAACTGTCACGCCTGGGTATCGAAACGTGTCTGGAGCTGCGCGAGTGGTCGCGCTTGGCTTTGGTGCGGGAATTCGGCAGTTTTGGTGAGCGGTTATGGGGGCTGGCGCGGGGTATAGATGAACGAATCGTACAAAATGACAGCCGGCGTCAATCTGTAAGTGTCGAAAATACCTACGATACCGACTTGCCGGACCTGGCGAGTTGCCTGCAGAAACTGCCCGAGCTGCTCGAGAGCCTGAACGCGCGCATTGCGCGCATGGATAACAGTTACCGGCCGGACAAACCGTTCGTGAAGGTAAAATTTCACGACTTCAGCCAGACGACCCTGGAACAGGCTGGAGCCGGTCGTGATCTGGAGAGCTACCGACAGTTGCTCAGCCAGGCGTTTGCCAGGGGTGGCAAGCCAGTACGGTTATTAGGCGTGGGAGTTCGATTGCGAGATCTGCGTGGGGCGCATGAGCAGTTGGAGCTCTTCCCGCCGCAGTGAGTGAAGGGGAGGGGCCGCTAGGCAGCCCCGGCGGGTTTACTGTATTCCAGGGTCGGCAACCAGTCGCCCGGTGTCCTTGGTCAGTGCTTGCAGGAAGTCCCGTTGCAGCTCCGGATCGTTGCGGGTCAACTCGATCAGGCTTTGCTCCAGCTCGCTGGCTTCTTCTTCCAAGCCCAGCTCCGACAGGCGCTTGACCCGATGCACCCATTGGCCGACATCGTCGCCCTCGAGGTCATCGAAGATCAGCTCGTGGGCTTCGAGCAGCTTGCCACGCAAATTGCTGCTGACCAGCAGGCTGGCATCGCCGCGCACACCATTGTCCTCGTCGGCTACATGCAGGTGCAGGGTGCCGATGTGATTGAGGTTCTGCTCGGAGAACGGGCTGTCGAGCAGGTTCAGACGTAGTACGCCGTTATGGTCGGTGGTCAGCTCGTGGGTCAGTTTGCCAGCCTTGACTTCGACCAGGCGTTCGCTCCAGGGCAGGCTGGTGTACTCCTCGCGCTTGTCCTTCTGCACTTCGCTGATCCCAGCCAGGTTCTGCTGCGCGCGACCATTGGACGGCACGTTCATGAACGGGTTGAGCCCAGCCAGGCCGTAACTGAGCCAATCATGAGTGATGCTTTCCGGTAGATTGCCCAGGGCGAATACGTTGACCACGTTGGCGCCGACACCGGCCACCACGGCAACCGCGCCCAGGGGGATCTCATAGATCTCTCGCCAGGGTTGGTAAGGCGTGTAGCGGTCGTAACGGCGAGTGACTTCGAACTCGGTAACTTCGAAGCGCTTCTGTTCATGAATACGTACGCGCCGCTGGGGAAGCTCCATCACCTTGGGCTCTCCCACGTCGATTTGCAGGGTATGTTCGAGCAGCTTGCGCTCGGCGCGCTCCTCATGCTCGCTGCGCTGGGACATCTGGTTGGCGCAGCCGCTGACGAGCAGGGCGCCGCACAGTGCGGCGCCCCCCAGGGTAAAGGTGCTTCTGGACATGATCACTCGTGCGGTGGGCTATCAGCGACGGATGCGGGCTTGCAGGAAGGTCAGCACTTCGTTGAGCGGCAGAGGCTGGGCTTCTTGCTCGGTACGGTGCTTGTACTCCAGGTTGCCCTCGGCCAGGCCGCGGTCGCTGACCACGATGCGGTGAGGGATGCCGATCAGTTCCATGTCAGCGAACTTGATGCCGGGGCTGGTCTTCTTGTCGCGATCGTCCAGCAGCACTTCGAAACCGGCGGCAGTCAGTTCAGCGTACAGCTTGTCGGTCGCTTCGCGAACGGCGTCGGTTTCATAACGCAGCGGTACCAGGGCGATCTGGAAGGGTGCCAGGGCATCGTTCCAGATGATGCCCTTGTCGTCATAGCTCTGCTCGATAGCGGCGGCGACCACGCGGGAGACGCCGATGCCGTAGCAGCCCATGGACAAGGTTACCGGTTTGCCGCTCTCGCCCAGTACCTGGCACTTGAGCGCCTCGCTGTACTTGGTGCCGAGCTGGAAGATGTGGCCGACTTCGATGCCGCGCTTGATGACCAGGGTGCCCTGGCCGTCCGGGCTTGGGTCGCCCTCGACCACGTTGCGCAGGTCGGCGACCTGAGGAACCGGCAAGTCACGTTCCCAGTTGACGCCGAAGTAATGTTTGTCGTCGATGTTGGCGCCGATGCCGAAGTCGCTCATCAGGGCGACCGAGCGGTCGATGATGCATTCGAGCGGCAGGTTCAGCGGGCCCAGGGAGCCTGCGCCAGCACCGATGGCGGCGCGCAGCTCAGCGTCGGTTGCCATGACCAGTGGGTCGGCGACCTGCTCGAGCTTGGCGGCCTTGATTTCGTTCAGCTCATGGTCGCCACGGACCACCAGGGCGATCAGCTTGCCTTCTTCGGCGCCGCGCACGATCAGGGTCTTGACGGTCTTTTCGATCGGCAGGCCGTAGTTCTCGACCAGTTGAGCGATGGTCTTGGCATTCGGGGTGTCGACCAGGCGCAGCTCCTCAGTGGGGGCTGGACGCACGGTTTCGCGTGGAATGGCCTCGGCCTTCTCGATGTTGGCGGCGTAGTCGGAGCTGTCGCTGAAAATCACGTCGTCTTCGCCGGACTCGGCCAAAACGTGGAATTCATGGGAGTAGCTACCACCGATGGAACCGGTGTCTGCCTGCACTGGACGGAAGTCCAGGCCCAGGCGGGTGAAGATGTTGGTGTACGCCTGGTGCATGCGGTCGTAGGTTTCCTGCAGGGAAGCCTGGTCGGCATGGAAGGAGTAGGCGTCCTTCATGATGAACTCGCGACCGCGCATCAAGCCGAAGCGCGGACGGATCTCGTCACGGAACTTGGTCTGGATCTGGTACATGTTCAGCGGCAGCTGTTTATAGCTGGACAGCTCGTTGCGTGCCAGGTCGGTGATGACTTCTTCGTGAGTCGGGCCAACGCAGAAGTCGCGGTCATGGCGGTCCTTCAGGCGCAGCAGCTCAGGGCCGTATTGCTCCCAGCGGCCGGATTCCTGCCACAGCTCCGCAGGCTGGATGCTTGGCATCAGCACTTCCAGGGCGCCAGCGGCGTTCATTTCCTCGCGGACCACGGCTTCGACCTTGCGCATCACCCGCAGGCCCATCGGCAGCCAGGTGTACAGGCCGGAGGCCAGCTTGCGGATCATGCCGGCGCGCAGCATGAGCTGGTGGCTGATGACCACTGCATCGGCAGGGGTTTCTTTCTGGGTGGCGAGCAAATATTGACTGGTACGCATGGTGGGCCGTGTCGATTGCCTAAGACGTTGAAATGACCCCGCATTGTACGGGGGCGGAGCGAAGGCGTACAGGATGCCCCAGGGCGGGGCGCTTGTCAGCCAAGAAAAAGCCCGGCGTGATCGCCGGGCTTTTTCGGTGCGGGGCAATTGCAAGCCAGGGGCTTACAGGATGCTCAGCGGGTACTCGACGATCAGGCGCAGTTCGTCGATCGACGGGGAACCGTAGTAGACGCCGTCGGCGGAACGGTAGGTGGCCTGGCGTACGCGGAAGCTCAGGTCCTTGGCAGGGCCTTCTTGCAGCACGTACTTGATATCGATGTCGCGTTCCCATTCTTTGCCGTTGCTGGTGCCGGCGACGTTGGCGTCGGTGCCGCGCACGTAACGGGTCATGAAGGTCAGGCCTGGAATGCCGTACTCGGCGAAGTTCAGGTCGTAGCGAGCCTGCCAGGACTTCTCGTCTTCGGCGTTGAAGTCGGAGCGGGCTACGGAGTTAGCCAGGAAGATGGTGCCGCCACCGTCGACGCCGTAAGCGTAGTCGCCGTCACCGGTCACTTTCTGATAGGCCAGAGTGAAGGTGTGAGCGCCGATGTTGTAGGCGCCCGAAAGGCTGAATGCACGGTTGTCGAGCTTGTCGCCATCGAAGGCGCGGGCCAGGTGGCCTTCGCTCTTGGTGTCATAGATGTTGAAGTCGAACACCAGGCCTTGCTTGTCGGAGATCGGCAGCGCCCAGTTGACGTTGGCGTAGTACTTGCGCCAGTAGTCTTCGACCTTGGAGTAGTAGAGGCTGGTGCTCAGGTTTTCGGTGAACGCGTAGGTACCACCGACAACGTTAGCTTCCTTCAGGTGAAGGCTGTCGCGGTTGGTCTCTTCCTGAGCGGTCAGGCTGGTGAAGTGACCGGCGTGCAGGGTCAGGTCCTTGATCTCGTTGCTGGTGATCAAGGTGCCTTGGGCCATTTCTGGCAGCAGGCGGCTGTCATCGGTCGCGAAGACCGGCAGTGCGGTGAATTGGTCACCTACCTTCAGCACGGTGTCGGAAACGCGGAACTTAACTGCGGCGCCGCCTTTGGAGTAGTCGTCCTGCGAACGGCCATCCGAGTCGGTTGGGAACAGGCCGGTGCCGGAGCGGCCTTTGCCGCTGTCCAATTTCAGGCCCAGCATGCCGATTGCGTCGACGCCCACACCGACGGTGCCTTGGGTGAAACCGGACTCGTAAGTGCCGAGGAAGCCCAGGCCGGTCTCTTCACGGCGGCTTTGGGTGCCGGCCGGGTTGTTGCGGAAGTCACGGCTGAAATACAGCATACGGGTCTTGACGTTCAGCTGGCTGTCTTCAATGAAACCCTTGGATTCGTCTTGCGAAGAGGCCACTGCCAACTGCGAGGTCCCTGCCGCAACGGCCAGGGCGATCATGCTCCACTTCATCACGCGCATCGTGATTTGCTCCTTTGGTTTTTAGGAAGTACCGCTTCACCCTGCTCTTTTAGTTATAGGGCGAGCTCTTTCTTGTTATGTCGGCGAAAATGTATATCACGCTGACTATTCTTGGCGACACTGAAAAAACAACCTTTAGGGAACTTTTTCAACATGTCGCGTTTGGCTATTTCCATGTCGCAAATTACGCCCAGTTTCGGGGCGTATAACGCCAGCGCTGTAACAATTCTGTAAACACACCTGGCTGGTGGAACAACCTGGGTATCCCTGCCGCTTTTTTTTATTGTCTCGTGCACCGAGGTGCCTCGTGACTTGGTCGGATGGGAATGCAACAAGCGTGCTCAAAATCACGATTTGTTCATGAATTTTTCACAGTCCCTCTGGCAGGGATGGCAAAGGTCCATAAATACGGGGCGAAAAGCGTCTGATGGTGTGCCAAATCGCGGCCACGCTCGTGGGCGAAAAGCTACCTTAAAAGTCAACGTGTTACCGAAAACTGTTAATCCGCGCACAAAGCAGTGGGGTGTGTTGCGCTGTCGGCTCCTTTTTGGTGCGAAAAGTAGCGCTGTGTTACCGGGTTGTGCGTACAAGTGTGCTGCTCGCCGAAAAAGGCAGCCCTTGCGGTGGCATTTCATGCTGGCGCTGTTGAAGCAAGGTATCCTTCGCTCATCTCGCCCGCGCTCTGGCCGGGCCGTTTCGTCTTGAGGAGATATGCCGTGTTCGTTCTGGATTCGCGTTTGCAGCAGGATTCCCTGGTGTTGGGAGATTTTCCATTGAGTCGCTTGTTGCTGAGCAAGGATGCCAACTACCCCTGGTTCATCCTGGTGCCGCGGCGCGCCGATATCAGCGAACTGTTTCAGTTGAACGAAGCCGACCAGCAGCAGCTCTGGAAGGAAACCACTTACCTGGCCGAAACACTCAAGGACAGCTTCGCTGCCGACAAGCTCAACGTCGCGACTTTGGGCAATGTGGTGAGCCAACTGCACATGCACGTGATCGTGCGCCGACGCGACGACGCGGCCTGGCCCGCGCCAGTGTGGGGGCGGGTGCCTGCTACCGAGTACACCACCGACCAGATCGACTCGATCCGTCAGCGTTTGCGGGTGGTGTTGAACGATGACTTCCGGGAGGTTTGAGGCGATGTCGTTGGAATCGCGAGTCATCGAGCTGGAAAGCCGTCAGGCGTTTCAGGACGACACCATTCAGGCGCTGAATGATGTGCTGGTTGAGCAGGGGCGGGTGATCGAGCGCCTGCAGCTGCAGATGGCCGAACTGATCAAGCGTTACGAGGAAGTGGTGGGGCAGTACGGTGGCGAGGGGGAGCAGGCGCCGCCGCCTCATTATTAAGGAAGGTGACCCTGGCGCGGAGGGATCCGCTGCGCCAGGGTCTGTCGGTCAGCGGCGGGAAACCGCGACCACGTCTTCAGCCTGCAGGCCTTTGTCGCGGTGCATCACCGAAAACTCAACGCGCTGGCCTTCGACCAGAACGCGGTGGCCCTCGCCACGGATCGCGCGGAAATGCACGAAAATGTCGTCGCCCGAATCGCGGGAGATAAAGCCGAAGCCCTTGGAGGTGTTGAACCACTTCACCGTGCCGGTATCACGTTTGCCCGCATCTTGTGAGGTGCCTTGGTTGGCGCGTGGCTTCTTGAAGCTGCGGGCGAAGCCTGTGCCAAGGTGCAAGGCTACGGCCAGGGTGGCGCAGAGCAAGGCTGGCAGGTCGCCCAGTTCCGGGCGTGCCAGCAGGGTGATGGTCTGCAGGATCACCGCCAGCACCAACAAGGCGCACGCCAGCGATTGCAGTTGCTGGCGGGCGCCTTTGTAGTAGAGCGGCAGTGCAGGTGCCAACAGCAGGTTGAGCAGGCCGAGCAATGCCAGATAGACGGCTTCAGGTTGCTCCAGGAACGGAGTTGCATCGGTTTTCAGGCTGGGTATGAGCGACAGCAGCAAAGCTGCTACGCCCGTCACCAGATGGACGATCTTGAACATTTGAGTGGGCTCACATTGATAAGGCCGATCACAGGAAGAGCTGGACGTGCGGTGCGCAGATACAAGGCGCGATCACGCAACTGGCCAGCCTATGCACCCGGCAATGACTGTCCGCACGGGTGGCACGGTGCCTATTTAACAGCAAAGGCAGAGGGTTCTCAAACCGTGGGGCGACGGCTTGTCCTGTGTCACGGGCAGGAGCGGGAGGGTCTGATACAGTTTGGGGTGCCCGCTTGATGACCAAGCCTTATGGAAAGGGGAGCTTCATGGCAATCGATATCGGTATCAATGAAGAAGATCGCAAGTCCATCGTCGATGGGCTTTCCCGCCTGTTGTCGGATACTTACGTGCTGTATCTGAAAACCCATAACTTTCACTGGAACGTCACCGGCCCTGCGTTCCGCACCCTGCACCTGATGTTCGAAGAGCAGTACAACGAGCTGGCCCTGGCGGTCGACTCGATCGCCGAGCGCATTCGGGCGTTGGGCTTCCCGGCGCCAGGTTCCTATGCCTTCTATGCGCGTCACTCGTCAATCAAGGAAGAAGAGGGCGTGCCGCCTGCCGAAGAGATGATCCGTCAGCTCGTTCAGGGGCAGGAGGCGGTGGTGCGCACGGCGCGTAGCATCTTCCCGGTCGTCGACAAGGTCAGCGATGAGCCGACCGCCGACCTGCTGACCCAGCGCATGCAGATCCATGAAAAAACCGCCTGGATGCTGCGGGTATTGCTCGAGGAAAAGTGATCGTTCGTTTGTAGGCTCCATCGATCCGACCCTGTCCAGGGTCGGGTCTTTCGTTTCGCCCGGAAGGTTTTGCCACTGCTTTGAAGGCCCTGACAGCGCTTTATTGATCTGCCCGGTCGTGCATGGGCGCGAGGGGATTTTTCCAGACAATGGAGTGGTGTGGTGGAAGTGATGCAACAAGGCAGGCGAGGCGCTTGCCAGGGAAAATGGCCGGGCAAGCAGTGCATTGACCCTTTTCGGGCAGATTTCGACATGATGCAGGTTCGGCCGGTCTCCCGGTCGGTCCGGCTCAATGGCTTTGCCACCTGCCTGCGGCTTGAGGTGGTCTACTGGCGTATTCTCGAACGCATCGCCCAGGCCAACCAATGCACGGTAAGCGCCGTGCTGTCCTACGTGGATCGGGAGGTCCACTTGCGTCACGGTGGGGTTCGCAACTTCAGTGGGCTGATTCGGGTGATCTGCGTGGCCTGGCTGCTGGATCCGCCCTGAGTACGCTGATCGCCGGGCGGGCTGCGCAGCTCTCCTTAACCATATATAATCCCGCTTTTTACTGCCCCGGCAGCGTTGTGGTTGACGAGAGACACCCCCATGCCCCTTTATGACTATCAATGTGCGTCCTGCGATCACCGGATGGAGGTGTTGCAGAAGATCAGCGCCGCACCACTGACCGACTGCCCGGCGTGCCAGGCTCCAGCCCTGAAAAAGCTGCTGTCGGTACCCGGCTTCCGCCTGAGCGGCAACGGCTGGTACGAGACCGATTTCAAGACCGGGGCGAAGAAGAACCTGGCAGGCGGCGACAAGGCCGACTGAGTTGAATTGCAGTGACTGGGTCTTGCAGTATTAGCCCCTTGGGCGGCCAAGACCTCCACCGAATACACGAATCACGAGAAGCGAAACCACCATCATGATGCGCAGCCATTATTGCGGCCAACTGAACGAGAGCCTGGACGGCCAGGAAGTCACCCTTTGCGGCTGGGTCCATCGTCGCCGCGACCACGGCGGGGTGATCTTCCTCGATATCCGTGACCGCGAAGGCATGGCCCAGGTCGTCTTCGACCCGGATCGCGCCGAGACTTTCGCCGCTGCCGACCGCGTGCGCAGCGAGTATGTCGTACAGATCACCGGCAAGGTGCGTCTGCGCCCGGCTGGCGCGGTCAACCCGAACATGGCGTCCGGCGGTATCGAAGTGCTGGGTTATGAGCTCAAGGTGCTCAACGAGGCGGAAACCCCACCCTTCCCGCTGAACGAATATTCCGATGTAGGCGAGGAAACCCGCCTGCGCTACCGCTTCATCGACCTGCGTCGCCCGGAAATGGCCGACAAGCTGCGTCTGCGCTCACGCATCACCAGCAGCATCCGTCGCTACCTGGACGAGAACGGTTTCCTCGACGTCGAGACGCCGATCCTGACCCGCGCCACACCGGAAGGCGCGCGCGACTACTTGGTCCCGAGCCGTACCCACGCTGGCAGCTTCTTCGCCCTGCCGCAGTCGCCGCAGCTGTTCAAGCAGTTGCTGATGGTCGCCGGCTTCGATCGCTACTACCAGATCGCCAAGTGCTTCCGTGACGAGGACCTGCGTGCCGACCGTCAGCCGGAATTCACCCAGATCGACATCGAGACCAGCTTCCTCGACGAAGCCGAGATCATGGGCCTGACCGAAGGCATGATCCGCAAGCTGTTCAAGGAAGTCCTGGATCTGGAGTTCGGCGAATTCCCGCACATGACCTACGAAGAGGCCATGCGTCGCTACGGTTCCGACAAGCCTGACCTGCGTATTCCGCTGGAACTGGTCGATGTTGCCGACCAGCTCAAGGACGTGGACTTCAAGGTCTTTGCAGGCCCGGCCAACGATCCGAAGTGTCGCGTCACCGCTCTGCGTCTGCCGGGCGGGGCCAGCATGCCGCGCAGCCGCATCGACGAATACACCAAGTTCGTCGGCATTTACGGCGCCAAGGGCCTGGCCTACATCAAGGTCAACGAGCGCGCCAAGGGCGTCGAGGGCCTGCAGTCGCCGATCGTCAAGAACATCCCAGAGGCCAACCTGAACGTGATCCTTGATCGCGTGGGCGCCGTCGACGGTGACATCGTGTTCTTCGGCGCCGACAAGGCCAAGATCGTCAGCGAAGCCTTGGGCGCGCTGCGTATCCGCCTGGGCCACGACTTCGAGCTGCTGACCTGCGAGTGGGCACCGATGTGGGTCGTCGACTTCCCGATGTTCGAAGAAAACGACGATGGTAGCTTCAGCGCGTTGCACCACCCGTTCACCGCGCCCAAGTGCTCGCCTGAAGAGCTCGAGGCCAACCCGGGCGCTGCGCTGTCGCGTGCTTATGACATGGTGCTCAACGGCACTGAACTCGGTGGCGGCTCGATCCGTATCCACCGTAAGGAAATGCAACAGGCGGTCTTCCGTCTGCTGGGCATCGGTGCCGAAGAGCAGCAGGAGAAGTTCGGCTTCCTGCTCGACGCCCTGAAGTTCGGTGCGCCACCTCATGGTGGCCTGGCCTTCGGCCTGGACCGCCTGGTCATGCTGATGACCGGCGCCCAGTCGATCCGTGAAGTGATCGCGTTCCCGAAAACCCAGAGCGCCGCGTGCGTCATGACCCAGGCTCCAGGTCTGGTGGATGCCAAGGCCCTGCGCGAGCTGCACATCCGTCTGCGTGAGCAGACCAAGGTCGAGTAATCGACCCAGGGCGCTTCCCTGGCGGAAGCGCCCACGCGCTTTGGCGCAGTTTTCTCGCGTTCCGCCCTTCGGGGCGGAACCTGTTTCTGTTTCAAGGATTCGGAGTCGTTATGGCTGGTCATTCCAAGTGGGCAAACATCAAGCACCGCAAAGAGCGCCAGGATGCCAAGAGAGGCAAGATCTTCACCAAGTGGATCCGCGAACTGACTGTCGCTGCCAAGCAGGGTGGGCCTGACCCGGCATCCAACCCGCGTTTGCGCCTGGCCCTGGACAAGGCCCTGGGTGCCAACATGAGCCGCGACATTATCGACCGCGCCGTGGCGCGCGGTGCGGGCACCAACGAAAGCGACAACGTCGAAGAGCTGAGCTACGAAGGCTACGGTCCTGGTGGCGTGGCGATCATGGTCGAGGCCATGACCGATAACCGCAACCGCACCGCAGCGGCTGTGCGCCATGCATTCACCAAGTGTGGCGGCAACCTTGGTACCGACGGCTCCGTCGCCTATCTGTTCGAGCGCAAGGGGCAGATCAGCTTTGCTCCGGGCCTGGACGAAGACACCCTCATGGAAGCCGCCATGGAAGCGGATGCCGACGATGTGGTCGCCAATGACGACGGCTCCTTCGATGTATTCACTTCGTTCAACAGCTTCTATGCCGTGCGTAACGCCTTGGAAGAGGCCGGCTTCAAGGCCGCCGACGCCGAGATCGTGATGCAGCCGACCACCAGTGCCGAGCTGGATCAGGAGGGGGCGGAGAAAGTGCTCAAGCTGATCGACATGCTCGAAGATCTGGACGATGTGCAAAACGTCTACTCCAACGCCGAAATTTCCGACGAGATCATGGAGAAGCTCGGCTAAGGTGTTCGGGCGACCCCTACCAGCTCTGTAAGCTTGTCAGCGCCTGTACGGGCTTTGTAGGTAAACCCGCTCTCACAGGCATGGCGCCGCAATCGAAACCGGTGCCATGTCTGTGGGGCGGGTTTGCCCGCGAAAGGGCCGATGCAGTTCGCAAAACATGCCTCCTTTCAATGACAGGCCCTATGACTCTGATTCTTGGTATCGACCCCGGTTCGCGCATCACAGGTTTCGGCGTGGTGCGTCAGACGGCTCGCGGCTGCGAGTACGTGGCGTCTGGTTGTATTCGCACAGGCAGTGGCGAATTGCACGAGCGGCTGCAGGTCGTGTTCCGTGGAGTGAGTGAGATCATCCGCCAGCACGGGCCGGTGACCATGGGCATCGAGCGGGTATTCATGGCGCGCAACGCCGATTCGGCTCTCAAGCTTGGGCAGGCTCGGGGCGCGGCGATCGTCGCGGCCGCCGAGGCGGGTCTTGAGATTGCCGAATACAGTGCCAGCCAGGTCAAGCAGGCCGTGGCCGGGACCGGTGGCGCCAACAAGGAACAGGTGATGTTGATGGTCATGCACCTGTTGAAGTTGACGCAAAAGCCCCAGGTGGATGCCTCCGACGCCCTGGCCATCGCGCTGTGCCATGCTCACACTCGCTCCAGCCTCATCCCTCATGGATTGGCCACAGCCCGGCGACGCGGTGGACGCTTGCGTCTGTAGCCGCTTCATGCGCTGATACATATTTTGTGTGGGGGGAACAGTCTCCCACTGCATTTGCTGATAGGGTGGACCGGTTTCTGGCCGGCACCCGAAGGAAAGGATCGGAACGTGATTGGACGTTTGCGCGGCACTCTGGCGGAAAAACAGCCGCCGCACCTGATAGTCGATGTCAATGGCGTGGGCTATGAGCTGGAGGTGCCAATGACTACCTTGTACCGGTTGCCGAAAGTCGGTGAGCCGGTCACCCTGCACACCCATCTGGTGGTGCGTGAGGATGCCCATCTGCTCTATGGCTTTGCCGAAAAGCGCGAGCGTGAACTGTTTCGCGAGCTCATCCGCCTCAATGGGGTAGGGCCGAAGCTCGCCCTGGCGCTGATGTCGGGCCTAGAGGTCGATGAGTTGGTGCGCTGTGTACAGGCCCAGGACGCCTCGGCGTTGGTGCGTGTACCAGGGGTAGGCAAGAAGACCGCCGAACGCCTGCTGGTGGAGCTCAAGGATCGCTTCAAGGCGTGGGAAACCTCCCCCGCAATGTTCACCCTTGTCTCTGATGGCCCAATGCCCGTAAGCAGCGCCTCCAATGCGGAGGCCGATGCGGTCAGCGCCTTGATTTCCCTGGGCTACAAGCCCCAGGAGGCCAGCAAGGCGGTGGCGGCCATCGAGGGCAAGAGCGGTCTGAGCAGCGAGGAGCTGATTCGCCGCAGCCTTAAAGGAATGATCGCCAAGTGATCGAAACTGACCGACTGATCGCCGCCAGTGGCCGCGACCGCGAAGAAATCCAGGATCGTGCGATCCGCCCTCTGAGCCTGGACGAGTACATCGGCCAGCCGGTGGTGCGCGAGCAGATGGCGTTGTTCATCCAGGCGGCGCGCGGTCGCAACGAATCCCTCGACCACACTTTGATTTTCGGCCCGCCGGGCCTGGGCAAGACCACCCTTGCCAACATCATCGCCCAGGAAATGGGCGTGTCGGTCAAGAGTACGTCGGGGCCCATCCTCGAGCGTCCAGGTGACCTGGCCGCGATGTTGACCAACCTGGAGCCCCATGACGTGCTGTTCATCGACGAGATCCATCGGCTGTCGCCGGTCGTCGAGGAGGTGCTCTATCCAGCGATGGAGGACTTTCAGCTGGACATCATGATCGGCGAGGGCCCGGCGGCGCGTTCGATCAAGCTCGATCTGCCACCGTTCACTCTGGTTGGCGCTACAACCCGTGCTGGCATGCTGACCAACCCGCTGCGCGACCGCTTCGGCATCGTCCAGCGCCTTGAGTTCTACAGCAACAAGGATCTGGCGACCATCGTCAGCCGCTCGGCCAGCATCCTCGGGTTGTCCATCGAGGACCAGGGGGCCTACGAGATCGCCCGTCGTGCCCGCGGCACGCCGCGTATAGCCAACCGCTTGCTGCGACGCGTGCGCGATTATGCCGAGGTCCGTGGCAAAGGGCAGATCACCAAGGCCGTGGCGGACATGGCACTGAACCTGCTGGATGTCGACGAGCGTGGCTTCGACCATTCCGATCGCCGTTTGCTGCTGACCATGATCGAGAAGTTCGACGGTGGCCCAGTGGGGGTCGACAACCTCGCCGCGGCGATCAGCGAGGAGCGTCACACCATCGAGGACGTGCTCGAGCCGTACCTGATCCAGCAGGGTTACATCATGCGCACGCCGCGCGGGCGGGTGGTCACTCGGCATGCCTACTTGCATTTTGGCCTGAACATTCCAGGGCGCTTCGCCGAAGGCGGAGAGTTCTCCGATCCCGATGAATGACAGATCGAATCATGGTTTTCGTGGTCCTACCGCTGGCACGCGCTTGGCGCGCTGGCAATAAGACATTATCCATGCAAAAACAGTTGCCGGGGCGGATTGGCAAGCTGAGGAGTAAGCACTAGAGTATGCGCGCGCAAAATGGCCTGGAACCGTTCGCTCACCGCTGTCGCGTCTATTACGAGGACACCGACGCCGGTGGCGTGGTGTATTACGTCAACTATTTGAAATTCATGGAGCGGGCGCGTACCGAGCGGCTGCGGCACCTGGGGTTTTCCCAGTCCGAGCTTGCCGGCCAGAACCTGTTGTTCGTAGTTCACTCCAGCGAAGCGCGTTACCACGCGCCGGCGCGGTTGGACGACGAATTGCGGGTGACCGCGCAAGTGCTTGAATTGAACCGCGCCAGCCTGCGCTTCGTGCAGCAGGTCTGGCGGGAAAAGGATGAAACACTGCTCTGCGAAGGGCAGTTCCTGGTGGCCGCCGTGCGCGCCGACACTTTCAAACCCCGGGCCATTCCCCCAGAACTGCGCGACGCCTTCCTGGCGGACGGCACGGGTACTCAATCGAATGCAGGAGAATAAGCGTGGAAGCTAACGTCGTCGACCATACCTCCATGTGGAGTCTGGTCAGCAATGCCAGTGTAGTGGTACAGCTGGTCATGCTGACCCTGGTGGCCGCTTCGGTCACTTCATGGATCATGATCTTCCAGCGCAGCACCATGCTGCGCGCCGGTCGTCGTGCGCTCGATGCCTTCGAGGAGCGCTTCTGGTCGGGCATCGACCTGTCCAAGCTGTATCGTCAGGCAGGCAGCAATCCGGACCCGGACTCGGGCGTGGAGCAGGTGTTCCGTGCCGGCTTCAAAGAGTTCTCGCGCCTGCGCCAGCAGCCGGGTGTCGACCCGGATGCGGTCATGGAGGGCGTCGGGCGTGCCATGCGCGTGGCCATCTCCCGTGAGGAAGAAAAGCTCGAGCAGAGCTTGCCGTTCCTTGCCACTGTCGGCTCCACCAGCCCGTACATCGGCCTGTTCGGAACCGTCTGGGGCATCATGAACTCCTTCCGCGGTTTGGCTTCGGCTCAGCAGGCGACCCTGGCCACAGTGGCTCCGGGCATCGCCGAGGCACTGATCGCCACTGCGATCGGTCTGTTCGCCGCGATCCCGGCGGTCATTGCCTACAACCGTTTCTCCGCCCGCAGCGAAGTGCTGATCGGTCGTTACTACACGTTCGCCGACGAGTTCCAGGCAATCCTGCACCGCAAAGTGCACACCAGCGAAGAGTAATCAGGTAGAAGCCCATGGCCCGAGTTCGCCACAAACGCAAGCCGGTCGCCGAGATGAACGTGGTGCCCTACATCGACGTGATGCTGGTGCTGCTGGTCATCTTCATGGTGACTGCCCCCATGCTCAACCAGGGCGTGAAGGTCGACCTGCCCAAGGTTTCCAGCGAAGCCTTGCCCCAGGACAACAACGTTCAGATCCTGACCATCTCGATCAAGGCCGACAAAACCTACTACTGGAACCTCGGCAGCGAAGTCGATACCGACAAGCAGATGGACAAGGCCATGACCTTGCCTGAAATGACCAGCGCGGTGACCAAGATCATCGCCGCCGGTCGCGACCAGGGCAAGCAGACCCAGGTCTTCATTCGTGGCGACAAGGCCGTCGACTACGGCGCGGTCATGGGTGCCATGGGCGGGTTGCAGAAGGCCGGTGTCGGTAACGTTGGCCTGATTACCGAGGCGCCCTGATGCAACAGCGAGAGCCATCCGCCTCGGAAAGCTACTTCTGGCCCACTGTCTGGGCCATTGGTCTGCACGTTCTGGTGTTCGCGATGCTGTTCGTCAGCTTCGCCATGACGCCTGAGCTGCCGCCGTCCAAGCCGATCGTCCAGGCTACGCTCTATCAGCTCAAATCCAAGAGTCAGGCGACTACCCAGACCAATCAGAAGATTGCCGGGGAAGCGAAGAAAACCGCTTCGCGCCAGACCGAGGTCGAGCAACTGGAGCAGAAGAAGGTCGAGCAGGAAGCTGTGAAGGCCGCGGAACAAAAGAAAGCTGACGCCGCTCAAAAGGCCGAGGAGGCCCGTGAAGCCGCCGAGGCGAAGAAGGCCGAGGAGGCTGCCAAAGCCGCTGAAGCCAAGAAGGCTGCCGAGGCCAAGAAAGCCGAGGAGGCGAAGAAGGCCGCTGAGAAGCAGCAGGCTGATATCGCCAAGAAGAAAGCCGAGGAAGAGGCCAAGAAGAAAGCCGAGGAAGAAGCCAAGAAACAGGCTGCCGAGGAGGCTAAAAAGAAAGCCGCCGAAGAGGCCAAGAAGAAAGCAGCCGAGGACGCCAAGAAGAAAGCGGCGGCCGAGGAAGCGAAGAAGAAGGCAGCCGAAGACGCCAAGAAGAAGGCGGCTGCGGATGCCCAGAAGAAAAAGGCGCAGGAAGCGGCCCGCAAGGCGGCAGAAGACAAGAAAGCTCAGGCCCTGGCCGAGCTGCTGTCCGATACCACCGAGCGGCAGCAGGCCCTGGCCGATGAGCGTGGCGATGAAGTGGCCGGCGATTTCGACGACCTGATTCGCTTGCGAGCAGCCGAAGGGTGGGCGCGTCCGCCGTCCGCACGCAGGGGCATGACGGTAGTCCTGCAGATCAACATGCTGCCCGATGGCACCATCACCAACGTCAGCGTGGCGCGCTCCAGTGGCGACGGTCCGTTCGACAGCTCGGCGGTGGCAGCGGTGAAGAACATTGGTCGTCTGACCGAGATGCAGGGCTTGAAGCCGAACGAGTTCAATCCGTACCGTTCATTCAAGATGACATTTACACCTGAGGATCTAGCGTTGTGATTAAACGTCTGAAAGGACTGCTGGTCATGCTCTGCTGCGTGGCAGGTATGGCCGTGGCAGAGGAAAAGAACA
This sequence comes from Pseudomonas sp. HMSC08G10, assembly GCF_001808425.1. Classification (NCBI taxonomy): domain Bacteria; kingdom Pseudomonadati; phylum Pseudomonadota; class Gammaproteobacteria; order Pseudomonadales; family Pseudomonadaceae; genus Pseudomonas; species Pseudomonas sp. HMSC08G10. Next base: position 4,666 of record NZ_KV793300.1, on the reverse strand, counting down.
TCCTGGTCACCAGCGGCAGCGATCGGGCGACTCCGATCGCGGTAGTGCCGTTCGGTTTGCAGGGTGGCAGCGTGTTGCCCGAGGACATGGCCGAGATCATTGGCAATGACCTGCGCAACTCCGGCTACTACTCGCCCATTCCACGGCAGAACATGATCAGCCAGCCGACCCAGGCCAGCGAAGTCATCTTCCGTGACTGGAAAGCCCTGGGGGCCCAATACGTGATGGTTGGCAGCATCGTGCCGTCCGGCGGTCGCCTGCAGGTGCAGTACGCCCTGTTCAACGTCGCCACCGAACAGCAGGTGCTGACCGGCAGCGTTGCTGGTGGCGTCGACCAGCTGCGCGACATGTCGCACTACATCGCCGACCAGTCGTTCGAGAAGCTCACCGGCATCAAGGGTGCATTCTCCACCCGCATGTTGTACGTGACTGCCGAGCGCTTCTCCGCCAACAACACCCGTTACACCTTGCAGCGTTCTGATTATGACGGTGCCCGCGCCGTTACTTTGCTGCAATCGCGTGAGCCGATCCTGTCGCCGCGTTTCGCGCCGGACGGAAAGCGTATTGCCTATGTCTCGTTCGAACAGAAGCGTCCGCGCATCTTCGTTCAGCACATCGATACCGGGCGCCGTGAGCAGATCACCAACTTCGAAGGCCTCAACGGCGCTCCGGCCTGGTCGCCAGATGGTTCGCGTCTTGCCTTCGTATTGTCCAAGGACGGCAACCCGGACATCTACGTGATGAACATGGGCTCGCGCCAGATCAGCCGTGTAACTGCAGGCCCAGGCATCAACACCGAGCCGTTCTGGGGCAAGGATGGCAATACCCTGTACTTCACCTCCGACCGTGGCGGCAAGCCGCAGGTCTACAAGACATCGGTCAGTGGCGGTGGCGCCGAGCGTGTAACGTTCGTGGGTAACTACAATGCCAACCCGAAACTGTCGGCGGACGAAAAGACCCTGGTGATGATCCATCGCCAACAGGGCTTCACCAACTTCAAAGTGGCTGCCCAGGACTTGCAGCGCGGAAGTGTAAAGATTCTGTCGGACACCAGTCTTGATGAGTCTCCCACTGTTGCGCCAAACGGCACCATGCTAATCTACGCCACCCGCCAGCAGGGCCGGGGAGTCTTGATGCTCGTCTCTCTCAATGGACGCGTGAGGCTCCCGCTTCCTACCGCTCAAGGCGAAGTCAGAGAACCGTCCTGGTCCCCTTACCTGAACTGATGCGGCGTAATACTTTTGCTTAACACACTGGGGTTTCATTAGGAGTTTCACGATGGAAATGCTGAAGTTTGGTAAATTCGCTGCGCTGGCTCTGGCCATGGCCGTAGCTGTAGGTTGCTCCTCCAAGGGCGGTGACAACGCTGGCGAAGGCGCCGCTGTTGATCCTAACGCTGGCTACGGTGCCAACACTGGCGCTGTTGACGGCAGCCTGAGCGAAGAAGCCGCCCTGCGCGCAATCACCACCTTCTACTTCGAATACGACAGCTCGGACCTGAAGCCAGAAGCCATGCGCGCTCTGGACGTTCACGCCAAGGACCTGAAAGCCAACGGCAACCGTGTTGTTCTGGAAGGCCACACCGACGAGCGCGGTACTCGCGAGTACAACATGGCTCTGGGCGAGCGTCGTGCCAAGGCCGTTCAACGCTACCTGGTTCTGCAGGGCGTTTCCCCTGCTCAGCTGGAACTGGTTTCCTACGGCGAAGAGCGTCCAGTTGCCACCGGCAACGACGAGCAGTCCTGGGCTCAGAACCGTCGCGTAGAACTGCGTAAGTAAGTTCTTATGCGTATGTGCCGTCGTGCTGTAACCGTCCTCGCGCTCAGCCTGCCGCTCGCGGCTTGGGCTGAGGTTCCTGTAGTAGATGACAACGCAAGTGGCTATCCGCCTGCGGGTTATGGCACGAGCGGCGCCTATGCCGGGGCAGGGGCTTCGGCCCCTGCTTCTGCACAGGGCCAGCTGTTCATGCAACTGCAACAGATGCAGGATCAGATTTCCCGCCAGCAAGGCATCATCGAAGAGCTACAGAACGATGTCGCCCGCATGAAGCAGGAGAACCTGGAGCGTTACCAGGATCTGGACCGTCGCATCAACAGCGGTGTCGCACCTGCCGCGACCCCCGAGAATTCTTCCACCGGTGGCGCCTCCAATGCCGCCACCGGTGCCGCTGCTGGCGCCGCGGCCCAACAACCGGCCGCCAGCAGCGAACCAGGTGATCCGGCGAAAGAGAAGCTCTATTACGATGCAGCTTTCGACCTGATCAAGCAGAAGGATTTCGACAAGGCCAGCCAGGCCTTCGGCGCCTTCTTGCGCAAGTACCCAAATAGCCAGTACGCCGGCAATGCCCAATATTGGCTGGGTGAGGTGAACCTGGCCAAGGGCGACCTGCAAGGTGCCAGCCAGGCTTTCGCCAAAGTCGGCCAGCTGTACCCCAAACACAGCAAAGTGCCTGACTCGCTGTACAAGCTGGCGGATGTCGAGCGCCGTATGGGGCACACCGACAAGGTCAAGGGCATCCTTCAGCAGGTCATTACCCAGTATCCCGGCACTTCTGCCGCACAACTGGCTCAGCGTGACCTGCAAAAGCTCTGAATATCGCCATTCGAAAGAAACCCGCGCTTGTCGCGGGTTTTTTCGTTAGAATCTTGGCCCTTTTTTCGTAAACACGCTGGTGCGGATAACGCTATGTCGAGTCCGCGACAGTGCCTGACGGAGGCGGACAGCCTGTTTAGCTGTCACGCCCGTGGCGATCATGCAAGACACATTACGCATCACCGAAGTCTTTTACTCCTTGCAGGGTGAAACACGGACGGCTGGGCTGCCCACCGTATTCGTGCGCCTTACAGGCTGCCCCCTGCGCTGTCAGTATTGCGACAGTGCCTACGCGTTCAGCGGCGGCACCGTACGTACCCTCGACGACATTCTCGAGCAAGTGGCGGGATTCCGGCCGCGCTATGTCTGCGTGACCGGTGGCGAACCCTTGGCCCAGCCCAATGCGTTGCCCTTGCTCCAGCGCCTCTGCGATGCCGGCTACGAAGTCTCTTTGGAGACCAGCGGTGCCCTGGACATCGCCCAGGTCGATCCACGGGTCAGCCGCGTGGTCGATTTGAAGACCCCGGGCTCGGAGGAGTCGCACCGCAACCTCTACGAGAATATCGAGCACCTGACCCGTAACGATCAGGTCAAGTTCGTCATTTGCTCGCGCGAGGACTATGACTGGGCGGTCTCCAAGCTGATTCAGTACAACCTGGCGCAGCGTGCGGGCGAAGTACTGTTTTCACCCAGCCACCACCAGGTGAGTGCCACCGACTTGGCGGACTGGATCGTCGCCGACAACCTGCCCGTACGCTTCCAGTTGCAGTTGCACAAACTGCTGTGGAACGACGAACCGGGACGCTGACACGAGGAGTATGAACATGACTGATAAACGCGCGGTAATTCTGCTTTCCGGTGGTCTGGACTCGGCCACCGTGGTCGCCATGGCCAAGGCTGAAGGCTATAGCTGCTACACCATGAGTTTCGACTACGGTCAGCGTCACCGTGCCGAGCTCAACGCTGCAGCGCGTGTTGCCCGAGACCTGGGCGTGGTCGAGCACAAGGTAATCGGTCTGAACCTCAACGGCATTGGTGGCTCGGCCTTGACCGACACCAGTATCGATGTGCCAGAGACACCTGGCGAAGGTATCCCGGTCACGTATGTGCCTGCGCGTAATACCGTATTCCTGTCCCTGGCACTGGGATGGGCCGAGGTGCTGGGCGCCCGTGACATCTTCATTGGTGTCAACGCCGTGGATTACTCGGGGTATCCGGACTGCCGTCCAGAGTTCGTGGAGGCCTTCGAACGCATGGCCAACCTTGCCACCAAGGCCGGTGTGGAAGGGCAGGGCTTCCGTATCCAGGCGCCTTTGCAGAATCTGAGCAAGGCCCAGATCGTCCAGGCCGGTATTGCCCGTGGCGTGGATTACAGCTTGACCGTCTCGTGCTACCAAGCGGACGACGAGGGGCGCGCCTGCGGCAAGTGCGACAGTTGCCGTTTGCGGGCCGATGGCTTCGCAGCAGCCGGTGTGGCGGATCCTACCCGCTATTTTTGAAAAAATTGCCGATGAGGTGTTGATTTCCCGTTAGAAATCAGTATTATACGCGCCATCCAACGGGTCGTTAGCTCAGTTGGTAGAGCAGTTGGCTTTTAACCAATTGGTCGTAGGTTCGAATCCTACACGACCCACCATATTCACAGCGGTAATGCAGGTACTAGGAAGGGAAGGCTACTCACAGCCAATCTAGTCTTGCTGACCCTGGAGCGATCCTTAGGCTCGCTTCGATGTGATCTCAATATGGAATAGCCCGCGACCCTCTAGGTTTGCGGGCTTTTTCGTTCTTGTCGGTCAGTCAGATTCCTGACTGTTCTCCTGATTTGATGCATGACGATCTATCTGAGAAATTCCAAGCGAAACAGCTTGGTGGCTGCCGCAGATGACCGATTTTCGACCACAGTGAATTCTACCGACTTCGGCTTTTTTCAAGCGTAAGCTGCTAGTGGGTAGGTGTTAGCTCCACCTATACGACCCAGAGACGTTATGGATAGCCACAATCATTGCCTGTAGCGCTATTCAAACACCTGGGTCGATAGCAGTCTGAATCGCCTCTGGTTTCGTAGACACCTCCA